>CAMDDX010000138.1 GCA_945893075.1 Planctomyces sp. SH-PL62 | reverse complement strand
GCGAGGCTCATTGGGACACGTCATGAGTAAGTTTTGAGATGGCTGTGCAGCGTGCGGATCAATCTGTAAGGGCGACTGATGGAGTCGAATGAATTCGACGACGACTTCGAGGATACCGAGCCGACGAGTTTTCGCTGGCCAATCGGCTGGA
Organism: Planctomyces sp. SH-PL62; assembly: GCA_945893075.1. Lineage (GTDB taxonomy): Bacteria > Planctomycetota > Planctomycetia > Planctomycetales > Planctomycetaceae > SXKJ01. The sequence goes on along the minus strand of CAMDDX010000138.1, from coordinate 18,540 downwards.
GTGTCATGTTGGCGATAGGGCTGGCAGCCTATGAAATCACCGCACAGCCTCGATGGGGGATCGCGTTGACCTGTACCAAGATCATGTGGAGTGATCTCGCGACGGGTCTCTGGTGGCTGCGTCGTGATCCCTGGAGGCAACGCGGCGTTTGTGGAATCACGTTACTGGTGATCCGTGCCACGGCGAAATACGCCTTTACGTTGATCGCAACATCGCTGTTGATGTCGGCGTTTATGGATCAGCCACCGAGGCCCGAAGATACAACCTTTGTCTTTACGGTCCGGGTCGGCTGCCTCTCGCTCGTGTTCTGGATGGTCTCTGGTTTGTTCATCACCTTTCTGGCCGTGATGGGCCGGGTTCGCCTCTGGGTCGACAGCAGCCTGACTCGTGCTCGCTTATGGGACAATTTTCCGCCCATTTGTTGTGGATGGAATCAAACGATCTGGCTGTTGCTCGGAACTCGAATCGCTGAGTGGATCGTCGGGGTCTGTTTCTTCTGGGCGATGGCCGACAGATTCAATATGAGTCTGCCGCTCGGAATTGCCTTCAATGTGATTGGTTGGATTCTGTTGCTGACAGGACAATTCATTGTCAGTCGACGAATTATTGCCCGCACTCCAGAACAATGCTGGGGGACCGGATCAAGACTTTGAGCCAACCAGACATGGACGAACCGCGACTTCACACGAACTACCAAGATCTCCAGGTCACCGTGATGGCCTCGAGCGGTTCGGTGGCGGGCACCGTACCCTGTCCGCTCGAAAGTTCTCGAACGGCTGACGACAAAGAACTGGAGACGATTGCTCGATGAATGACGCGGAACGCCAAACACGCACGCACTTAACGAAGCTGTTTGCTCAGCACGGGTTCTTTCCGCGCGGGGATCTCGGTCAGAACTTTCTGATCGACTTGAACATCGTCCGGTACATCGCCGATCAGGCTTTCATCGGCCCAGATGACGTCGTGCTGGAGGTCGGCACGGGGACCGGTGGACTGACGACGTTTCTGGCTCGCGAGGCGGCCGCCGTTGTCACCGTTGAGTACGACGAGAACGTGTTCGGTCTGGCGAAGCAGATGCTCGACGGACTGCGGAACGTGACGCTCATCAATGCCGACGCCCTCAAGAGCAAGAACACCCTCAACCCGGACGTGATGGCCGTTGTCGAAGAGAAACTTCGCGAAGACCCTGACCGCAAGCTGAAGCTGGTCGCCAATCTGCCGTACGACGTGGCGACGCCGATTATCTCAAACCTTGTCGCCAGCGAACTGCCGTGGGTGGGCATGGTCGTGACGATTCAACTTGAACTCGCTCAGCGCATGGCGGCCCAACCGAAAGCCGGGAGCAATTTCGGAGCGTTGTCGATCTGGTTGCAGTCGCAGTGCCAAATCAAGCTGCTGAAGAAGCTCGGCCCGCAAGTTTTCTGGCCTCGGCCGAACGTCGAATCCGCAATCCTCAGTATCCGCCCCGATCGCGTTCGCCGAGCGGCGATCACCGATCGGGCTTTTTTCCACGAACTTGTCCGAGATGTCTTTACTCAACGTCGCAAACATTTACGGGTCGGGCTGTGCTCGGCGCTCAAAGGACGTCTCGATCGTGAAGCGATCGACCGAGTGCTGGCGGAACTTGGCATCAAACCTGAGGTCCGGGCCGAACAGTTGGAGGTTGAGACGTTCGTGTCTCTTGCGAATCGTTTGCGTGAGGAATTGGAACACGGATGACGCGGATTTCACGGATGATCGCGAACATCCGTGAAATCCGCGTCATCCGTGTTCCATTCTGAAAGCTTCAACTCAGCCAGACGAACGCAATCGGCGAGTCGATGTCGGGATGTAAGCTCTGATGCACCGGACAGTGTCTCGCGGCCGTTTCCAGCTTCGTTCGATCAGCGGCAGCGACCTTCGCGGCTTTGTCGGCGGGAATGGTCACGGTGACTGGCAGCCGGCCGATGCGGCGGACCGGTTGCTGGACCATCTCTTTCGTAACGAAGACGAGCGTGCCGGTCAGGTCAATTTGATTCCTCTCGGCGACGATGCCCATGATCGTCATCACACACGCCCCGAGCGCTGTCGCCACGAGATCGGTGGGTGAGAAGCTCTCGCCTTTGCCGTGATTGTCCACCGGCGCGTCGGTCGACAGCTTGGCTCCGGAGGGACCGTGCGTGGCCGCACAGCGGAGTTGTCCTTCGTAGACGATGTTGATTTCGACGGCCATGAGTTGGTTCCTTGCTGTGATCGAGAGTTTGCTGGTCCCGACGGCGACACACACTAACCCGACGCGCCAGCGAGGGCGAACGCTTCACCGACTGCCGATGGAAGAGCGTTTTGAAGCGATCGCCCTCGCTGGCGCGTCGGGTTAGTGTGGCGAAACCGGTCTTCGCCGCGAGCGGGTTGGTGGGTATGTTACTGCCCGCTCGACTGACCGCCGATGGAATGGCGTGATCGGAACACGATGGCGGATCGAATCGTTCGTCGTCACGCATCGGTTGCGGGCTTGCCTTGCTCGGCATAGTTCGACGGTCAAGGAAGGCGCGTCTCGTGGAAGGAACCAAGGGGACCGAACATGCCGATCAGCATTCAACGCGAACTGCCACAAGAACTCGCCGACGTCCAGAAGGTGCTGGCGAATAAAGCTCGCGAGTACGGGCTGGACTTCTACGAGACGAACTTCGAGGTCGTCGATTACGACGAGATGTCGATGCTCGCCGCGTTCGGCGGATTCCCTGTCCGCTATCCGCACTGGCGCTTCGGAGCCCAATACGACGAACTCTCGAAGGGCTACGAGTACGGTCTGCAAAAAATCTACGAGATGGTGATCAACACCAACCCGTGTTACGCCTACTTGCTCAAGTCCAATGCGCTGATGGATCAAAAGCTGGTCATCGCGCACGTCTACGGGCATTGTGACTTCTTCAAGAACAACGCCTGGTTCCAGCCGACGAATCGCAAGATGCTCGACGAGATGGCGAATCACGCGGCGCGTGTGAATCGCTACATCGATCGCTACGGCCACGAGAAAGTCGAAGCCTTCCTCGACGCTTGCTTGTCGCTGGAAGACTTGGTCGATCCACACGCTCCGCACATTCGCCGGCGCGATGAACACATCACTCCATCCGCCGCCAGCCCGATCGGCAAGAGCAACGAAGAGGACGACTCGGACGACACGCCGGGCAAGCTGCCGTCCAAAGATTACATGGACGACTTCATCAACCCGCGCGCCGCCCTCGATAAAGCCGATCAGGAACAAAAGGCGAAGCAGAAGAAGAAGGAAGAGCCGCGCACGTTCCCGCCGGAACCGGAGCGTGACTTATTGCTCTTCCTGCTGGAGCACGCGCCGCTCAAGCCATGGCAGCATGACATCCTGCAAATCGTCCGGGACGAGGCGTACTACTTCGCTCCGCAGGGACAAACGAAAATCATGAACGAGGGTTGGGCCAGCTATTGGCACTCGACGATCATGACGACGTTCGGCTTGAGCGACGGTGAGGTGATCGACTACGCCGACCATCACTCCGGCACGATGGCGATGAGTCCCAATCGGTTGAACCCGTACAAAATCGGCATCGAGCTGTATCGCGACATCGAAGAGCGTTGGGACAAAGGCCAATTCGGCCACGATTGGGAAACGTGCGACGACTACGATGAGAAACGAAATTGGGACACAGACCTGAAACTCGGCCGCCAGAAGATCTTCGAGGTCCGCCGCGTCCACAACGACGTGACCTTCGTCGACGCCTATCTGACGCCGGAGTTCTGTCAGAAGCACAAGCTTTTCAGCTTTGCCTACAACGACGGGAACGACAACTACGAGATCGCCTCGCGGCAGTTTCAGGAGATCAAGCAGCAGTTGCTGACGAGCCTCGCCAATCACGGCCGGCCGTTCATTTATGTCACCGACGGCAACTACAAGAACCGCGGCGAGCTGTATCTCAAGCACAAGTTCCAAGGGGCCGAGTTGAAGCACGACTACGCTCGCGACACGCTGGCGAATCTGCAACGTATCTGGGGCCGCCCCGTCCACATCGAGACCGTCGTGGACGAGAAGCCGGCCGTGATTTCGTTCGACGGAACGAACCATGAGATGCGGCAGAAGCCGTAAAAGCCGTGCGACTCCTTCGCACGGTTCTCGGCGAAAAATGCCGGATTGACGAAAATCGGCTCGTCAAATCCGGCCCGAACGCCGAACCGATAGGAAGAGATCGAGATTTCCCTGTTGACGCATGGGCGCAACTTCTGACCAAATAGCACGAGCATCCATGACGTAAGCCTTCCTGACCTTCCCGCCTTCCGCGGTTCGCATGACGCGGACCGCACTGATCTTTCTGAACTGAACAATGAAGGGCGAGGTGCTCGTCGTTCGGCCAAGTGCCGCGACCAGCTCCTCGCCCTTCGTCCGTTCTGCTCCCACACCGGGAGGTGTGCCATGAGCCTGAGCCAAACACTTTCGCAAGAACTCCCGCGGCTGATCGGATTGAATTCGACTCAGCCGACAACGGTCACACTGCCCACCACCGATGGCGTGGACATGTCGGTCGATTTCACGATCGTCGATACGCTGAGCTGCGCGTTTCGCGAGCTGCGCATGGAGGTGCCGCGTCTGGCGGGAGCTTCGTTTGCGATGCTCGAACATTGGGCCGAAGACTTGTCGAAGCGGATCACGTATCTCCTCGAGAACATTGGTCCGCTGGAGTTCGATCCGACGACGCAGCAAGTCCTCATCCGCTCGAAGTCCCCCGACCTGCGCACCGGCGGAGCCAAGTACTACGAAGTCTTGTTGCAGTGCCAATCGGGCGGCCACTTCGTCCTGCGGCGATTCCATTCGGACCCGGCCCAATGCGGCCGCGACCAAGTCGATCTGACGATGACCCACGAGACGTTGCTGAAGCTCGTGGAAGATTTGCTGGCGACTGTCCCGTGACAGAATTGTCCGGCCGACCGCCGAAAGCCGATTGCCGAGAGCCGTTCTCTCAACCCTCAACGGCCGGCCCCTGAACCCTCGCTTGCGAGACGTATCGGACCGGCGAAACCGATTGTGCCGGTCGTACCGAGCAAAGAATCTGACCGCTCCGCGAGCTTCACCCCGCCACCAAGCCGGACGTGACCTAAGTTTCTCCGCCCCATTGTCTGCGCAGATCGTGTTCCCTCTTTCGGTGAGCGTGTGACATGCCCAGTCTGTTGGAAGTTTTCGTCAACCGCCCTTTCAGCCCACCCGCATCCAGCGGGCTGGCCGAGTCGTTTGCGCCGAGCCAAGCGATTCGTGTGTGTCACGTCAGCATGTGCCTGCAAACCGGCGGCCTCGAACGGTTGCTGGTGGACTTCGCGCGGTTCCACGACCGGAAAAAGTTCGAGCTGCAATTCATCGCTCTCGCTGGCGATGGTCAACCAGCGGCCGACATCCGTGCCGAAAGATGCTCGGCACGAGTCCTCAACGACAGCTTGAAGATTCGCAAGTTGCGATCCATTGCGCAGCTTGTGCAACAACTGAAACAGCAACGGACGCAGATCGTCCACACGCACAACACATACGCGCAGTTTTACGGAACACTCGCCGCGAAGTTGGCCGGTGTGCCGATCGTCATCAACACGCAGCACGGTGGCGGCTGCGGGGACAGTTGGAAGGCCCAGTGGCAGTTCAAACTCGCGAACCGCTGGACGCAGCGAGTCGTGGGGGTGTCACACGACGCCGCACGGTTGTGCCAGCAACAAGATCGCGGTTCGCAAAACAAAATCACGACGATCTGGAACGGCATCAACCTGGATCGCTTCACCTACCACGGCCCGAAACTGAAGCCGATGGCGATTAGCGTCGCCCGTCTGTCGACCACCAAAGATTTTCCGACACTGCTGCGAGCCGTCCCGCTCGTACTGCCGCATGTTCCCGACTTCCGATTGCGAATCGTCGGTGACGGTCCGGAACGAGCGAAGCTCGAAACGCTGATCGACGAACTCAACCTCCGCCCGCAGGTCGAACTGCTCGGCGAGCGGCACGATGTCCCAGCACTGCTGGCCGAGTCCGGCTTCTTCGTGTCGTCGAGTTTGAGTGAAGGCATCTCGCTGACTCTGTTGGAAGCGATGGCTGTTGGCCTGCCGGTCGTCGCGACCGCAGTTGGTGGAAACCCCGAAGTCGTCCTCGACGGCCACACCGGCCGACTCGCACCCGCGGGCGATCCCGTTGCGCTGGCTCGCGCGATCGTCGATCTGTGTGCCGATCGCGACTTGTGGTCTGTGATGGGAACGCTCGGCCGCCACCGAATCGAACAGAACTTTGAAATCCGGCAGATGATCCGCAGCTACGAAACGTTGTACGAGGAACTCTTGCAGAAGCCTGACCGCTGACCATGCGAATTCTTTTCCTCAGTTCGATCTTTCCTCACGGGACCGCTCGCGTCACCGGCACGTTCAACCTGGAACTGTGCCGAGCGCTCGCGGCCGAGCACGACGTGCGCGTGGTCGCGCCGCGGTCATTCATCGAAGTGTGGAACACTCGACGCGAGAACCGCACTGCCGATCGCTGGGTGACGGAGACGACGGGGATCAAAGTCTCGTATCCGAGTTACTTCTACACGCCTGGCTTCGCGCGATCGCTGTATGGCGAGTCGATGTGGTGGTCGGTGCGTCAGCCGCTGCAACGAATCGTCAATGAGTTTCAGCCAGAAGCGGTCGTCAGTTATTGGGCGCATCCCGACGGCGAGGTCGCCTTGCGAACCGCTCAGCCGCTGGGCATTCCGAGTGTCGTCATCATCGGCGGCTCGGACGTATTGCTGCTGCCAAACGATTGCCAACGAAAGCCGAAGATTCAGCGAGTCCTCCGCGAGTCGAGTGCCGTGATGACCGTCAGCGAAGGACTGCGCCACGCGGTGATCGACTTGGGAACCGATCCGTCGCGAATCCACACAATCTATCAAGGAGTCGACGACAAGCTCTTCTTTCCCGGCGATGCCGAGGTTGCTCGACAGAAACTTTCTTTGCCGACCGATCGCCGGCTGTTGCTGTGGGTCGGCCGCATGGTCGCTGTCAAAGGACTCGACACGCTGATCGCCGCGTTTGATCTGGCAAGGCAAAAACAGTCGGACCTGCATCTGCTGCTCGTCGGCGACGGCCCGTTGCGAACGGTCGTTCAAGCCGATGTGGAACGGCGCGGACTCAGCGATCAAGTCACGTTCGCCGGAGCGCAGTTGCCGGCACAGCTTCCCGACTGGTATCGAGCGGCCGATCTCTGCGTGTTGTCGAGCTGGTCTGAAGGTCTGCCGAACGTACTGCGCGAAACGGTCGCGTGTGGTCGGCCGTTCGTCTCGACGGATGTTGGCAGCGTGCGCGAGATCGCAGAATCGCAAGCTGGCTCGCCGTTCGCCGAGTTGGTGCCGGTCGGAGACGCGGCCGCGATGGCCGTCGCGATCGAGCGAGTGTTGCGTCGCGAATATCTTGCCGTCGCGCAATCCGTGACCTGCCGAAGTTGGCGTGATACGGCACACGATCTTGTTTCGTTGCTGCGACGCTTGCATGTGGGGCACGTTTCCAACGTGCCCGTCAATGTCGGGCACGTTGAAAACGTGCCCCACGAAATTACCGTCTGATGAACACGACCATGTCCGAATCAAAACCCTCGAAGCGAGTGCTCGTCGTCTCATATAACTTTCCGCCGGTGGGCGGGGCGGGAGTGCAGCGCGTCACGAAGTTCGTGAAATACCTGCCGGAGTTCGGCTGGGATGCAACGGTCCTGACCACTGAGAATCCGTCGGTGCCGGTCTACGACGAATCGCTGCTGGCGGACATTCCGCCGCAGACGGTGGTCGTAAAAGCTCGCACGCTCGAACCCGGCTACGCGCTGAAGAGAATCGTCTCCGCCAGCAATTCGACCGCCACACCAACCCGACGCGCAAGCGAGGGATCTGAGAAGTCGAACGATACCCGCCCCTCGCTTGCGCGTCGGGTTAGTGTGGCAACCGCTGCGAAGCGGGCGTTGCGCGGCGTGGCGAATCTGCTGCTGCAACCTGATCCGCAGGTGTTGTGGAATTCGCAGGCGATTGAGGCTGGCCTCAAAGTTCTCGGACAGCGCAAGCACGATGCGATCTTCGTCACCGCTCCACCGTTTTCGTCGCTGTTGATTGGAGCGGAACTGGCTCGCCGCACTGGCCTGCCGCTGGTGCTGGACTATCGCGACGAGTGGAGCATCAGCAACTCATACCTCGAAAACAAACGGCTGGGTTGGTTGTCGCGGACGTGGCAGCAGCACCAGCAATGCCTCTGTGTGCGAGCGGCTTCGGCGCTGATCGCCACGACGCGGTACAGCGCGGAGTCGCTAAAACAAGTCGCGCGAGCGTCGGAAAGCCGGCCGCTGGTCACGCACATTTACAACGGTTTCGACTCGGCGGATTTTCACGACAAACTGATGCCGCTCCCGGATGCGGCGTTGGAGTCAGCGAACGATCCGACTCAGCCGTACAAGCTGGCGTATATCGGCACGCTCTGGAATTTGACCTCGGTCGAGCCAGTCGTCCGCGCGGTGCAACAGCTTGCTGAACGGTCTCCCGATTTGGCTTCGCGGCTGGAATTGCATTTCGTCGGCCGACGCACGGCGGCTCAGGACGAATGGCTCGATCAACTCGGCCCCCTGCCCTGCCGAGTCATCCGGCAACCATATCTCGATCACGACGAAGCCTTGCGGTTGATGCGTTCTGCTGACGGCTTGTGCTTGTTGCTTTCGGACTTGCCGGAAGCAGGCCGAGTCGTGCCGGCGAAGATGTTTGAGTACCTCGCCGTCCGCCGTCCGATCTTCGCGATCGTGCCGCCGGGTGAGGTCTCGGCGTTGCTGCACAATTGCCCGTTCGCGTTCGTGCATTCTCCGAGCGACGTAACCGGTCTGGCTCAACGCCTGGGTGACGAGATCGAACGGCACCGGCTGGGAGTGTCACTACCCACTGGCTTGTGGGATTCATCCCCGTTCGAGCGACGCCGACAGACCGAACAACTCGCAGAACTGTTGGAGCGAGTTTCCGCAGTAGGTCAGCCTTTCCAGGCTGACTCGGAAGGCCGCCAAGCCCACGACATCACGAACAACCTCACCAAACGAGTCAGGCTTGAAAGCCGGACCTACTGAAACGACATGACCGCGTTCGCCGTTTGGCAAATCATCTTCTGGGTGAACATCCTCGGCGTGGCCTACATCTTCGTGGGCTACCCGCTGCTGGTGTTTGCGCTGTCGCGGCTGCGGGCGTTGCGGACGCGGAAGTCGGCCAACTTGGAACCCGTCTCGGTGGTGCTCGTGGGCTACAACAAAGCCGCTCGGTTGCCGGTGAAGATCGCCAGTGTGCTCGCCACCGATGACGCGCATTTGATCCGCGAACTGATCGTTGCTTCGGACGGATCGACCGACGACACGGCAGCGGTGATCGCGGAAGTGAACGATTCGCGCGTCCGACTCATCGCGTTCTCGGAGCGGCGAGGAAAGCCGTCCGTCTTGAACGACATCATTCCGCAGTGTCACAGCGAAGTCGTCGTGCTGTTGGATGCCCGGCAAGAGCTTGACCGCCGAGCGATCGCGGAACTCGCCGCCAACTTCGCGGACGAGACAGTTGGCGTGGTCTCGGGCGAACTGGTCTTTCGCTCGGAGGGGGACATCACAACCGTCTCCAAAGGGATTGGCATCTATTGGCGCTACGAAAAATTCATTCGCAGGTGCGAAGGACGATTTCGCAGCGTGCCGGGCGCGACCGGAGCGTTGTACGCTCTGAGACGTTCGCTGTTTCGACCGATCCCGCCGCAAACGATCTTGGATGACGTGGTCATCCCCATGCAGGCCGTGACCGCCGGTTATCGCTGTCTGTTCGAGCCTGCGGCGATCGCCTTCGATCACCCTTCGGACTCGACCACGAAAGAGTCGATCCGTAAACGTCGCACGGTCGCGGGTGCGGCGCAGTTGATCGTGGATCATCTCGCCTGGCTACTGCCGTGGCGGAATCCGATCTGGTTCGAGTTCGTCTCGCACAAGCTGGCTCGGTTGGTTTCGCCGCTGCTGCTACTCGTGGCGGCGGTCGCGAATCTGTGGTTGGCGAGCCATCCGATTTACGCCGTGCTGCTAATGTGGCACGTCGCGTTCTACGTCTCCGCACTGATCGGCTGGTGGTTCCAGCGAGCCGGCCGGCGTTCGGTACTGTTCGGAGCACAGTTGATGTTCGTGGCGCTCAATGCCACAACGGTCGTCGCCCTCTGGGACGCACTGCGCGGCCGCTTTCGTGCGACATGGCAACGGACCTAATCCGGTTTCCAGAAAAACTCTGCGCTCATCCTGCCTCAGTGGTCTCCCAAAAAATGACACCACAGAGCCGGGATGAGCGCGGAGTTTTTGTGTGATGCGGATAAGAAACTAACCCGAAGCGTCAGCGAGGGCGAACGCTTCAAACGGCTGCGATCTGGCGATCAATGCCCAGTGAAGCACCCGCCCTCGCTCACGCTTCGGATGACTTACAGTCTGCGTTACAGCCTTCCCGCCTCGCGTTGCTTTTGCTCGCGGTTCCACAGCCACAGCAGGATCGGACTGGCGATGTAGATCGTGCTGTAGCAGCCAACCAGAGTGCCGATCAACATGCAGAACGCGAAGCCGTGAATGCCTTCGCCGCCGATGAAGTACAGGATCGCCACCGTGATGAACACGGTCACGGCGGTCAGGATCGTGCGCGACAGCGTTTGATTGACGCTGTCGTTGATCATCTGCCGCGTGAGCATTGGATTGCGGCCGCGGATTTCGCGGACGCGGTCGAAGATCACAATCGTGTCGTTCAGCGAGTAGCCGATGATCGTCATGAACGCGGCGATGATCGACAGGTTCAGCTTGAAGTCTTCCAGCCCCAGAATCGGGCCCAGCGGTGTCTTGGACAAGAAGAACGCCATCGGCAGGCACGCCAGCGTGAAGAGCACGTCGTGGAACACGGCGACGACGGCCGCGATGCCAAAGTCCGCCTTCGTAAAGCGGAACCAGAGGTAGACCACCGTGCCGGCGCCGCTGGCGAGCAACGCCAGGATCGCGTAATACTGCATGTCTTCAGCGACCGACGGCGCGAAGTTGCTGACTTCTTCAAAGATCGGCGTGGACTTGAGAGTCTCTTGCATCGCCGTCAACGCATCGGACAGCTCCTTCTCATTAACGGTGCCGCGAACTTCGAGCAGCATCTTGTCGTAAGTCTTGGCCTTATTGTCGGCCACGTCTTTCCCGGACCCGGACATCCCAGTGGTTCGGAACAAGACACTCGCGTCGTTATGTTCGGGATTGATGTTCTTGAGTTCGACCTGCAGATAGGTCTCCGCCGTGGTCGTGGAGATTTCGCTGGAGAAGGTCAATTCGGTGCGATAGGGATTGGCGAATTCATCGCCGTCGCCAATGGTCGCGAGCGGACTCTTCTCGCCGGACTCTATTTTGGGAGACGATCCGCCGCTCGGTTTGCTTTCCGATTTCGGCGAATCTCCGTCGGACTTCGGAGGATCGCTCTCGGACTTCGCGGCAGCCGGTGTGTCTTCTTTCTTCTCCGGTTTGGCCGTGTCATCCTGTTCGGGTTCCTTCTTATCCGATGCTTTTTCGGCGGCGGGTTTGTCGTCCTGCTTGGGCTTGTCCGCTTTTGATTCGGTGACTGGGGCTTCCGCCTGCACTTTATCGTCACCTCGGGCACCAGACGCTTCATCGAAGCTGCCCGTGGTCTTGCTGGCCGATTTGGTGATTGGAGTGAATTCCACGGTGACTCGTCGCAGCACATAGCTCGAGTCATTTGGGAATGTGGCGGCGATGGCAACGCTGACTTTCTTGACGTCGGTCTCTTTCGTTCGCAACCGGAACTGCTTACCGCGTTCTGACGACGGGTCGTCCGCCAGCGTGAGCCGCTCCAACGAGGGAGATGCCAGATCCTCATGTTGTTTATCACGCTCTTGCAGCTTGCCGCGCACGTCATCGATTTGCTGGTCGTTGACGAACTTAAACGTAACCATCGAACCGCCGGCGAAGTCGATGTCGAGACTGTCTTTCCCGCGCGCGATCACCATGCCGACGCCGATCACAATGAACGTGATCGAACACGTCAGGGCGATGTTCAACTTGCTGATGAAGTCGAACTTCGTGACGCCGATCAGCTTGAGCATCGTCATCTTGTCGCGGATGATCCGCTTGCGTTCGGCGATGTCGAACATCAGCCGTCCGAAGTACAACGCGGAAAACATGCTCATCGTCAAGCCGATGAAGAGGCTGACGGCAAAGCCTTTAATCTGGTCGGTGCCGATCATGTAAAGCACCACTGCGGCGATCAGCGTCGTGACGTTCGAGTCCACGATCGCGGAGAGAGCCTTGTCAAAGCCGTTGTGAATCACCATCCGCAGACTGCTGCCGCGCTCCATTTCTTCACGCATGCGTTCGTAGATCAGCACGTTGCTATCCACGGCCATGCCGATCGTGAGCACCATCCCGGCGAGACCCGGCAGCGTGATCGTCGCGTTGCAGATCGCCATTGAGCCGACAATCAACACCATGTTTAACAACAGCGAAATGTTGGCGACGACCCCCGCGAAGCGGTAATAAACCAGCATGAAAACAAACACCGCCAGCGAACTGATGTAGATCGCCATCAAACCCTTGTTCTGCACGTCAGCCCCCAGCAGCGGGCTGATCGTGAATTCGCTGATCGGCGTGGTGTTGATGGGGAGTTGCAGAGCACCGGCGTTGAGCACATCCACCAGGGACTTGAGTTCGGCGGGGGGAAAGTTGCCCGTGATCTGACCGCTGTCACGAATCGGCCCGTTAATGTTTGGGGCCGAGTGGACCTTGCCGTCGAGAATGATCGCCAATTGTCGTTTGGTGCCGTCAGACGCCGGCTTGTTGTGGCTGGTCAGCCGGAAGAATCGCATCGCGCCTTCGTTGTCGAAATTGAAATTGACGCAGGGCGAACCATCCTCCGAGATGCTGGGGCTGGCTCGGCGAAGGTAGCCGCCAGTGACCTGATCTTCTTCCAGTTCTTTGACGATGAGCACTTGCTTGATCGGGACGTCTTTGCCTTGCTTGTCTTTGCGGAGCACGGTGCGAACCGACGAGGGGGGCATCGAGTCCGCCTTCTCGGCGATTTCGCGCCACACGGCAACGGTTTGATCTCCTTCGCGGAGGTTGTCACCGGAGAGTAGCCGCGCGGCCACCAGCCAACTGCGATGATCTTTCTCATTCGCGACGATGCCGAATTCCAAGCTGCCGATCCGAGTCATCGCTTCCTTTTTCGCGGCCACGACTCCTTGATCGGCACCGGGAATGATGATTTCAATTCGGTCGATGCCGACTCTGCGGACCGTGGTTTCTTCCGTCCCGGAAGGATCGATGCGCTTTTTAATTGTGGGCACCATCTTGTCCATCGCCTCAGAGACCGGCTTGCCGTCCTCCAAAGCCTTCTTCGTCTCGACCTGATAAATCAGGTTCGTGCCGCCCGCGAGGTCAATGCCCCAATGGAGCGCGTTTTTCCAAGCGTCGAACTTACCGGCCTGGATAATGTGGAAGCCGAACGGTGCCAGGCCCAGCGAGAACGCCAGCAGGACGGTGCCAATGCGGTTGGAATAGTCTTTCATTCCCAACGCGCGAGACAGCAAGGCTCCGACGAGGTATGGGATCACGAACAGCGCGATCAACACCAGCAATCGGAAACCGAGGTCGACCGCATCTGCCGGTTGTGGTGCAACCACTTTGTCGGCGGCATCCGCCAACACTGAGAGTCCCCTCGAGAAAACGTCCATCGAATCTTCTTCCTGAAAGTCTGGTCTGAAGTCTCGCGAAACTCGCCTGAGTCTCGCTCAGAATGGAAGCCGCCGTGAATCAGAGAGTTCCATTCGTTCTGGGCCATTCAATCTTGGCCTGATCGCCGGCGAAACGGACTTAGCTGGCTCCCGGCTTCGGAGCTTCCGCGGCTGCCGACACTTCGGCCAGAGGCCCTTGGATGGCGCTCCGCAGAAATCGCAACTTGACGTTGTCGTCGACTCGCAGCGTCACTTCCTTATTGTCGTCGGAGAAGCCGGTGATCGTGCCAATGATTCCGGAGTACGTCACCACGCGGTCGTTCCGTTTCAAGCTGGCGAGTTGCAACTCACGCTGTTTGCGTTCGCGTGATTGTGGTTTCAAGATCATGAAATAAAACAGGCCCGCGATCACGAGGAAGTAGGGGACCATCGGCCCCAGCGCCTCGCTGAAACTGGGCTGAGGGGCGGGATTCCCCTCGGCGAGGATCGCGAATTCCATGAAAAGCTCCATGTCTGTTCTCATCGTCTCATCGAAAAAGCGACCTGCGGCTCCACGACCAACGCCCGGAGCATAAGCCACGCAAGGCGTTCCGTTGAAAAACCAGCCGCGAAAGGGGCGTATCTTAGAAGCGGCCTCCCCACCCGGCAAGTTGGGCAGCGACGTACTCGATCTCGTCGTGTCTGGCCATAAACACCATTTCTCCCAAGGCCGCCACGCAGCGTGAGTCTCAAAGCTGCCGTGACCGCATCACGGGAGTCGTTGCTTCAGCCACTCCTTGAACCGATCGAACAGCGAGGGCTGCGGTGGGAGCAACATCTCCGGCGTGAGTTCTGGCTTGGGCACCATTGAGATCGTCATCGTCTCGGTCAGTCCCGGCTTGGAGTCGATGGTAATCTCGGCCCAGTACGGAGGACGCGATTGGCCGCGGACGACGAGCTTGTCGTGGAAGACGTGTACTCGTTGCAGGCCGCGAGCCGGAATGTTTTTGATGTGGACTTCGCCGGCGGCATCGGACTTGGCGCTGAACTTGGGGCGCAGAAAATCGGGGTGCGGCGGCGAGTCATACTGCCAAGGATTCGAGCCACGGAGCACTTCGCCATAGTTCGCGAAGGTCTTTCCGTAATCCACGCCGGGCCGGCTGGAGTTTCCGAAGAGGGTGCTGCCTGTCGAATAGACGACGTTCGGCGAGACGCCCACCTCGACTCCCTCCAACGGCAGGCCGCGTTCATCGACGACATTGAAATGCGCACTCGCGGCTGGCTCCATCGAGACCTCAGTAAGCAACTCCGATCCGCCGACCTTGAAGAACTGCGGCAGCGAACGCGAAGTATTCTTCCGGCGCAGGTGCTCAGGAAGATCGACCGGTGCCGGCAGTCGTGAGACAAATCCGTCGCAATACGCCAGCAACCGAACCTCGCTCGTGGGAGGCAGGGACGCGAATTCGAACTCACCTTGGTCCGTGACCGCGACCCAATCTTGCCAGCTCAGGCCTTTCTGGTAGTCGCCGTCGATCGTTTCATCAGCGACGACCGCGATCACAAATCCGTTGCTGACGGGGCGCGGCACAGAGGCATCCAGACGGCCTCGCACCTTCAAACCGGGTTGCAGGCGGACCTCCAAGTCCTCCGTCTTGCCCGCTGCTGCATGGAAGCGAATCAACTCGCCGAACTGTGTGCCGTGCTCGCTGTCGAAGTGAACGACGCGGCAAAACCGTTCCCCCAGCGACAGCACCGGCGACACGCGAGCGTCCCCATCAAGCGTCCATTCCTTGCGGTAGTGCTCACCGCTGATGTTCGCCAAAAAGTCGGTGACCGGTTCGGTCTGGTCGGTGCGAAACACACGCAAACGAACTCGCCCACCCTCGGAGAGCTGTACCTGACGAACGGTCGCACCGAGGGGACACTCAACCTGCCATTGCGAGATGAAATCAGGGTGTTCGACCGCGACGCTGATCCCGCTTGTGAGCATCGCGGATCCCAACACCGTCCATTTCGGATACGGGATTTCGGCGATCCCATCCGCGCCCGTCAAAACGGTGGCCGCCGGGCCATGTTGCTTCGCACCCCAACCGAATCCAGAACCGGGAGATTGCTCGGATCGCAGTCCGCTCGGCGTAACCATCGCTCCTTCGAGCGGATTGCCGTGAGGCCCCACCACTCGCACGACGACTTTGCCACCGATTTCAAACTTCGGCACCACGACGCGGGAAGCTCGCGGTGAGATGAGCAGAACGAAGACTCCCGCTCCAACGATGACCAGCGGCACGCACAACAACCACAACCACTCACGAGCCGGTGGGCGGTCAGGCACTTCAGAAGTTGCGAGTGGCGGCGTCTCGATCATGGGAGTCTCCTGCACGACAGGGACTTGTCGTCGTCGAGCATATCAAAACGGAGCAACGCATTGCGACTCGCGTCAAATCACTTTCGTCGCGCGCCGCCTGGGCCACTCGCGATGACATACAAACGCGATCCAGCCCACCAGACCGAAGAGATACACCAGCGCCGGCCACGCGAGCCGCTCGAAGCGCGAGGCGGCAACGCGCCGCTGCCGCCACCAGCACGCGATTGCGAACGGCACGCCGCTGAACGCACATAGGCCGATCGACCACGGCAAGCGATGCGCAATCTGGCGGAGGCATTGCCACCAAATCGTCCACGTCATCGGCTCGTCCGGCTTGCGGAAGTAACGATCGTCGTCGTCTGGAATTCTTCCGGAGCGAGCGATCTCGGCGTAGCGCCACAGCGAAATCGGCATCAGCGACAGCGGCGTTTGGAACTGCTCGACATCCCACTCGTAGCCCAAATTCCACGGCAGCGTCATTTCTTTGCGGCGAGTCACCGTGCCCGACTTGTCGAACCAAATCAACGGGTACGCCACGGATTTCATTTCGCGCAATCGCCCGTATGCGAACACGAAATTGCTGGTGACGAACGTGTCTCCGTCTTGCTCGGCAAACGTGAGCGACTGATTTCGTAGTTCTTCCGGGAGCATCACCGTGCGCAGCGATTGCAGAGTCGGTGTCGTGAACTCCAGACGATCGGACCAGATCAGGATGAGTTCGGTCGCCAAATGCTCCACAGAGGGATGGGACTGGTGGCCGAAGTCTCGCGCAGTGATGCCGAGCAACTGCCCTTCTGGGATATCCGAACGAACGGCCGCGACCGAGCCGCGCGTCAAATTCAGGACGTAGATCGTGTCGCGGCGAGGCGTCACGAACAACACGCCGACCTCCGATCCCACGTCGTTCAACGACAGGATGCTGGTGCCGCTGGGAGGAAACATGTGGCTCGAGTAGTAGTAGTTGGGATCACCCCCCATGATCCGGGCCGCGTGATGAGACTCCGCATCCCAGGCAGGGAATTGATCCGCAATTGGCGGAATGCTCGCCGTCAGACCGGACTTGCCGAGATATCCGACGCGCCGCTTCGTGACGATGTCGTAGCCCACCCAATAGCCCGTCCCGCCCGGGTGATCGGGCCAGAGGAAGAACCACGAAAGAGCGTGTTGTCCCTGTTGTCCCGTCACGCCGAAATACGAAGTTCGCTGCGACCACGGCCACGGCCCGAATGAGTCGATGATCAATCGCGTGCTCTCGCCGCTCGATGAGAAGTATTGCGGGAAATTGAACAAGTACGCGGAAACGTTTTTGCTCGTGATGAGATGCTCGGCCCCTGGCTCCAGCGACACCGGCTGACCGTCCAGCGTCGTGAATCCCACATGATGTGTGATGGCTTGACGTTCGTTGACGACACGTTGCATGTGAACGATCGGCTCCGCGTGGTCGCGCAGCAGGATCGAGTGATATTCGGCGTTTGTCGGCATGGCATTGAGCGTCCGCTCCAACCATTTAGCAGACCACATCGCCACGAGCGACCAGACCATCGCTCCGCCAAAGCACAGCACGCAGCCGAGCAACCAGCGCACGATCGCTTTCGATTTCAATTCGGCCATCACGGATACTCCCGCTCGCGAGCGACTAGCAACAGACAGGCGATGAAGATCAAGTCGATCGCCAGCAACACGCCCCCTTCAAGCCACATCGGCCAAAACGCGACGTTGTAAGCGTGACGATTCGCGAGCCACCACAGCCCTGCCGCGCACGGCAGCAATCGCGTCCCGAACCACCGCGCCGGTCGCAGCAGCGTCAGCAGCGTGCCGAGATACAGCGGCGGCATCGACCACCACAGCCGCCAGGTCTCGTTGGTCATGCTCCACTCGAACGGCGACGCATGCGTCCCCGGCCGAGCGGCCCAGGCTCCGTACAAAACAATCGGCAATGCCGAGCAAACCAGTAACACGCTCAACCCAACTGCGAGCTTGCTGAGCACGATCGCTCGCCGGCTGACCGGCCGGTGCAGCAAGAACAGCCACGCACCGCCGCGCGATTCGCTCGACGTCTGCCACACCGCCAGTCCCACGGCCATCAGAAACGTGACCACGGAAAACGGCTGAGCGAACCCGTCCGACAAGAATGGAATCAAACCGCGCTCTTGGACGAAGCTCCGCATCCAAGCAAAGCCAGTCACATTCGTCAGCTTGGCAACGACGAGCAGATACGCCCCGCACGCCGCCGCGCCAACGATCGCTGCCAATCGCAACTCTTTGACCACGAGTGCGGCATGTCCCGGAGACAACCCGAGTCGCGAGAGCATCGCCAATACCGAATCGGCCATCCGATCGTTTAACCCGGAGCCAACGGCGACGGCCACTCTCGACGGTCGCTCTTGAAGGCGGCTCTCGACGGACGCTCTCGATCGTGCCGTCGCCGTTGGCTCCGGGTTAAACGACAC
>CAMDDX010000137.1 GCA_945893075.1 Planctomyces sp. SH-PL62 | reverse complement strand
CTGACCTCAGCGATCCTCGGCCCGCGCACGATGGAGCAGTTCGACGACAACTTCGGAGCGATCAACGTGACGATCACCGCTGAAGATGAAGCCTTCATCGACAGCGTCATCCCTCCGGGCGAGCACAGCGGCAAAGGCTTTCAGGACGTGGCGTATCCGGTCACCGGACGACCGCAAAGTAGACGAGTCACTCCGTGACTCGAATTCGAGTCACGGAGTGACTCGTCTACTTTGCGGATTCGCCGCCTTACTTCTTCGGCTTGAGATACTGATCGTTGAGTTTGTCGCAGGACCACAGCAAGCCGCGTGTGACCATGTCGAGGTATCGCGGATCGCCAACCGTGTCGTTGTTGTGACCGAGCGTCGTGCTGAAGACGCGCGACTTGCCGTACTCGTTGGTCCAGGCGACGACGTAATCATCGACTTTGTTGCCGACGTTTTGCGTGCCGCGGGCCAGCGGCTTGGTCGTGTCGAACAGCTTGATGTTGTTGTAAAGCTCTTCGTTGACCGTGGTCCAATTCTCGAAGCCCTTGGTGATGGCGTGCTCGCGATCGACGAAGTTCACGTCGATCGGCTTCTGCGGTCCGTGGCCGGTTGAGTGTATGCCGACGAACTTGAACCATTCGTCCGTGCCGATGCGGTAGCAGTGCATCGCGCAGTGCAGATTGACCGCCGGGACGCCGTTCTTGTGAGCGTTGAGAATGTTCTCGACATACGGCATCTCTTTGACGTCCGAAGTGCATTCGTCGTGGATGATGACGTCATAGCCTTTCGCCCAATTGGGATTGTCGTAGATGACCGAGAACCGCGCCTTGGTGGTCGTGTCCGGAGTGTGAAACTGATCGACCATGACGTGGGCTCGCGACTCGATGCCGAACCGGAGCAGTTCTTTCTGCTTCGCGTAGTCGTGGCAGCAACCGCCGGTGATGAGCAGCGCTTTGAGCGGCTTTGGAGCGTTGTCCTGTGCGCGGGCGAAACCGCAAAGGGCAATCAAGGTGATGCAGCAAACGGAGAAGATGGTTCGCATGGTGTCCTCAGTGAATTGGAGAAGAGAATTTCAAGCGGAGTTAGCGAAGGGCGTTGCCTTCAAGGTCCAGAGCCTGTGAATTCGACACATCGTTGCCGAACGTCGCGTGACGTTCAAATTTCCAGATGACCTCTTTCGTCTTGGGATTCAGTTCAATCAGTTGCGGTTGGTGCGGCCCGGCGTGGCAATTGCCGAAGAAGTAGTTGCCGTTCGGGAGAACTTCCAATGTCGTGACCCAGGCGAGCGTGATGCCGGGGAGATCCGATTGCTCGACCTTCCAGACGACCTGTTTGTCGGCGGTGACTTCGATGACGCTGTGTCCGTTGCCGGTGGCGATCAGCGTGTGACCGTTCGGCAGTCGCACGGCAGCGAAGCACTTGTTGCCGAACGCTTCGGGACCGTGGCCTCCTTTGGGTTGTTTGCCGAACAGCGGGACTTCGTATTCCCAAACGATCTCGCCGGATTTTCCTTTTCCGTCGTACTCGCGAACGAAACCGTCTCCTTCGTGACAGACCAGATAGTTGCCGGTCGTCAGCTTGCGCACCAATCGCGTGTCGGTGTGCGAATTCGGGTGAGTGACCTTCAGCTTCACTTCCTTCAGCAGCTTGCCGTCCCGATCGACTTCGATGATCCGCGCCGGCCCCGATTCCGCGATCATCAACTGGCCTTTGTCGAGCGGCTGAAAAGCGTGGACCTCGACCTTCTTGCCGGCATTCCCGTTTTGCGTCGCCGAGTCGTACGACCACACGACCTGTTTCGTGGCCGGGTCGATCTCGGCGACCTTCGCGGCTCCTTGCTGCACGAGAATGTGGCCGTTCTTCAACACATGGATGTCGTGAATCCCGCCCCAGTTCATTTCCCACTCGGTCGAGCCGTCCGGCTTCACGATCGCCAGCTTGCCATTCCCTTGCAGGATCACCCGCTGAGCGGCGTTGGCCGACGACCCCGTGAGTAGCAGACACAACAACCAGCAGCAGAGCGTGCGTGACATGGAGTGCTTTCAAGAATTCAGCAAGATTCACCGGTGAGGTTCGACGGGCGGAGTTTCTATCGCTGGGAACTCGCCTTGGGGAGTGACACGGCCCACTTGCATCGGGTCGTTGCCCCACAGAAGATGGCTCCGCCGCCAGCCAAGCGCACGTCACCTTCCAAATCTCCTGGCGAAAAGAAGGCAGCATGAGACAGCTCAAGACTCGTCGAGCGATCGAGCGGACATCTCGGCGGCTCGGTTTTACGCTGATCGAGTTGTTGGTCGTGATTGCGATCATCGGCATGTTGGTCGCCCTGCTGCTGCCCGCCGTGCAGCAGTCGCGTGAGGCGGCGCGCGTGACGCAGTGCAAAAACAATCTCAAGCAGATGGGCATTGCGATCCACAACTTCCACGACCAGCGTCGGGAACTGCCGCCGTCGCGGAACTACGACCACTACACGAGCTGGGCGTTTCTGATTCTGCCGCACCTGGAAAAGACCAGCCTCTTCAAAGGTTGGGATCCGACGCTCAAGTATTACTATCAAAGTGACACGGCCCGACTGACGCCGATCGCGCCGTATTATTGCCCGGCTCGGCGCGGCCAGCCGATGAACAGCACGCAGAACGACGACATCCTGTCGCCGTTCGAGACGAGCGGCCACGTTCCCGGAACGGTCAGCGACTATGCGTGCTCGGCCGGTTATGGACCGCCGGGCGTTTGGAATTGGATCAATTCCAACGGCGCGTTCATCATGGGCGAGGCCACGACTGATCCGCCCACAGTCCCGGCGGGCTGGTACGCGCCACCGATGGCAAAGCTGGTCACGTGGAGAAGCCGAACCTCGTTCAAAGATCTCGTGGATGGGACGAGCAGCACGATCCTGGTGGGCGAGAAGCATGTGCGACCATCTCGCTTTGGCATCGCGCAAGAAGACGGTGCGATTTACAACGGTGACCATCCGGGAAACTTTTCGCGCTGCGGAGGCCCCGGTTATCCCTTGGCAAAAACACCCACGGACGTCTTTCGCGACAACTTCGGCAGCTATCACACGGGCGTCTGCAATTTCCTGATGGGGGACGGCAGCGTGCGCTCGTTGAACGTGCTCATCAACACGGATCTGCTCGGCCGTCTGACGTCGCGCAACGATCACGAAGTGGTGGCGGATTATTGAGAGGCCGTTGTAGACCGGACGCCTACGTCCGGTCACTTTCGACCGGACGTGGGCGTCCGGTCTACGTCTCGCTTCATTTCGTGGCTTCCGTCGGGGCGTAGTCCACCTCGATCAAGAGGTTGTTCATGCGCGGCTTGACGGTGAATTTCAGCCCGGACGTTTTGAACGAGCGAAACTTGGAATGCAGTTTCGAGGGGGGCAGTTCTCCCGGCCGCTCAACTCCGGTGCCGATCTCGTAATCCGAGATGACCGCCACGCGATGCTCGCCCGCGATCGCGCCGTCCTTGGGTTGATACGTGCCAAGCTGAAAGGTGCCGTCGGCGGCGATCTCGCCCGACGCGGTGATCGTTTTTTTCTGGCCGATCGGCTCGAACTCCACGGTCCCGCGAGTCAGCGGTTGGCCATCCGGGAAGACCACGGTCCCATGCACCAGATACGCCGTGGGTGGCCCTCCGCAGCCGGACGCCACAACCAAAAATGCCCAGCAGCCAATCCACTTGAAAGAGAACATCGTTACCACGAAATGTGACAGGTCGGCGATGGAACAAGGACGGTCAGCAACGTATCGACCCACGAACGGAGATGAAACTCCGCTCGCCGTTCTCATGCTTGGTCGTGCTCGGATTTTCGAGGCACGTCTTTTCTCCGCTTCCCGGATATGCTTTTGCCCAACAATCCACAGCGAACGAGTCAGCATGTCTTCATCGCCGAATCAGTGGTATGTGCAGACCGACTTCGGGGCGTTGCTCGGCCCGATGCCGGCCGACGCTTTGTCCGAGTTGGCTCGGACCGGAGCGTTGCTGCGCCGAGATCAAGTGCGCGAAGGCCCCGACGGCGTCTGGCGCTTGGCGAGTGATTGTCCCGACCTCTTCGAAGAAGCCGCTCAGAAGCATCGTCAACCAGACACGCTGCAAGAACCCGCGTCACCGCGTGCGTCTTTCAAGATCACGTCTTCCGCGCGGTTACTCGATGACCTGATGAAGACTGAGAAAAAAGAGGACTCACCGCGGTCGGTGAAGTCGGCGGCGAAGCCCATCGCGGAGTTGGATTTTGAGGTAGACGTGCCGCTGCTCGCACCCAAGACTGCGGCCAAACCTCCGGCGGCGATCGCGAGCCGTGCGGTCGAAGATTTCAAAACGCATCCCACGCCGGTTGTCACGCCGCAACCGCAACCAGTCGAAGTCGCCGCGCCGGCTCCGCTTCCTGAACCAGTGCTTGTCGCAGTGGTGCCGCCACCGACTGATCGGACAACCGGTTGGGAACCGCCCGTCCCCGTCCACCGCTTTCCGACGGCTCGCGCATTTTCTCCCAAGCGCAGTCTGTGGAAACGCCTGCTGCCAGTGGCTGTGGCCACCGCTGTGGTTCTCGTGCTCGCCACGGTTTGGTGGGTTTGGCCGCGCCAGCGTTCCGACATCTACACTCGATACGTCGCGATCTACAAAGAGCTGCAAGAGCGGCGGGACAAAGCACAGGACCAAGCTGGCTGGAACGAATTCACCAACCGAGCCCACTCTCAATTGGACGAGGTTCTTCCGTGGCTGGAAGACAACGCCAAACCGGGTGACCGCGAAAAATCTCTGCTGCTTTATGCCGGGCGCGATTTGCAAGACTTGCTCGATCAACCGCGCGATTCTCAAGCGATCCATCAAAAGCGGCTCAACGTGTTTTTCGAGCAGCTTCAAGAGTTGTACGGCTCGAAGTCGCGATAACTTCCCTTCCCGATCAGCCGCAGGGCGCTAGCCCCGGTTTGTGTCGTCCGAACCGGGGCTAGCGCCCTGCGGCTCATAGTCTCATAGTCGCCAAAATCTCGTCTTGACCCGTTTGGCGTCGAGTTCTATTTTCCCGCCCCGCTGGACGAACCTCGGTGGAATTCTCGCGCCGGATCGTCAGCGTCCCTTCGCCCTCTCTCACGTTCCCCTCCCCCTTCTTTGAGCCAATTCGCTGGCAAGTCAGCGAGTGGCGTCCGCTCTTCGAGCCCCTCCTCGGAAAGGAATCCCTCCATCATGAAACGTCTGATAACAATGCTGGCCTTGGCCGCGATGATGTCGAGCTTGACCGGTTGCTGCTGCTGGTGGCCGTGGAATGGCTGCGGCACCGGTGGCGGTTTTGGAAACTCGTGCGGTCCTGCTGGCTGCGCTCCGAACTACGGCACTCCCGGTCAGGTTTACACACCGGCCACGACGTCGTACCAAACCTACGACCAGGTGACCGGCCTGCCGCTCTCGACGACCACGGCGTATCAGCCAGTCATCGTCGCGCCGGCGGTCTCGCTCGGCCCGCTCGAAGCGCTGCCGACGTATCGCTAATTCCGCGAGCGACCTTTCCGAAAAACTGAGGGCGACGCCCACGCTGTGTCCCGATCGTTCGGTGACACGGCGCGAGCGCCGCCCTCGTTTTGTTTCGTGGCCGACGCAGCTTGCGTCGGCAACGTGGAGCACGTTTTCAACGTGCTCGTGACGGGCACGTTGGAAACGTGCCCCACGTTTTGCGGCTTTGCCGCACTATTTCTTCCGCTTCTTGCTCGCGGCCGCCGCGATTTTCTTGTGATCACCAACCTGCGGCAGCACGGAATCCGGGAACGCATCCGGACCGAAGTAGCGCAGGCCGACCAGCGGTTCGGTGCCGGTGTTCTCGACCTCGACCCCTTCCGTCGCGGCGCGGTGCGTGATGAAGACTTCATCCTCAGTCATCGCTCCGAAGCGGATCATCACCGGCGTCTGCAGAGCCAATTTGCCGACGCGGCCGCGGCCTTGAGTTGTGATCCAACCGCTGGCCGCCCCGTCCTTGATCGTGCATTTCGCGCCCGGCATCACGGTCAATTCGCGAGCTGAGAACAACTGCTTGCCATCGACTCGGCCGTAGACGATCCAGCGGTCTTGATAGCCCGCGCCGGACGTGTCGCCGATGTTGATCGGTTCGAGGTAATTGTTGTCCTTGAAATTCGGATCGACGTTCTTGTCCCAGTCGAGCGCATCGACGAGGTGTTCCAGGTCGTCGTGCTTGTTCTTCGGGAAATCTTTCGTGAGCAACGCACGCGGGACGGCTCGGCCTTCGACCATCGACTGGTACATGCCGAACACGTCGCTGCCCCATTGCGGTTCGTAGGTCACGAGACTTCCGGGGGCGTGCAGCACGCATGGAGGAATCAACCAGCCGGTGCCGGGCTTCAAGCGGTACGCCTTCGACAAATCGAGGATGCCGTTGTCGCCGTCATTCCAACGCGCGAGGCAGTCGATCACGTTTTGCTTCGTCGTCCCCGGCTCCAGGCCCATGAACGTGTACGGGAAATTATTGCCGATCTGATTCATCTGCGGCGGGAAGTAATACGACTCCGGCTTCCCTTCCTGGCCGACGAGCTTGGCCTGCTTCTCGTTCTGGTGCATGTGGTGCGGAATCGGGCCCATGTTGTCGAAGAATTTGGAATAGACCGGCCAGCGCTTGTACTTCTTCCAAATCGACGAGCCGACGGTGTCCGCACCCATCTCTTCGATCGCATCACGCAGCGTGAATTTTTCTTTGCCGAAGACGACGTAGCTCAGCCCTTCATCCGCCGCGCGGTTGTCGTTCATGGCGAACGTCGTCGAAGAGAACCACCGCTCATCAATGCCGCCGCGATGCGTGCCGAGTGCGTAGTAATCCGCCGGATGCAGCTTCAACCGCAGGCCCGGTTGCAAGAATGATCGGGGCACCCAGGTCGGTGCCAAACGGAAGAGACCATTGCTCGCATTGAGCGCATCGGTTGCCAGCTTTGCCACATTGGCCATGATGAAAAACTCCAGGTGCGGTCTGTCGCCAAACGCGGCTCGCATGTGGCGGGAAATGGATCGGGATTGAACTCCAACAAAAAAAGCCGCGAACGCGGCCTGAACCGGGCGGGCATTCTGGCCGCGAAGAACTCGATTTTCAACGAAGTTCGTCGCTTTCGAGTGGTGGTTGAAGGGCTTTTCATCCGGCTGTATCTTGCGGTCCGTTTCGAGCACATCCGCACACGAATATGACAGGCGAGCCGCCTGTCGCCACGAAAATCTCTCACAAGGTTCATTCGCAATGGGCATGTTTACTGGAAAAAAGGGTTTGATCTTCGGGATTGCCAACGATCATTCGATCGCCTGGGCGATCACCGAGCGTCTGCACAAAGAAGGGGCCGAGATGGGTTTCACCCACCTGCCCGATAAAGACCCGACGATGCCGAAGATGGAACGCCGCGTCAAAAAGCTCGTCGAACCGATCGGTGCGAAATTCCTCGTCCCCTGCAACGTGCAGGATGACGCCAACCTCGACCACGTTTTCGCCGTCGCGAAGGAACAATTCGGAACCATCGACTTTGTGCTGCACTCGGTGGCGTATGCTCCGATCGACGACCTCAAGGGATTGACCGTCGCGTGCAGCCGCGACGGCTTCAAGGTGTCGATGGAGATCAGCGTCTACAGCCTGCTGGCAATCGTGAATCGCGCGCGAGCAATTCTCGCTCCGGGCGGCAGCATTCTGACGCTGACGTATCTGGGCGGCGAGAAGGTCATCCCCGGCTACAACATCATGGGTGTCTGCAAAGCCGCGCTCGAAAGTTCGGTGACGTATGCCGCTCACGAACTCGGCCCGATGGGTTTCCGAGTCAACGCGCTCAGCGCGGGGCCGCTCAAGACGCTCAGTTCGTCTGCGGTCGGCGACTTCGATCAGATGATGAAGCTGTACCCGGCGATGTCCCCGATGCGCCGCAACATCTCGATGGAGGAAGTCGGCAAGACCGGCGCGTTCCTGCTGAGCGATCACTCCAGCGGCATCACTGGCGAGACAGTTCACGTCGATGCCGGATTCCATGTGATGGGTGCTCCGCCGGCGGAGATGAAAACCGGTGCGTCGTCCTAGTTTCGTAGCCTGACTCTCTGAGTCGGGTGGTCTTACGAAGCATTCCCGACTCGGAGAGTCAGGCTACGGGGAAACAAACGATGGCGGAGTTCCGTCGCAAGACCATTGGCATCGCGGTGGTCGAACATCAGGGAAGTTATTTGATCGGCATCCGCCCACCGGGAGCGTCGCTGGCAGGCTTCGCGGAATTTCCAGGCGGCAAGTGCGAGCAGGGAGAAGAACCAGCCGCTGCCGCCGTGCGCGAATGTTTTGAAGAGACCGGCCTGCGCGTCGAGATTCTCGAACTGCTGACTCGGCGGCTCTACGAATATGCGTATGGCTCTGTGGATCTGCATTTCTATTTGTGTCGGCCTCTCGATCCGCCGGATGCGAGTCACGATCTGCGCGGTTTTCGCTGGGAAGAGGTTTCAGCGTTGCGCTCACTGAAATTCCCGGACGCCAACGTGCCGGTTCTGGAGTTGCTGGAGCAACGAGTTCGTGCGTAGTTCGGACGCCTACGTCCGGACGCCCGGACGTAGGCGTTCGGGCTACGCAGAGGTTTGCTGATGACTGATTCTCGCAACAAAGACGCGCCCGCATTCGTTCGCCGTCGTGCCCCGGCACTGCCGGTGGTTCTCGCGTTTGTCGTCGGGATCATCGTGGACGCGAACGTCGCAGCGGTCGGCTGGTGGGGCTGGGTGTTCTCGGCTACCGCGCTATTGCTGGCGGGGTTGATGAGCTGGCTGCGATGCTCGCGACTGTCGATCTGCAGTCTGTTGCTCGCCGTGGCCGGCATGGGTGCGGTGCGACATCACGACGTTTGGTTCGTGGGCGAACCGAATGACATCGGACTCTTCGCTCCCGAAGAGCCGCAGCCGGCGCGAGTGATCGGAACGATTGCGGAACGGCCGCGACTGATTCGCGAGTCGGAGGAAGAGACATCTCGGCTGTGGGGTTCGCGCGAGCGAACCGTGTTGGTCATCGAGTGCCGCCAACTTCGCGACGGAAACGACTGGCTCGACGTGACCGGCGGCGTGCGCGTCGATGTCTCCGGACTGGCAAGTGAGTTGCGAGTCGGCGATGAAGTCGAACTGCTGGGCCGGCTGGCGTTGCCGGAACGTCCGCGCAACGTCGGCGAATTCGACTTCGCGGCGTTCTTGCGGAAACAAGGGATTCACGCCGTCATGCGGGTTCGGTCTCTGGAAGCAGCGCGGATGTTGAAGCGGCCGGACGATCTTGTCACGCAAACACGACGGCAACTCGTCGTCGCGCGCGAGCATTGCGAGCAATTGTTGCGCGACAAGTTGCGACCGGACACAGCGTCGGTCTCGTTGGCGTTGCTGCTGGGGAGTCGTGCTCGCATGAGTTCAGAACAGCGCGCGGCGTTTGTCGAGAGCGGCACGATGCACGTGCTGGCGATCTCTGGCTTGAACGTGGCGATCCTGGCGTTGTTCGTCGGCGGAACATGCCGGCTGTTCAATCTGTCGCGCGGGCTGACGGCGATTTCGATCTTGGCGCTCGTGGGCGGATACGCCGCGATCACGGACGCCGGGCCGCCAGTCGTGCGTGCGGCGTTGCTGGTTTTTCTGTCAACGCTGGGCTGGCCGTGGGATCGGCCGACGCACGCGAACAACCTGCTGGCCGTCACGGCGCTGGGCGTGCTGTGGTGGAACCCGACGGATGCCTTTAACGTGGGAGCACAACTTTCCTTCATGGCGGTCGCTGTGATCTTGTGGCTCGCCGCTCGCCGCAGTTGGCAGGTGGAAGAGGCTCGAATCGAAGCCGAGAAGGAGGCAGCCAGACCGACCTTGAAGACACCCGCGGAACTCCTGAAGGAGTTGAATGAGAAACTCCCAAAGACGGTTTGGCAGCGGAATCGAATCGCGATGTCGTTTGCGATCAGAGAGACGGCATCCGTGTCGGTCTTCGTATGGTTGTTTTCGGCGGTGGTGATTGCCCGGCAGTTTCATTTAGTCTCGTTGGTCGGTTTGCTGGCAAACATTCCGCTGATCCCCGTGGCGTCCCTGACGTTGTGCTTGGGCTATTCGATGCTGCTGGCCGGATTCGTGAGTTCGTCGGTGGCCGGTGTCATCGCGGTGCCGTTCGAGTGGTCGTTGCGGCTGATGCTGTGGATCGTCGATGTCGCTGCCGATTTGTCTTGCGGGCATCGCTACGTCCCGACCCCGCCAACATGGTGGCTGGTCGGAGCAATCGTTTGTCTGGCGACATTGTTCTGGTGGATGCGCGGCCCGTTGCTGCGGCATCTCGGTTGGCGAGCGTTCTGGCTGTGGACGGCGATTGGTCTCGTCGCGCCGCTGTGGTGGCCGCGCGAGCCGGAACCGCTGCGCGTTTCTGTGTTGTCGGTCGGACACGGCTTGTCGGTGCTGATCGAATCCCCTTCCGGTCGCACGTTGCTCTACGACGGCGGCATGATGGGGAACGGTCACCGTGCTCAGGATGTCGTGCAGCAAACTCTGTGGCATCGCGGGCACAGCCAACTCGACGGCCTCATGCTGTCGCACGCGGACACCGATCACGTCAACGGTGTCGCGAGTATGCTGCGAACATTGCCCGTCGGAAAGATCTTTGTCTCGCCGCAGTTCATCGACTGGAATCAGTCGGAGGTTCGGCAAGTGCTCGACGCGGCTCGCCACTGCAAAGTCCCCGTCCAACTGACGTGGCAAGACGATTCGTTGCTCTTGGGCGACGGCATTCGATGCCGTGCGTTGCATCCGACAGCGAACGAGAAACTGTCTCCCGACAACGCCAACAGCATCGTGTTGATGATGGAGTACGCTGGCCGCCGCATCCTGCTGACCGGCGATTTGGAACGCGATGGCCTGATCCGCTTGCTGCACTTGCCGCCGCAGAAGATCGACGTCTTGCTCTCACCGCATCACGGCAGCCTCGGTGCCAACACCACCGACCTCGCCCGTTGGGCACGTCCACGTTGGCTGATCGCCAGCGCGGATCGCCGAGCCAACATCGCAACACTGCGGTCTCGTTTCGGCCCTGATACGTCCGTGCTCAGCACTGCCGAACATGGTGCGATCACGTTCGAGATTCACGCGGACGGGAGAATGACATGCGAGACGTTTCGACGTGGTAAAGTCGGCGATTGACGCGGGGGGATTAGGAGCAGGCAAAAAAATCGGGGGCAAAAAAAATCAGACAGAAAATCGGACTGTGGTGGCAGCAAACTTTAGTCAGTCGGCGCGGCTCGAATGCCGCATGTCTCCCTGCCTCATTTTTTTGCCCCCAATTTTTGCCTGCCCCGATGTTTCTTCCGAGAGCCGCCCACCGTTCTCAAGTTGCAAACGCGGCTGATCGTTCATTTCCGCTCGATTCGCCCCGCATAGCCCGCCGCCTTGTAGGCATCCAGCGCACGGTCAAACGCCGCGTCCTTCGCGTTGATCAGCGTGACATGCCGCGGTGCGAGCAAGCCCAACGTATCCGGCACGTCGAGCACTTTCATCACACCCAGGAAGTGCGGGCCGTCGCGATGAGTCGTCGGTGGATCGACAAGGATCGTTTCGGCGATGCAGTTCTCGAACAGCGCGGCATACGCACCGAGGACTCCCGCTTGTCCTTTGCCGAGGACGCCGACGGTCAGCACGTTTCCCTCGGCTTCATGCAGCCAGCGCGCGGTTGCTTGGATGTCCCACACACGCCCGGCATCGACCGTGCGGCCGAGCAAGGCGTGCGCTCGTTCGACATAGTTCGGCGGGTTCTTGCGAGTCCACGCGGAGAACTCTCCGCTGCCACGCGGACTGAGGACCGTCACCGGATGACCTTCGGGAATCAGGCCCTTCGTCCAGGCCGGCAGTTTGCCTTCCGGCTCATCGGCGTTGAGCACGACCAGCCACAACCGCTTCAGGTCTCCTCTCTCTGCCGCGTCTGTATTCATCCGCGCTGCGAGCACCGACACTTCGGCGTCCGTCCGCAGAATGACACGATTGTTCGGCATCTCTTCACGAAGCTCGGCGGCCGGGATCTCATCAGGCCACTCGCGGAAGACTCGGTCCAGCAAGTCACCGCGAAGGCGCTGCGACCAAGCGTGATACTCCTCTTTGTTCTTCGGCGTTGCCGGCTTCGCGAGCGTCACGAACGACTCGTCAATCTTCGCGTTGAGGCTGTCTTTCGGCAGGTCGCTGTCTTCGGGAAAGACGCGCAGCTCTTTACCGGGGAACGGCGGCAGCGGCGGTTCGGAGACTTCGGAGTTGTCTCCCTTGAGATGCTTGTTGATCCAGCGATAGGCCATCAGCCGCAGTTCGACTTTGTCATCGTGGCCGCCCGGTGTGACGCCGATGTCGAACAAGTCGCCCGGCTTCTTCTCGTACCAACCGTAAATCGTCGCGAGCCGCTGGCGAATCCGTTCGTTGCCGGGCATCGGGAAGATCGTGTCGTAGCCGGAGTTCTCAAACAGCATCGGCCGCGGAGCCACCAGCGCCGCGATCGTCGTCCACTCCCAACGGTAGTTGTTGTAGAGAAACATGCAGTCACAGTGCCCGTTGCAGACCTTGTCGGTGACGTAGCTTTGCAGATCGCTCATGCCGCTGACCGGCACGCAGACTTTGACTCGCTCGTCCGCCGCCGCGATCCAAAACGTCGCTGCCCCGCCGCCGCTGATCCCCGTGACCGCGATCTTTTCCGGATCGACCTCCGGCCGCGACACGAGGTAGTCGATCGCGCGCACGCCGTTCCAACACTCGACCCCGGCCGATGTGTAGCCATACGAATGCCACCACCAGCGGTTTTGGTTGTACGTCCCATGATGAATGCCGGCGACCTCGCCGAGTTGCAGCGTGTCGATGATCAGACAGACGTAGCCATGCGACGCGAACCACATCCCATGCTGTTGAAACGCCGTCTTGTTCCCATCGCGCCCTTTGCCCGAATGCCCGCAGACGTAAAGGACTGCCGGCATTTTCCCGTGGGGTAGGCTTCCAGCCTGCCGTTTCTTCTCGTCTTCATTATTCGTCGTCTTTTTCGATTGAGATGACAGGCTAGAAGCCTGTCCCACGTTTTTCGGCAGATACAAATTCCCGGTGACATACAGCCCCGGCTTCGATTGGAAATGCACCTTCTCGACGGTGAAGTTCTCGCGAGCGACCGTCCCCGTGACCTTCGCCTTGAGCGGCGTCCGCTCCGGCACCGGCCAAAGTCCGAGCATGTCCCAATACTGCCGCTTCAACTCCTCGCGCTTCGCCTCCCACGCTTCGCGCGAATCCGCCTCCGCCAGCACACTCAGGCTGAGCAGTTTCGTTTCGCTCGTCAGATATTTCTCGATGGCCGCATCGCCGGGACGAGGTTCGGCGGCCGTCAGCGACGTCGCCAGACAGGACGAAATCCAGACCAGAAGAAGCCAGCGCATGAGAGAGTCCTCACGAAACGATTGAATTGAGCGAGTCCCGAGCGAACAGGATTTTGCCCATCATGATTTTGCAAAATCATGGCGGGCAAAACCATGAACCGCATCGGCCAACGCAGCCCAGACAGGTGGAACAGATAACGCCAGCATGAAGTGAATCCACGGCGGTGGCAACTCAATGACCAGCCGGCTGAAGATCGGCATGATTGTGGCACGCAGAAATCGAACTCAGCTCGGATCGCTGTTCTGAGAGGTCGATTCATCGTCCGTCTGCCGCTGCAACGGATTGAAGTGTCCTGATTCGTAGAACTGGCGAGCGAGTTCGGAGTCTGAAGTTCGGCCGGGGCGTGGGAGCGGTTTCGTTTCGTGCTCGCACAGGCGGAGCAGGTCGTGCATGTTGATGAGCACCACGAGATATGCGATGAGCGACTTCTGCCACAGGCCGAAGCTGTGAAACCGAATCGTCAGCCCGATGGCGATCGGCATCAGTAAATGCGCGAAGACCCACCAGTTCTCCGCCTCCCACAGCTTCGCCGCGAAGAACAGCAACATCCAGCCGAGCAGCACGAACGAGGCCGCCAGATGCCAGCCGTCGAACGAATCGGTCAGAGCGACGAATCCCAACAACGGCAACGCGGGAACAACGCCGACCAAATCGGAGTAACTGCGAGTCCGAACCAGCGTCCAGATCCAATTCAATCCGATGAACGTCAACAGACCGAATAGCGCGAACCCCCACGCTCGAAGCGGCCCGTCGCGAAACGTGCTCAGTGGTTGCGACAGCGCCTGCTCGGAGCCGTGCAAGCCGGCCAGGATCAAGAAGAACGCAAGCGACGCGAGTCTCATGCTGGTGGTTTCCTCGTAGCCTGACTCTCCGAGTCGGGGCATTCACCGAAGACTCCCGACTCGGAGAGTCAGGCTACGGAGTCTTTTCCTGGGCGATGATTTGTCGTGCTCGCCAGATCGAGTCGAGGACGGCGGAGACGTTTTCGGGTTCGGAGAACGGACTCATGATGTACGACTTCAGCGCGACGATCGGCTCGCCGTAGTCGGACAGGCGGTAGCAGTCGGTCAGCGAGATCACGACGCCGCGGCCTTGCAGAGCTTCGGCGTGGATCAACTCGAAGACGCGGCGGTTGTAGGCGTTGTTCGTTCGCAACTGATCGCGGTACGACGCATCGGTTTGTTCGAGCTTTGGAATTGAGAACGTATCGACGCTATCTGGATAGACGCGGAACAGTGTCACTGCTCCGAAGTTGTCGGCGTTGAGCACCGTCGTTGAAGCGTGAGCCTTCAGGTGCGTTGAAAGTTCCGAGGCCATCGTCACCAAATGGCCGAGCAACGACCGCAGCCCGTCCTTGCCGAACAACCTCAAGTTCGCGAGAGCGGCCATCGGGCCGCTGCCACTGCGAGTCGTCTCCAGCGTGTACTTGCCGGGATGATGATGCCCCGACTGGAAGAGATACGGCGTCGCCGATTGATCGCGCGAGATGAGTTGCAGGTAGGCCGCGCTGCGCAGCAAGAACAAACTGCTGACGTACGGTGCGAAACCGGTCTTGTGGAAGTCGATCCCCAGCGAGTCGCTTTGGCCGAGATGCTTGATGCGTCGCGCGGTGCCGGCCAACGCTCGCACGGTGCGCGGTTGGAAGCCGAGCGGGTTGGTCGTGAAGTCGTAGTCGTTGAAGACGCTCCAAGCCCAGCCGATCACAGCGTCCGCGTGGATGTGCGGCGTGTAGTCGAGATTGAACTCGTCACGCAGTCGGTCGCGAATCTCAATGATCGCGGCGAGATCATCTAGGCCGAAGGCGTCGGTCGTGCCCATCGTCGCCACGATCGCGGCGACTTTGCGACCCTGCTTGAGCACGTCGCGCAGCATCGTCTCGAAGAGACACGTCCGCATTTCGTTTTCGGGCGACGTCGGAATCTGGATGACGTTCTGCTCGCCGAGTCCCAACCAACTCGCGACCGTCGAGCAGGCGTAGTGAGCACGCTCGGAACAGATCAGGACCGCGGGTTCGCGCAGTCCGGTTTGAGCGGTGCCGGGGCAGGCTTTTTCGAGGCCGATCTTGGCTCCATACAGCAGCGTGCCGGTGCCGCCGAACGTAA
This sequence comes from Planctomyces sp. SH-PL62, assembly GCA_945893075.1. Lineage (GTDB taxonomy): Bacteria > Planctomycetota > Planctomycetia > Planctomycetales > Planctomycetaceae > SXKJ01. The sequence goes on along the minus strand of CAMDDX010000137.1, from coordinate 3,304 downwards.
AGACTCCGCCGGCTTGCTCGACCGGATAGCCGACGAGTTCGGCGGTCATCGCGGTGACTTCGACTTCAGCGACGGAGACGCGGCGACCGGATTCGTCGCTGCACAAGTTCGGGTTGTAAATCGACGGCAGCATCCCGCCGATGATGCTGGGGATCGTCGGGGCCGGGACGACGTTGACCTGTGCTCGCGGATGACCGGAGACGAACAGGCCGGAGAGGTGGGCCACCAATTCCTCGGTGACGTGTTCCAGCGTGCTGGGTTCATTGGCGACTCGGCATTGCTTCGCGGCGGTGTAGTCCAGCGTCTCCGGCTTGCCGAGCAGTGGGCTGACCGATTTCATCCGATCGACTTGATCGAGCGCTCGCAGGAATGAGAACACGAAGTAGGCGTCGTGAACTCGGTCAGAGGTCGGCTGCGGAAACGCTTGCCGCAAGGAGTGAACGATGTCTTGGTACGGTGCAGTCATGAGGAGCGATTCGTTTTACGGGGGACGGTTGCGGTGAATGAGACACGTTTTGCTCGGTCACGTCTATTTCGCAAAAAAACGGTATCACGGCTGGCGGCGATCGGCTCACGGCTTTCGGCCGGAAAGAGTGCGAAATCGGCGTTCCTGGGAATTTCGTGAACTGCTACATCTCCGCCCGTCAAAATCAACGACGGTTTGAAACACAAGGATGTGTTGAATGAGGTCGATCTTCAATGCCTTCGGGCGGCTGCAACGGTTCCGGATTCTGGCGGCGATCATGCTGATCTATGTGCTCGGCTTTCTGCTGACGCGAGTCGCGTTGCTGTTCTGGTTCGCGGATTGGCGGCAACTGCGGCTCACCGATTGGCTGAACGTGTTTCAGACTGGTTTGCGGTTCGATCTGCTGATCGCGCTGCTGGGGATTCAGACGCAGTTGTGGCACTTCACGTGGATCGGCCAGCGCTGGCTGAAGGCTCGGCCGAGCCGCTGGTTCATCGAGTTCTGTTGGCTGTTTTCGTTCTGCTTCGTGCCGCTGTTCGCGATTATCGAAAGCCTGTTCTTCACCGAATTTGACGGCCGGCTGAACTACATCGCGTTCGAGTACCTCGTGTATCCCACCGAAGTCTGCTGCAACCTCTGGCAATCGTTTCCGATCATCGAATTGTTAAGTGTCGTCGCACTGTTCGGCGGCGGAATGTGGTGGGCAATGCGGCAACGGTTCCACCGGATGCTGGATGATCAGATGCCGTTGCGATCGCGAGTCGGCGTGTTTGCTGGCTTCTGGACCCTGATCGCCGGCCTGTGGCTGACGAGCGGCATGGGTGCGATGAACGTCACCACGAACCGCACGGCGAACGAATGCGCGGGAAACGGCGTGTATTCGTTTCTGTATCACGCCTGGTCGTGTCACTTCGACTACGAGCAGTTCTATCTGACGATCAAGCCAGAGATCGCCACCGCCGAGATTCGTCAGCGCGTCATCACGGCGGCCGACGAATGGCACGAGAACTCGCAGAACCCGTTCGATCGCACGGTGCGGCAGGTCGAACCGCGTCGCGATTGGAACGTCGTCATCGTGCTGGAAGAGAGCCTTGGTTCGGACTTCATCGGGGCGCTCGGAGACGAACGCGGGCTGACGCCGTGTCTCGACAAGCTGGCGACACAAGGACTGCTGTTCGACAACTTCTTCGCGACCGGCAACCGCACGGCGCGGGCGCTCGAAGCGGTGACGACCTCGCTGCCGCCGATTCCAACCGAGTCGATTTTGAAACGAGACCATTCCAAGCACGTCTACACACTGGCACACGTGCTGGCGGATCGGGGCTACAACCGGTTGTTCATGACCGCCGGCCGAGGCTTGTTCGACGGCGTGAAGTCATTCATGACCTCCAACGGCTTCAATCGGTTCGTTGAGCAAAAGGATTTTGTGAACCCGGCGTTCGTCAACGCTTGGGGCGTGTCGGATGAAGACCTCTTCAATAAAGCTCTGACGGAACTCGACGGGCTGCACGACGAAGGCAAGCCTTTTCTCGCCTGCTTGCTGACGGTCAGCAATCATCGGCCCTTCACGTATCCCGACGGCCGCATCGACCGGCCGTCTTCGCAACAAACTCGTGACAATGCGGTGAAGTACGCCGACTGGTCCATCGGCATGTTCTTCGACAAGGTGGGCCAGCACGCTTGGAAGAAGAACACGTTGTTCGTCGTCATGGGGGACCACGGGGCTCGCGTTTACGGCAGCCAACTCTTCCCGATGAAGTCGTATCGCGTGCCGGTGCTGATGCTCGGCCCGGATGACTTCGGCAAAGGAACGCGCTGTTCGACCCTCGCCTGCACACTCGACATCGCGCCGACGGTGATGGGACTGCTGGGGGGCGATTACCGTTCGATTTTCTTTGGCCGAGATGCGCTGCACCTGCCGCCGGAGCAAGGCTACGCGCTGATGCAGCACAACCACGATGTCGCACTGCTCACGGCGGATCAGCGATTGGTCGTGCTCGATGCGCGCCGACAGGCTTGGGTTTACACGTTCGATCCGAAAACGTTCGCCTTGAAGCCGGAGAGTCTGCCGCCGAAAGAGCGCGTGCAGGCCACCGCCGCGTTCTTTCAAACCGCCTACCGGTTGTACTACGACGAGCGGCTGTTCCCGACGTTGGATGCGGCACCGATCGCGGACGCTCCGGCTGGCGGATCATCGGCCATCGTGCCTGCGGTACATGCAGTGCCGGCCGAACGCCCGTGATTTGCGTTGCTCGGCGGCTTTCGTCATTGTGTCTCGCGTCCGCGAACATCTCGCGCAGATGGCAATTTCTCAGCCGTACCGCGACCGTTAGGGAGCGGCCCGAAGCGTGCCACGGGCCGCTCCCTAACGGTCGCGGTACGGATTCCTGAAGAGGCACACACATGAGACAACAATTGGCGATGGCTGTGACCAGCGCGGCATTGTGGCTTTCGGGTCTCGCGGCTGACGCGGCGGAGTTTCCGAAGTTTGAGGCCAAGACGCTCGACCCCGATGTCGGCAAAGTCTGCTACGCGGTCACGCTGGCCGACGTCGATGGAGACGGCAAACAAGACATCGTCGCCGTCACGGAGAACCGCGTGCTGTGGTATCAGGCTCCCGATTGGAAGCCGCGAGTCATCATCGAAGACCAGACGGAGCGCGATAACGTCTGCATCGCACCGCTGGACATCGACGGTGACGGCAAGATCGACTTCGCGCTGGGAGCTGGCTGGTCGGGTAAGAACACGGGGCAACTCGTGTGGCTGTCGCGCGGCGCGTCGCTCGACGAGAAATGGCATGTGCATCTGATCGGCCACGAGCCTTGGACGCATCGCATG
>CAMDDX010000136.1 GCA_945893075.1 Planctomyces sp. SH-PL62 | reverse complement strand
GCTAGCCCCGGTTTCACGGCTTGAACCGGGGCTAGCGCCGCGCGGCTAATTATCGGAATGCGTATAATGACCCGCGTTCTGGCGAACGCGGCTACGTGGACGTCTTCGCTTTCACGACCGGGTTCGTCAGCGTGCCGATGCCCGTGATTTCAATCGACACGCTGTCGCCGTCTTCGAGCGTGAAGTCATCGGGGGGCACGACTCCGGTGCCGGTCAGCAGAAACGCACCGTCGGGAATGTCGTTCTCGCGAATCAGCCAGCCGATCAATTCGTCCCAGCCGCGGACGATCATGCCCAGATGCGTTTCGCCTTTGAATGCCTCACGTCCCGCGCGGTGAATCGTGAGTTTCACTTTCGTGGAGTCGCGGTCGAGTCCGCCTACGGCGGAATCGGCCAACAGAACGCACGGGCCGAGGGCACAGCACTGGTTGTAAACCTTCGCCTGCGGCAAATAGAGCGGGTTCTCACCTTCGATATCGCGGGCTGACATGTCGTTACCGATCGTGAAACCGACGAGCTTTCCCTTGGGTGAAACAACGAGAGTGCATTCAGGTTCTGGCACGGTCCAACGGCTATCGGCTCGGACGCGCACCGGCTCGCCAGGGCCGGATGTGCGGCGTGCGTTCCCTTTGAAGAACAGCTCCGGTCGCGGAGCCGAGTAAACCTTGTCGTAATGCGACGCGCCCGATTCGGACTCTTCCATACGAGCGATCTGGCTGCGCTTGTAGGTGACTCCGGCCGCCCAGACTTCCTGTGAATCAATCGGCGCGAGGAATTGCACCGCACCGGCCGGCAACGGGGCGCTGGTTTCGTCGATCAACAATCGAGCGAGCGCGGGAGGATCGGCCTCGTTCAAGATGTCGGCGAGACATCGAATCGTCGCCGACCGTGACAGATCAAGCAGCCGCACGGTTTGATCTTCGACACTAGCCACACGGACGGAGCCGTCGGCGAGACGAACTTTGGCAAGCTTCATGGTGATCCTTTTTGTTTCTCTTTCTCGTGTGCTTCGAAATCCGATTAGCGGTTGAATGGTTTTACGTTTTTCCAAATATTTTCAAACTCTTCGGCCGAAATTGCAAAAGGCTGGAATTCCTGAAGATCAAATGGTGCGTGTGAGAGTCCGCCAAATTCGTCGTCATCGTGAACGTCGTCGTATGTCAGTACATACCCATTCGCGTATTCCTCGACCTGTCTGATACCCCAGCAGTCATCGCCGACTTCAAAGTACCAAATCGACGTTCCCCAACCGCCGTAGTCATCTCCTCGGCATTCGTTCCACGGTCGTCGGAAGTACCACATTTCGAAGAGCCTCTAACGTCTTTTGAAAGTCGTTGGGCCACGGAGCCTCGAACGTCATCGGTATTCCACTCTCCGGATGCCGAAAGCTCAATCGAAAGGCGTGTAGCGCTTGGCGGCGGATCAGCACATCCTCAAAAGTATCTACCACCGAATCGAAGCCGGATTTCTTGGCGGCGGACTCGGCTTTGCGAGACAGCAGCGTCTCGCGTTTGGCTTGAGCGATGCTGCCATCAACGTCGGCGACGCGCAGGCATTTGCCGCCGCCGTACAATTCGTCGGCGACGATCGAGTGGCCGAGGTGTGACATGTGCAGGCGAAGCTGATGCGTGCGGCCGGTTTTCGGCATCAGGTGCATGAAGGTGAAGCCGCGAAAGCGTTCGGCAACTTCGTAGTGCGTGACCGCTTGACGAGCGTTGCCTTCCGCCTCGCAGACCTGCATCTTCTCGCGAATCTTCGGATTGATGCGGACGTGCGTGTCGATGACGCCGCGGTCCTGAGCGACCTCGCCCCAGACGATGGCTCGGTATTCTTTGACGGTCGTGCGTTGCTCGAACTGTTCGCTCAGCCGGCAATGCACTTGGTTGTTCTTGGCGATGACGATGACACCGCTGGTGTCCTTGTCGAGCCGATGCACGATCCCCGGCCGAAGCTGTCCCGCGACGTTACTGAGCTGGTTGAAGTGAAACTGCAACGCTCCGGCCAGTGTGCCACGATAGTGCCCCTTGCCGGGGTGCGTGATCATGTTCGACGGCTTGCTGAGCACGACGAGATGCTCGTCCTCGAACAGCACGTCGATCGGAATGTCTTCCGGCGGCAAGCTGCTGTCGGGCAGTTCGGGCAGTCGCACGTCGAGCACATCGTTGACTCGAAGTCGCCGCGCCGCTTTGACTGGCAGGCCGTTGAGCACGACCGACTTTTGTTCGAGCGCCCGTTGAAACAACGCTCGGCTGTAATTGGGGAACAGCCGCGAGAGGTAATGATCGACCCGCCAGCCATGCGCTCGAGCCTCGACCACAACGCGAAGGGGTTCGGAAGAGAGCGTGACGACTGACGATTCGTTGTCGGTAATAACGGCAGCCGATTCCTCATCGCCATCAAGCAATTCGTGGGGCACGTTTTCAACGTGCCCGTCCGGCACGGGCACGTTGGAAACGTGCCCCACGTGGGACTTACTCATTTGGATTCCGCCGGGGCATCCTTGTCCTTGCTCTCCGACTTAGGCTTGTCGTCCTTGGGTTTCTCGTCCTTGGGTTTCTCGTCCTTGGGTTTCTCGTCCTTGGGCTCGTCGGCCTTGGGCGGCTCGGCCGGCTTGGCGAATTCAAACGGCGTCAGTTTGTTCTTCTCGGCAAACTCAGTCGTCGTGATCAGCGCCTTCTTTTCGTCCTCTTGAATGATCAACACCAGTGGGATTTTTTCATTTTCGTATTTCTTGAGGAGAGCCCCGATGGCCTCCAAGCCAGTCGCTTTGCCAAGCGTCAGAGTCTGTGGCATGTTCTTCGTGAAGCCCCCAGCCTTCAGCGATTCGCCGTCGATCTCGATCTCAACCTCACACTTCTCAGCGATGAACTTGATGGCGCCTTGAAGCGGAGTCCGGGCGAATTCGACTTCGACTTCCGACTTCAACTTCGCCACCACAGAGCCTTCGGGATCGGAGGTTTTCGTCTGTTCTTCCGTTTTCGGCTTCTCGATTTCCGGCTTGTCATCCAATGGCAGGTCGAACGGCGGATGTCCCTCCGGGAGGCCGTCCTTGGGCTTGCTGGTGTCGGCAGGCTTCGGGTTCTGCTTGTGAAACCAAACGTAGAACTCTTTTGAACTTTCGGATTTCAATGACTCAACCCGCTCTTCGGCGGCGGCTTTGTAGAGCGACTTCGGGAACTCCTTCAACAGCGACTGATAGGCTTCGATCGGCTTGGTCGTGTCGCCATCGCATTGGGCTTCGGTGGATTTCGCCAAGCCCCACGCGGCTCGTTCGCGAGCGGCGCTGGCGGCGGATTTCATCGCGAGCACTTTGTTGAACGCCTCGTCTGCATTTTTGAGTTCACCCAGCGCAGCCTTGCGGTCGGTGAACATCAGGCCGATCCCCGACTCGGCCAGCCGTTCCCCTTCACCCAGTCGCGCCCATGCTCCGGCATCGGTGTTGGCGAAATCGTCGGCGATGTCCCCGAAATCCTGAACAGTTCGGGCTTGGCTGTACTTCTCCCACGCTTCCTCGCTGCGGCGGGTTGAGTTCCGGTGTTGCACATACCAAAGCGCTCCGCCAATCATCGCCACGCAGGCCACGACGGTCGCCGCGTTGCCGTACTGGTCGAGCCACTGCACGAGCGGCGACTGTTTGTTCGGCAAGGCATTGGCATGTTGCATCGGCTCAGGTTTCATAGCGGTCTTTCAGCGAGATTCTGCGGAGTCTTCCGGTCGAAAGTGACCAAGGCGGGCGATATTAGGAGTGCCCTCTTTGGACCGTCAAGGCGGTGTCGCAAGAGAGTACCGGCAATGGAAAATGAGAAATGAAGAATGAAAAATGGAGAATGTCAGGGCTTTCATTTTACATTTTCCATTCTTCATTTCTCATTTTCCATTTCTGTCCTCACGGTACAGGATTGGCCGCAGCACTTGCTCGAACGCATCCGCTTGGCGGAAGAAGCCCAGGTCGGTCGGATGCGAGCTATCGACGGTCCCTTCGTTGTCCGCTCCCAGCAGGAAATCGCCGTCGAGATAGAAGAGTCCTTCGACGCCATCGCCGCGCAGCCGAGCGTGCGCCGAGTGCAGCGCGTGCCGGCTGTATTCGTTCCGTTCGCGCTTCGACGTGACCAAGAACGCATCGCTGTAGCTGCGGTCCTCGACCAACAGGATCGGCGTCTTCGGCCGAACTTCTCGCAGCTTGCGGACGAGTGGCTCGGTCCGTTCGGCGACATCTTTCGGTTCCAGATTCGGCAGGCAGTCGATCACGTAGCACGAGGCGTCGATCTCGGCCATGAGTTCGACGACTTCCATCTCCATCCTGCCATTGCCGCTGAAGCCGAGATTCACGACTGGATGATCCAACCGCCGTTGCAAGATCGCCGTGTGAACCATGCCCGGCCGAGACGCACAGCCTCCCTGAGTGATCGAGGTGCCGTAAAACACGATCGGTTTGCGGAGCGATCCGTCCTCGTTCTTGTACGGCTCGGCTTTGGAAATCTTCGCATCCGCCGGTAAGCCAATCTCCACCGAACTGACTCCGTTGTAGAGCGGCAAGTACAGCAAGAATTCGTGCGAGCCGGTCGGGATGCTCGACACCAACGTGACTTCGTTCGTTTGAGCTTTCGGCTGCCCGACCGCCAACCAACGCCAGATGCCATCCTCCGACTTCACATACAAGTCGAGACCGCTGACTCCCGTCGCCGGCATGTGCGGCATCTCCAAACGTGCGGCGGTCAACGTCCATCGCGCCTTGATCGACGTCGCGCTGGTCTCGAACCGAGCACAGAGTCCTGCCGAATGACGGCTCAGCCCCCACACCGCGTCGCGGACTTTCTTCTCGGCCTTCGCGGGAAATCGGTCGAACGGGGCCTTGGTCTCATTCCACGCCTGCCCTTCGACGTTCAGCACTTTCAGATCAAACCAGCGCGTCGATTTGTCTTCGCTGAGTTTTCCTCGGTCATGCGCAACCGGTTCTCCGGCCGTCGTTGGGAAAACTCGACCGACAATCAACAACAATCCCAAGATGACAACTCGAAGGTTCATGGCGGTCTCTCCCATCTTGATCGCTGGTGAATTCACTCTCTCCGAGGAGGTCGGCGTAGCGAATCACAAGCGCGCGAATTCCTGGCTCAATCTTTTAGTCGAGGCGAGACGGAGTCCGCTATGAACTCGCACCGAGCCGCGCTTCAATTCACCGCCAGTGAGACCGTTGATGACTCTATTGACGCAAGTTGGTCGGGGACTAGAATCCCGCCCGCCTTCGACCCGGCTAAACGCCGGAACCTCAAGGGGCCGTAGCTCAATTGGTTAGAGCGCCGGACTGTCGATCCGGAGGTTACGGGTTCGAGTCCCGCCGGCCTCGCTTGCTGAACGCTCGCCGTTAGTCACTAACGGCGAGCGTTTTTCGTTGGTGGCCACGACGTTCTGCCATGAGATTTGATTCCCAACCGAGCTTTGGCTTGAGCTGGCGGAATGCGGCCCTTTTCCTTCATCGCCTTGCGGGACTCTTTGTTATCCGCTTTGTCTTCCAGATTCTCCCGCCGTTTCGCCTTCAAATATTGTCTTCCAGCTTCTCGCGCCGTTTTGCCTTTTGGAGTGCTCGTTCGATCTTCTCGACCGTGCGAACGGTCGGAGAATGCTTCCCCGATTCGAGACGTGACAGCGTTTCCTCACGGACGCCCGCCAGCTTCGCCAACTGTTGCTGAGTCAGGCCCAGCGCAGTTCGTTCGCGCAGGAGGTCGCGGGCGATGGAAACTTGAATGTAGGCCAACGCGGGGAGGTTCCCGTCTTGATCCGCTTTCGGCAGCGTGGGAAGTATCGGAGTCGGCGTCGCGGCCTTCGCCGTCAAGTGTTCCACGCGCCGCCACTCGGCGACAGGCACCATCACGAAGCGTTGGCCTTTCGAGGTCACAATCTGGTGCGGCATGTTTCACCCTTCATAGAACCCGTCCCGATGTCCGACTCGTTCGACGATCAGCGTGTCGGGCGTGACGGAAAACTGAATGCGATAGTCGCCCGTGCGAACTCGAAAGTGCCCCGCCAAGTTCCCGGTGAGCGGCTTGGCCCCGCTGACTTCCGGCCACTGTTGCAGCCGGCCGAGCACCGCATGGATTCTTGCTCGCATCGACTTGGGAAGTTCATCCAACTGCCGAGCCGCTTCCGGTCGCAAGACGACGTGACGCATGACGGGATACTCCAACTCGATGACAAGTTTGTCAATCTCTGGTGTCCGTTTGCGAATGCCGTCGCGGCATGTGCTGGCGTCGGCATCGACGTGAGCAGCGGTCGCATCAGCCCGCGACTCCGGCTCGCCGATTCGCTCGGCGGCAACGGTTTGGGTTTGCATCAGCATCGCCCAACCTCTCATTTCTTTTGAGAGTGTTTGCCGAGCCGGCGTGACCGTGTCACGTCATCAGCTTCGGCGTCATGGGCGAGCAATCTCAGCCGACAGTCGAGTGTCGCCGAGAGAAGAAAAAGAATTCGCTCAAGTCATTGTCCATCAACGCGGTTCCGTTCGCGACAAAAACCACCGACAGAACCGACAGTTCAACGACTGTCTCAACTGTCTCAAGCCGTTCGGCATTTCGGGCAATTCCGGTCGTGAGAAAGCCGAAGCGTTGCAGGACTGGCATCTTTGTCGCTTGGGAATTTCTTGTTGTAGGCGTGATAGATTTCGTTCCAAGTCTCCGGCGGATTCTTTGTGCGGCGTTTGCAAGAAAAGTCGTTTCGCTGTTTGCGAATCTTCTCCGATTTCGTCAGTCGCTTGGGTTGTTCCTTCGGCTGCCGCTCCAGAGTTTCCAATCGCTTTACAATGTCATCGGCCGCCGCTCCGGTCGCTCGTTTCGGCACGTCGGGGAGCCAGCTTTGAAGGATGTCGATAGCTTGCACCGAAGCGGCAGCGAAGTCGGGCAGCGTCGCGTACCAATCGGCATCCGCAGGCAGTCGGGATTCAGGGGCGAAGATCGTTTTGACTTGTCCGTCGGCGAGCGGAATCATCCGATCGGCTTGAAGCGGAAAGCCGAAGACGTTTGGATTCGCCAACTCAAACACGGCCAGCACCCAATACGACAGCAAGTCCGCCGTCCTCCGATCGGTTCCTGCCGGTAGACCGTGCCACAGTCGTCCTTGAACCGCAGCGGGCAGCTTATCCAACAGCCGCCCCGCGTCTGTGCAAATCGGCGTCAGGCGCTCATAGCCATTGAGTTGCACCGCTCGCCGGAATCGCGGAACCCGTCGCCCGATGGCAGGTACGCCAAGATGTCGCCAAGTGGACGGTGATGGCTTCACGCTTGGCGAATCATACCCGTCGGCCAGCGCGTAGATTGCTGGCTTTTCGTCGCCCTTGTCGTGAACGTGAACCAACCACGCTTTGCTCGGCGAGCCAGGATCATTGGCGGCTTGGAACCGCAACTTGAGTGAGTCGAGCGAAGACCGCAAAAGATCGAACGGGACAGCATCCATCGCCATCGTAGCCCCCCTTGTCATTCAGAGCGGGCCGTCTGGTGGGGAGCGAGACAAGAGAACCGCTCACCCCACCAGACCGATTTCAGCGAAGACGGTTTGCAACCCGCTTCGCACCCGTTGCCATGTTACTTCGCGCCGTCGTGGTCGGTTTCAATCCGCTCGGTCTGTTCCGTCGTCTTCGGCTGCAAGAGTCTCCGAATCCTCACGCGACAAGCCGCCATCGAATTCGCGGATCGCTGCACGTTCCTCAAAGAGTTCGTCTTGATGGTCTGGGGCGTCGGGATCGAAGCGAGCGACCAACAACTCTGGCTCTGGAAGCTGATGCGGTACTAGAGCCAGCATGAACGGCAACGGCGGATTGAGTGCGCCGACATCTTCGAGTTTCACGCCCATCAGGTCGTGCCGGACGCAGTACCGGATGACCAACTTGAGATACCGCCGCAGCACCACGAGCGTCGGCAACTCTTTTCGGCGGCACAACCAATCGAGTACGTCTCGCGCCCCCTTCGAGCTGTTGCATGTACGACACGCCGTCACCAAGTTGTCGGCCGCGTCTTCTCCGTCCCGCAGCCGTGGGATCAAGTGATCGAGCGACAGCCGATCGACCGACCCGCAGTAAACGCAACTGGTTGCCGCGTAAATCTTCTCCTGCTCGTCGTTGAAAAACGATCCGAGTTTCAGTCGGCCGCGTAGCAACCCATAATAGGTCTTGCTCCGCACGATGTAGTCTATCTGCTGGTACGTCGGCTCTCCGTGTTGTAAAGACGCCCAAGCCATCGCCATTGAGGCATACGACCAGTAAAGCGACTCTCCAATCGTGGTTGGTACGACTACGGCCATCAACCGCCTCCGCCCTCTGGAGCCGAACGACCAAGCTCAGCCACGGCGGGCCACCGTTGCGTCCATTCAAGCAGCAAGCGAACGCCGCTGCCAGTAATCGACCGCACCATTTGGCGGGGACAGGTCCAGTTATTCGGGTCCAGGTTGGTTACGGCAGCAAGCCGTCGTCGTCACTCCCCAAGATGAGTCGTCATCATCCACCGTGAGCGGTCTGAGCGTCATGCTCTGCGACGCGCAGCATTCCCAATTCGAGGGCGCTTTCGATCATCACTCGCACGTTGGGGCGGCAGTTCGCGAATCGAACTTTCCGCAAGACCGAGGGGCCGTGCTGGCTGATCAAGTTCGCCAGCATCGCGTTGCAGAAGGAACTGCTCAGGTTGCCATCGCCGGCGAAGTCAAACGCACGCGAGTTTTAGAGGTCTGAAACCGCATCGCGAATGTCTTCGTCGTCAGGATCTTCCCGGCGGTCAAAGGCGTCAGCGATATGAACTCGCAACTGCTCGCAGTAGGCGACGACGACCAAACGCAGGCTGCCACTTTTGCCGCAGCCCGGATAGGCCCACCGCACCTTGAGCACCTTGCCGCCGCTGGGCGTGGCCTTCATTGGAGAAATCGAACGGCCCTGCGAGTTCGTGCAATTGCCGGTCGAGAAGTCGCCGCAAAGAAATTCCTTCAATGCTTTCTTCTGTGCGGCGTACTCCTCTGGTGTCATCCGCTCACGCAGATCGGAGAGCAGAGTGGCGTTCTTGCCGATTTCCCATTTTCCGTCCTCTGGGGAGTAGTGCATCACCACTCATCTCCCTCGGCGGCGTCAGCGGCGGCCAGTAACTCGTCATCATCCAGCAGCGGCGTGTCCATCCACGGATCGTCCTCGATGATCTGTTGGAGCGCGATTCGCAGATTGATGGCCGCTGGCTTTCCGGTCCTTCGGAAGTCATTCCACGCCATCTCCCAGCCGGGATTCTCATGGGAATAGTCGGACGCTTGGCGAGACGTCGCCGCCGCAAAAAACGACGTGACCTTCGACGCGAGAATGAGCGTGTCCGCATCGACGTACTGAAAATGTTCCGGGCACGACTCCAGCAAGATCGGCTTGGAGCCATCCCATTCACTGATTTGCTTGGCGATATCGCGCGATTCCAGTTGTCGAATCAGTCGTTGTTCGTACTTGGCCACCACGGGGCCATTCTGAAGGGCGATGTACGAGTTGTGCGTCACTGTTTCGCCGCGATCGCGCAACGACGCCAAATCGAGGTAGAACAGAGCCTTGTTCAGCACGACCGCATTCAGGCGGCGATCAGGAGCGGCGTTCAAGATGGCCGCCGCCGCCTCAATGAGTCGCTCACTTTTCTCATTGATTGACATGGCGAACCTCCTGGGAATCTGGAAAACGAAAAGATGCTACGACGGGGCGGGAGCGGTCGCAATGTTCGCAACCGCCGAGAAAGGATCAGCGAACGGCATAATTCTCCCCGTGGTTCTTTTTCGGTGAGCCAGCTTGCTCCGCCATCAACCGCCGCACCGCGTCCGTCTTCTCAGCGACGAGACAACGGGGACTGGCAAGAGACAACGGGGACTGGTTCAGTTGGGTCCAGGTGGCTTGCGGCAGCAAGCCGTCGTCGTCACTCCCCAAGATGAGTCGTCCTCATCCGCCGTGAGCGGTCTGAGCGTCATGCTCTGCGACGCGCAGCATTCCCCATTCGAGGGCGCTGTCGATCATCACTCGCACGTTGCGGCGGCCGTTCGCGAATCGAACTTTCCGCAAGACCGAGGGGACGTGCTGGCTGATCAAGTTCGCCAGCATCGCGTTGCAGAAGGAACTGCTCAGGTTGCGAACGCCGGCGAAGTCCAAGTGGATTTGCTCACCCACCGACATCGACGACTCGGAACGAGATGCGGCGGCCGAGGGCTTCGGCGTAGCGGTTGAGGGTACTGATGGTTGGATTTTCGTGAGTGCCGTTTTCCAGTCGGCAGATCGCGGCGCGGTCGATGCCGGTGCGTTCGGCGACGTCGGCGAGACTCAGGCCGGCGGCTTCGCGGAGTCCCTTCAGGCAGACAATCGCTTTTCGCAAATCCCAATACTCGGCCTGCGTGACCGGCTCCGAGTAGTCGCCACTGGCCAGCAGTTGTTTCAGGCTGGGCTTTTCGAGTTGGAACTTCGCCCGTTTGGCTCGCTCGGCGGCGGCTTGAGCGGCGGTCTGTTGGCGAGGTCGATGGATGCGAGTGCGGCTGGTCATCGTTTTTTCCGTTTGCGGCTGGGTTGAGTTGGTTCCGCTGCGTCGTAGGCCGTGATCGGCCGCATGGTCAACGGATCGTCTTGAACGTGTTCCCATACGACGGCCAAGTATCGCCCCGTGGACGTGTACCCGAACGTGATTGGTTCCCCCGATGACCGGCTGATCGTCGTGATGCTGGCCCGGTCGTACAACACGTCCTCGACTTCATCCATCGTGACGTCGTGTTCTTGGATATGTTGGACGTTCCCGCCGGGTTCATCTTCCAAGTCCCAGACGATGTGGATGTCATCCATGCGTTCTCTTTCGACTTGACCACCTGCGGACTGTTGTATTTTTCAACAACAACGACCGTTCGTCAATTCGAGTTCAGTTCACGTTGGGCATTTCGGTTCGGCGTCGTCGCATCGTTGAGCATTCGGCCGAAATTCGTCAAGCATGCCAATGTGTCGACACAAGCGAGCCACTCCGTTCGTCATGCCGCGTCCCTTTCCTTCGGTCGTGATTTCAAGATCGACTCCAACGCTTCCACACGCGCCGCTACGTCCCCCGCGTCGATCGCTCGCAACGCGATGCCGGCCAGAGAACCCACCCCCTTCGCCCGCTCGACCGAGCCCAGCGAAGCATCCTGCCGCACCGCCGCGAATTGTTCGTCGAGTCCGCCGCGGCGGACCAGCACGTCCGCCGCCGTCTGCCATCGAAACTCAACCGGCAACCGGGTTTGACCGGGAGTTTGATCCGCCGCGGCGGACCCGCCCGTTGTCCGCCGCGGCGGACTTGTCGTCCCGTTGGTAGCTCCGATTTTTCTCAGGATCAGCGAACGGCATGACTCCCCCCGTGGCTCTTCTCCGGCGAGCCAGCTTGCTCGGCCATTCCGCCTTCGGCGGACCGCACCGCGTCCGCCTTCTCAGTCCGCCGCGGCGGAACAACGGCAGCGAAGCAATCATCGCCAGCGCGGCAGAGAACGAATCCGCCTTGATCGGCAGCGACTCCGCCCGACTCGAAACCGAGCCACCGACCACTTCGCCGTGTTCGTTTTCCGGTGAGTTGGTGCAACCAGTGGTGCAACGGCGCGAACGACGTTTCTTAACTCGTTGCGTCTTCTGACCGTTAGCACGCTGTTCCGCCGGACTGTCGATCCGGAGGTTACGGGTTCGAGTCCCGCCGGCCTCGCTTGTGAAACGCTCGCTGCTACTCGTTAGCAGCGAGCGTTTTTCGTTTGAGGCGGAAGCATCTGATCGAGCGACTCAATCGTCTTTCGCTTTGGGCAGCGACATGACTTCGGTGTCGAAAGTGACCTCGAAGGTGTAGGTCTTGCCGAAGAACTCGCCGGGCTTGGACAGCTTCGCGGTGCCGCGGACTCGGCCATCTTCGATGACGACGTCTCCGGCCAGGTCGGCGTTGCTGTTGATCGAGGTGTTGTCGGCCCAGAGACGCAATTGCGTCACGGTGTCCGACGACTCAATTTGCAGACGGACTTGTGGCTGGAATTCGAAGAGACCATCGTCATTGGCGTCTTTTTTCAGCGAGGCTTTGAGCTTCTCGAGGTCGATCGGCTTCTCGCTGATTAAGACGATGGTTCGTGTTTCGTCAAAGACTTTGACTTCATAGGCGACGACGCTGGACAATTTTGTGGTCGTGTTGCCCATCGTTAGCTTGCCGGAGTTGGCGAGCTTGGGGGCGTCGGTCAGTCGTTTCGCGGGAGTCGAATCGCGTGTCAGGACGGGAACGTCGAAGCTGATCTCGGCGGTGTAGACCTTGTCGAAGAACGAACCGGGCTCTTTCATTTTGAAAGTGCCACGAGCTCGGCCGTCCTCGACCAAGGCTTCCCCTTTCAACTTGCTGCCGGAGGCCAATCCCGGAGTTCCGTCGGCAGCGAATTTCAACGTGTCCGGACGGTCTTGGTCGTCCAGCAGAATTTCCAGATGCACCCGCGGAAACTCGAACTTTTCGTCGTTGCCGGTTTTCTTGAGCATCGCCAGCAGTGGATCCTGCTTGAACGGTTTTTCGGTCGCGATGATTTTTGTGCGCCACTCGCCCGACATGATGACTTCGTAGGCGATGACGCTGGTCAGTTTGAGCGGTTGATCGTTGATCGTGATGACGGCTTCGTTGGGGAGTTTCGGCAGTTTGGCGATCCCTTGTTTGGGTTTGTCTTTTCGCTGCGGATCGACCACCGGAGCCGGCTCGTCGCCGACAGGCTTTGATTTTTTCTTGGCCATCTTCTTCGAGGATTTTGGTTCGGATTCCGGCGTCGAATCAGGTTTCGGTTCCGGCTTCTTATCGGCGACTTTCGCATTCGGGTCGGCCTTGCCCGGTTCGAGTTTCGCTCCGATGCCGATCACCATGAGGTTCACATCGGCGAGGCCGGTGTCCACGAAGGTCAACGTGATTTGCTGCGAGCCTTTCTTGAACGTGACATTGCCGGAGGTGTCGTCGATGTCGGCATCGCCAACGACTTTCCAATCGGCGGCGACGAGTTGATCGCGCATGAACTCGGCAGCGTCCTGTCCCTTTCCGGCGGCGACTTTGATTTGCAAAACGTTGTCACTGGTTTGAGTGACCTTCTTGGCCTTCTCCGGAATCGGGATGCCGACTTTGTCCTTGCTCCCCTTGGCGCTTCCTTTGGCGGACTTGGTTCCCTTGTCGCCGAGTGCGTTGGCAATCGCCTCGTTGGCGAAAGCTTCGATCGACGGCGTGTCATCGGCCGGCATCGGCTTCTTGGCTGGGGTTTTGGTTGCCGCTTTTTCTTGCTCCGCGACCAATCGTTGCGCGGACTCTTTGGCTTTTCGTTCGACTTCGGCGAATTCTTCGGCGGTGAGGTGTGAGACTTTGACCAACGCGTGGTCGAGTTGCGGCTCCAGATCGAGCGTGATCATCTCTTTCGCCGCGTAGCGAAAAACCTGCATTCCGGTTTGGCGTTTGAATCGGTCGCTCGCGGTGATGAGGTTTTCGGTCGTCGGTTTCCAGCCCCGTTTGCTGAGTGCCTGCTGATAAAATTTCGCGATGTCGGCGTAGTCGTCGGAGGACTCGAACCGCAGCGTCTTGTGCATATCGACGTAGTTCAGTTGCTTGGCGTTGGCCGGAGCGGGAATGTCCGCCGACAACTGCAGCGTGCTCATCTGGATCGCCGTCTTGCCCCCTTGGGCCGGAGCGACGCTGATGAACGCTGAGACCTGCACGGCGTTCCGTTTGAAGGTGAGAAACTCTTGGTCGGGTGGGTTGCTGTTCGCGCCGAACGGTTCCCAACCCGCATCGAGCAGCAATTTGCGAGTCGAGTTGACGGCGTCAGCGACTTTCATGTCGGTGACGTACATCGCCAAGGTTTCATTGGCGAACAGCGACTTCGCTCCTTTGACCACCGGCAACTTGCTTGGCCGCACATTGCCCATATTAAAGATCGAGACGCGCGACGCCCCCGGCTTGCCTGAATTCGAGGTCGATACCGACACGACGTAGTTGGATTTCTGAAACTGACCAACTCCGTAAGCCTCCTCGGCCATGCTTCCCGGCAGCTCTTTCCAACCGAGCTTCACGAATTGCTGCTGCTGAGCTTGAAAGGCTTTTTTCGGATCGGCCTTCGCTTCGTAATTCACTGCCGCGACCGTGCGGACACCTTCGACGACTGCTCCCTCCGGCAGCAGGAAGGTTCGCAGGTCGAGTACCTTGATCGCCTCGTCGACAGTCGCCGCCTCTTTCGCCGAGTCCTCGGCCGCGAAGAGTCGGCTGTGCCGGCCCAGGAGTTGGGACTCAACGCCGGCCAGAACTGACAGCCCGCAAGTGACCAGGCAGGCTGCGACGATTGTTCGCCAATTCGATCGTTGCATGATGAGCCTTTCCGAAATAGGTGTCTGACAGAGATGAGAAGACCGCCGCGACGAATGTGCGTCGTCGCAACCGCAATGTCTTCAGAGACTGTATGAGCCGCCTCAATCAAAGAAACGAGATGGCAGCGTCCGTCGCACAAGAAATTCGGAATTCGGCAGAGTCGTGAGAATCCGCGCGGTGAATCGTGGCGGTCGGTTGTGCTCGGCCAAACGGCGTGGCAAATCTTCGGTCTGGCCGATGTCTCTGCGCCCGGTCGATTCACTGACCAGCACATGAACCCAGAACGGATTGGTTTCGGGTTCGATCACCATTCGGCCAATTCGCCGGCGTAGAAATGCAAACGGGACCGAGCCTGATGGCTGGTCCCGTTTGGAGAAAGCTCCTCGACTAGGACTCGAACCTAGAACCTAGCGGTTAACAGCCGCTCGCTCTACCGATTGAGCTATCGAGGAAAATTCACGCACGCAGCGTCCGTGAGTGAGGCGGGGTGTGTACCGGATGAAGTCAGGTGATGCAAGCCTTTCTCCGGTTCGCTGACGAGCATCAAACAGTGATCGATTCGGGCTTGAGGCAGCGGCCGATTTCGCGGACGGCTTGTCGAAGTCGTTGCGCATTTTCGACGACGGCCAATCGCAAAAAACCTTCGCCTTCGGGACCGAAGCCGAGGCCGGGACTGACCGCCACGCCCGCTTCGTTCAGCAGTTTCATCGCGAATGGAATGGAACCCATCTCGGACCACGGTTCGGGAATTTTGGCCCACACGAACATGCCGGCTTTCGGAGTTTCGATTTCCCAGCCTTGGCGGTTGAGACCGTCCACCAGCGAGTCGCGGCGGTGTTGGTATTCCACACAGAGTCGTTCGATGGATTCGTCGCCATGACGCATCGCGACGATCGCGGAGATTTGGATCGCTTGGAAGATGCCGTAGTCGTAATAGCCCTTGATCGTGCCCAGGGCACGGACCATTTCCGAGTTGCCGCAGCAGAAGCCGATGCGCCAGCCAGCCATGCTGTAGCCTTTGCTCATGGTTGTCAGTTCGACGCCGATGTCGATAGCTCCGGGAGTCGCCAGAAAGCTGGGGGCTTGATAGCCGTCGTAGCAGATGTCGGCGTAAGCGAAGTCGCTGATGACGAGGAACTGGTACTTCTTCGCCAGCGCCACGAGGTCCACATAAAAATCTTGCTCGATGCAGGTGCCCGATGGGTTGTGCGGGAAGTTGACGATGACCAGCTTCGGCTTGGGGAAGAGGTGCTCGCAGGTGTAGGCGATGTTCGAGAGAAACTCTTCCGGATTGCGAACGTCGAGTGCGATCACGTTGCCTGATGCGAGCATCACGGCATACGAGTGAATCGGAAACGTTGGAGCCGGCACGATGGCGGTGTCACCCGGTCCCATCAGGGCCAGGCACATGTGGCTGAAGCCCTCTTTGGAACCGATGCAGGCGATGACTTCCGACTGCGAGTTGAGTTGCACGCCGTATTTACGGTCGTAGCGCTTGGCGACTTCGCGGCGCAAATTCTCCACACCGTTGCTGACGGAGTAGCGGTGGTTGCGCGAGTCGGCGAGTGACTCGATCATCTTGTCGATGACGAATTGCTCGGGCGGATCGGTGGGGTTGCCCATGCCGAGGTCAATGACGTCGATGCCGTCTTGACGCTTCTTGTGCTTGAGCTTGTTGATCTTGCCGAACAAGTACGGCGGCAACCGCTTCACTCGGTCGGCGACCGGGATCTTGAACGGCTCATCGGAGAACGACGATTCGGTTTCACTTCGCATAGTGGCAGGGAGCGCAAAATGAGGCGAGGGGATTAGCTCAGCAGCCGGTGGATGCGCTTCCGCGGCACTCGGGCAGCGGGCGGATTCTACTAACCCGCTGACCGATGAGAAGTTCGTGGGCGACGGAGAAGACATGGGCGGTGATAAAAACTCGGAGTGATTACTTCGCGGAATTAGTCGGCCGTTTCGGGGGCGTGCGATTCACAGGCAGCGCTGTGTCGAGATCATCATCACTGCTGGCGACTGCGGGTCTCACGCTCTTGGTCGCAGTCCCCTTCGCACTGGCAGGACGGATCGGGTTGCTGGCTTCATCGGCCGGAGTGGACTTCGGAATCGAACGGGTGCTGATCGGTTTCGCGGCGTCGGTGCGTGAGACGTTCGACGGCTTCATGCCGCCGGTGGAGGTGCCGACGTAGAAGTTGTCGACGCGGGTCTCCTTCTTGAGACTGTCAAACACGATCGCGACTTGTTCTTGGACCTTTTCGCGTTTGATCTGGTCTTCGAGTTCAGCTTGCACTTGCTTGTCGAGTTCGCGGACGACCGGTTCCGTGTGGCCTTCGCATTTCAGAATGACATAACGCTGTGCGGCATTGTCGAGTTGTACGATCGCTGAGACTTCGCCGGGCTTCAGCTTGAACGCCGTCGCTTCGATATTCGGGCTGCCGGAGTGACGAGGGATCGGCGGGATGGTGCCGTCGAGGGACTTGCTGGCTTGGTCAATCGAGAACTCTTGGACGTACTTTTCAAAATTCTCCGGATCTTCTTTGGCCTTTTGCCAGGCGACCTGAGCACGCCGCTGGTTGTCGCACAGGATCATGCGAACTTTCACGCGTGGGCCGTATTCACGCTCGAATGACTTTTTGATTTCCGCGCTGGTGACTTGGATTTCTTCACCGGCCAGCTTTCGCAGGGCGAGCATCGGCCAAATCACATCGTTGCGATATTGGTCCGGGTTGATGCCGCGCTCGGCCTGCAACATTTGCAGGTACTGTTCGAGCGGGATCTTGAATTCGGAGGCGATGCGAACGATTTCCTTTTCGACTTCGGCCTTGGTCACGACGATGTTTCGTTCCTGGCAGGCGAGCTGGATCGTCGCGCGGTTGATCATGTTGTCGAGCACTTCTTTGCCGAGTCGGCGGACGCATTCGGCTTCGACCTCGCGCATCGAAATGGTCGCGGACTTGTTGTTGCGGCTGATTCGTGCGCCGTCGTCACTCGTCCGAGCCGCCTGCGCGTTGGCCGCCGGCGTTCCCGAATCTTTGAGCGACGATTTGCCGGAAGTGTTGGACTTCGTGTTTACGCGAGCGCCGGGTTCTTCAGCGGCGGAGCCCGGCTGAGCACGCCAGGCTTGGAAAATGATCGCGGCTCCGAGCACAGCGGCTCCGGTTCCGGCGACGATCCACGGCAACATCGAATGAGAACGATTCGGACCTGTCATGGCTTCGCATCCCTGCCGCCATGTGCGGCGTCTGTGAACAAGACGATCAGCCGAACTCCCCCGGCCGATTTGAGGCGGCGGGTTATAGGCCAGCCGCGAAAAATGGGTCAATGGGTTTTATTCGCGATCGCCAAGACGAGGATGCCGCAAACCCCACCGAGGCAAGCTCGGTGCGGTTTGTACCAATGGCCGCCGCGTCCGCTCGATGAAGAATTCCACGCTAGGGCAGAGCGCCGCTGATGATGACGTAGATGTTGTGAATGCCCGTCCCAAATCCGCCCAGTGTGGTGACAGAGACCACGATGATCAGTCCCAGGATGATGCCGTACTCGACTGTGGTTGGGCCATCGTCTGCGGTCAGGAACTGCTTCCAGCGACTCATGGCAGGCTCGATTTGATGTGGACGGGTTGATGTGAAGCGTCGCGCGCTGACCGTTTGGCTCACCGCGTGAAAAGCTCGGTCGCAAGCCTGCGACACTTCCTGAGCGAGTCAAACGGTTCGTGGAGTGACGGCTCAGATTGCGGAAGGCTGATGTGGGACGTGGCTCTGTGAGGCGAAATCGCCACCTGCTACCGGAGGAAAAGGCGTCTTGTCCGGTTGTTTCGATCCCGGCTACAAGCTCCCCGAATTCTGGCGATGGATCGTCAGAGCGTTTTCGTCTTGGCGGTCATGGAAGACCCATGTTTCATCGTTTGCGGCGTTTGCTCTGTCCTGACTTGGCCATCGACCTGGGCACGGCGAATACGCTCGTGTCGGTCCAGGGCGAGGGCATTGTGCTCAACGAGCCTTCGGTCGTCGCTCTCGAAAAGGGAACGCGGCGAGTGCTCGGCAAAGGGACCGCGGTCGGCAAGCTGGCCAAGCAGATGCTCGGCCGCACGCCTGATTCGATCACTGCCATCCGCCCGTTGCAGGACGGAGTCATCACCGACTTCGAGCTATGCGAGGCGATGCTGCGGTACTTCATTCAGAAGGCATCGCGGCAGATGCGGGGCCTGAAGCCGCGAGTCATCATCGCCGTCCCCGGCGGGATCACTCCCGTCGAGAAGCGCGCCGTCTTCAACTCTGCTGAACGAGCCGGTGCCGGCCGCGTGTATCTCATCGAAGAATCGAAAGCCGCCGGCATCGGAGCCGGCCTGCCAATCTCCGAACCGATCGCCAGCATGGTCTGCGACATTGGTGGCGGCACCAGCGATGTGGCGATCTTCAGCCTTGGCGAGATCGTCGTCTCGCAGTCGGTGCGAGTCGCCGGCGATGAACTCGACGAAGC
>CAMDDX010000135.1 GCA_945893075.1 Planctomyces sp. SH-PL62 | reverse complement strand
TGTTTGCCGAGCAACCTCAAGTCCGACCCGCGAGCGCCGAGCGCGACTTGCTTCGGCTCGTAGTCGCTGATCTTGTGACACGCGATGCAGCTCCAGCCACGCACGCCGGTGAGCGCTTGGCCGGCGAGGTGGGTTTGAGGGGAGGAGGTGGGGTCAGATTGTCCTGTCTTACTCCTCTCCTCCACTCCTCCTCTCCTCCTCTCCTCGCGAAGCGGAATCCGATCATGCTCCACGAAGTACCGCGTCAGCGTCGCCAACTCGTCTGGCAAGTGCTTGAACTTTGGCATCCGCACTTTGAGCCACGGCATTCGGATCGGTTGACGTTCACCGCGCACGGCGATGCTCAGCGCTTCGTCGAGTAGTTTGTCGCCGATGCTGTTGAGCGACGGCGCGACGAGCGAAGGGGCTTGCCCGTTCAACTCTTTGTCGACAGCGGCGACGAGCTTCGCGGTGCGACCCAGGCCGATGCCTCCATGACGCGGATGGCAAGCAAAGCAATTCTTCTCTTCGAGCATTCGCGTGCCGCGCACGAATTGGCTGTCGGATGACAGCTTCACGTTCCAGCGTGACGAGAGAAACGCCTTGATCGCCGCGCGATCGAGACCTCTCAGATAGATCGGGTGCTTTTGGCTGTCGTTCACCCATTGTTCATCGAGACAACCTTGCGACCAGTCGGTTGGTCGCGACAGGTCATTCTTCGGTCGAGCGAACTCGGCGAGCTTCGGATCGGTGGTTCGATGACACGCGGCACAACGGTGCTCGACAAACAATCGCCGACCGGCATCGACGGGAGATTCCTGCGGTGAATCGTCGGGCTTGTCATTCGTTGGGATGTTCGAGGCGGACTTCGGCCGGATACGTTTTGAGCCACTGATCGCACCGCTCACTTTTGTTGGATCACTCGATTCGCTGCGCAGCGAATGGCCCGCACCTTCATTGTTGAGCGGCATGGTCGTCAGAGCCATCACGATCAAGTGCCGCTCTTCGTCGGTCGACTCGAAGACCGGCATTCGATGATCGGCGTTGAGTCGTTGTGGATCAGCGAGCCATGTCGTCAGCCACGACGCCGGGCGGCGTTGCCTGACGTGCGTCAGATCGGGGCCAGTAAACGGCAGGTCGTTCGAGTTGCCGAGTTCTCCGACGCGATGACACGCGAGGCAACCGACGGATCGCAACAGCAACTCACCTCGCCGTTGTGAGGTGACGACTGGCTCGCCCTCCTTCGGTGTCTTGGGCTTGATCGTCTTCGCCTCGTCGAGCTTCACGCTTTCGGATTGCTTCACGAGAAACGCTGCGAGATGCTGAGCCTGTTGGTCGTTCAATCGAAAGTGCGGCATTCGCCGATCGGGCGCTGTCGCGTCGGACGTGTTCATCGCGGGAGCGAGCCGCTTTGCGATTTGCTCGGCGGTCATGCCGGCCGCGACATGTTGCAGCGACGGAGCAGCCGGCGCGAGCGAATCACTTTCGCGAACATGACAACGTCCGCAGCGGAATGCGGCGAACTGTTGGCGGCCCCGTTCGATCAGCGCGTAGGTTGGGACTCCGTCCCGACCCTGCGTTTGATCGGGATTCTTTCGCTCTGCCGCAGGGTCGGGACGGAGTCCCAACCTACTGGGGTCGTAAAACAACAGCTCCGGCGGCAACGGCTCAAGCCCAAACGAATCGGACGACCAGAAGAGTTTCAGTTGCGCGGCCGGTTCCGTTTTGCGGAACGTCACGACGAGCGGCCGTTCGGCGAAGCCGGGGACGAACTCGTCGCCGCTGATCCACTGCGGCTGTTTCGCCGAGCCATGCAGCACGCGCCGGCCATCGAGTTCGACCGTGACTTCCCCTTGTACGAAGGCGTGCAGCCGATGCTTGGCCTCCAACCGAATGAGCACCAACCCGCGCCACGTCGCCTCGAACCGCTCGGCCGAGAGCCGCGCATCCGGAGCCGCCTCGTCCCAAGCAAACGCCACGTCCGGGTCGATCCGCGTGACCGCCCGCTCCCCCACGCGATATTCGGCGACGAGTCCGGGACGGAATTCTTCGTCGTCTTCGTCGGGCGGTGCGGCGAGCAAACAGTTTGTCAGCAGATTCCAAACGATGAGAGCCGGCAGCAATGTTCGAGCAGTTGGCATGTTAGGCGTCGCATTCTCGTTGAAGGGCTGCGGCGAGTTCACCTTCATACATTTCAGTGTCATCGTCAAAGCCGGATTCAACCCGCTTGCGTGCTTCCGGGATTATGAGTTGCAGTGCGATGCGCTGACGAAGGTAAGTGGCCAAAGCTTCGTTTGGCAGTTCAACGACGGGAACACTCCAGTATTCCTTGCAGCGCGCGATGAGTCCCGAATCAAAATCTGGATCGACCCACGGACCCTCAACGTCGGCGACGCTCTTTGATTTCATCTGCGATGCCTCGCAACGGTACTGGCGAGCCGGGCGGCGTTAGCCCCGGACAAGCCGATATCTCGTCCGGGGGCTAACGCCGCCCGGCTCACCAGTACATGCGCGAAAAAAACGTTCGGACAAAAGATGCCTACCCGAAGTATTCGACGGCGTTGCGGAAGAGGCGCATTCCGGCTCCTTCGCCGCGCAGGCCGAGGCGGGTCCAGTGGGGATGTTGCGTGGCAAACAGAAAACGTTCGGGGTGCGGCATCAGGCCGAGCACTCGGCCGCTGGGATCGCTCAGCCCGGCGAGGTTCGCCATCGAACCGTTCGGGTTGATCGGGAAGGGAAGTATCTCGTGGGGTAGGCTTCCAGCCTGCTTTTGCGATTCGGTTTCTTCAGAGGATGACAGGCTAGAAGCCTGTCCCACGTAAGTCAGCGCACACTGACCGTTCTGTTGCCAGCGATCGAGCGTTGCGGGATCGCGGACGACCAGCTTGCCTTCACCGTGCGCGATCGGGACGTCGAGTTCGTCGATGCCTCGCAGAAAGACGTTCTTCGTGTGGCCCACTTTCAGTCGCACCCAAAGCGCGGTGTATTTGCCGTTGTCGTTCCAGGTGAGCGTCGCATCGGCGGGCACATCCGGCTTTGGCGGCCAAGTGGTTGATCCGCCGGGAAGGATGCCGGACTTCAGCAGCACTTGGAATCCGTTGCAGATGCCGAGCATCAATGTGTCGCGTTGCAAGAACTCGCCGAGCGTCTCGGCCAGATGGCTGCGCAATTGGCTGGCGAAGATGACTCCGGAGCCGATGTCGTCGCCGTAGCTGAACCCGCCGGGGACGCAGAGCGCTTGATAGTTCTCCAGCGACTTCGGGTTCTCCAGCAGTTGGAACAGATGCACGCGATCGGCGATCGCTCCGCAGGTCTCGAAGGCGTAAGCCGTCTCGACGTCGCAGTTCGTTCCCGGAGCACGCAGCACACACACGCGAGGAGCAACCATGACTTACCTTGGAGTGCGGCGGCTTGACGCCGCCCTCCATCCTACGGCCGAGCCGCGTTGAATTGCCTTGAGAAGTATTTCGTCTAACCGTCAATGAACCTGGTTTGGCCAAATGATGGAGGGCGGTGTTGGGGCACCCAGCATCTGGGTCACACCGCACTCCAGGGTTAAGCCGATTCGGCTTTGGCTTCGATGTCGCCGAGGACATGGGCGTAGCCGCGTTTGATGAGCACTTGCTTGCGGAGTTCGACCATGATGTCGGGATTCTCTTCTAGGAACTGGCGAGCTTTGTCGCGGCCTTGGCCGATGCGGGTCTTGCCGTAGTTGAACCAACTGCCGCTCTTTTCGATGAAGCCATCCTCGGCAGCCATGTCCAGCAGGTCGC
Organism: Planctomyces sp. SH-PL62; assembly: GCA_945893075.1. Classification (GTDB taxonomy): domain Bacteria; phylum Planctomycetota; class Planctomycetia; order Planctomycetales; family Planctomycetaceae; genus SXKJ01. The sequence goes on along the minus strand of CAMDDX010000135.1, from coordinate 15,173 downwards.
CGGAGTAGCTGATGCCGCTGGAGCCGAGCATGTCGAATTCGGTTTCGCGGAACGGCGGAGCGACCTTGTTCTTGACGATCTTGGCTTTCATGCGGATGCCAATGGAAACGTCCCCTTCTTTCAATGTCGCGATGCGGCGGACATCAACTCGGCAGGACGAATAGAACTTGAGTGCTCGGCCGCCGGGAGTCGTCTCCGGACTGCCGAACATCACGCCGATCTTTTCGCGAATCTGGTTGATGAAGATCACGACCGTCTTCGCTTTCGAGATGATGCCGGTCAGCTTGCGCATGGCTTGGCTCATCATGCGTGCTTGCAGGCCGACGTGAGACTGACCGATCTCGCCGTCGAGTTCTGATTTCGGAACCAGCGCGGCGACCGAGTCGATCACGATGCAATCGACGGCATTGGACTTGATGAGCATCTCGGCGATTTGCAGAGCTTCTTCGCCGTGGCTCGGCTGACTGACGAGCAATTCTTCGAGGTTGACTCCCAGCTTCTTGGCCCAGGCGGGATCGAGCGCATGTTCCGCGTCGATGAATGCGGCAACTCCGCCGCGCTTCTGAGCGTTGGCGATGACGTGCAGAGCCAGCGTGGTCTTGCCGCTGGATTCCGGGCCGAAGAGTTCAATGATGCGGCCGCAGGGAAATCCGAAACCGCCCATCGCCAGATCGAGCGACAGCGCACCGGTCGGAATGCCGGAGATTTTCATGTCTCCCACTTTGTCCGACAGCTTCATGATCGAGCCTTTGCCGAAGGCTTTTTCGATCTGTCCGAGCGCGTTGGTCAGAGTGGGATTCTGCTCGGCGGGTTCGTCGGTTTTGGCAACTTTGGCTTTTAAGCTCATCGTCGGCTCCTTCGTGGAATGGCTCTTGATTCGGGTCGGGAGAATAGCGGTTTGCGGTGTCAAAACAATGCCGCCGAAAAGGTGTGGACGCGACGGGGTCGGGAGTCTTTTTCAGGCCCCACTTGTTGGAACTGCGACGTTTTCTGAAATGTTGTGCGGCCTGAAAAAGACTCCCGACCCCTTCCCGGAAAATCACCGAGACAGCACGGTTTCGCGATCTCCTGTCGATCGGTAAACCATCACGAAGTCTTGGCATGTCTCTTTCACAGGAAACTCGGCAAATGCTCGTTCGGCGTGTGCTCTTGGCGATTCTTCTCACAGGGCTGGCGGCGACATCGCATTGTCGCGCGGCCGATCAGACCACTCCGCCGAACATCGTGCTGATCTTCGTGGATGATCTCGGGTACTCGGATGTCGGCTGCTTCGGAGCGAAAGACATTCGCACTCCCAACATCGACCGGCTGGCGGCCGAAGGGACTCGCTTCACCAGCTTCTACGTCTCGCAACCGGTCTGCACCGCTTCACGAGCCTCGTTGATGACCGGCTGCTACGCCAATCGAGTCGGCTTGTCGGGAGCGCTCAATCACACCAGCAAGGTCGGCATCCACGCGGACGAAGTCTTGCTGCCAGAGTTGCTGCGACAGCGCGGCTACGCGACCGCCATCTTTGGCAAATGGCATCTGGGACATCGTCCAGAGTTCTCACCACTGAAACACGGCTTCCAAGAGTTCCTGGGCATTCCGTATTCCAACGACAACGGCCCGCTGCATCCGGTCGTGAAGACGATCCCCTCGCTGCCGTGGATCGATGGCGAGAAGACGGCGGAACTCGATCCCGATCAATCGCAATTCACGCAGCGGCTGACCGAGCACGCGATTCGGTTCCTCGAACGCCATCGCGATCAACCATTCTTCTTGTATGTGCCGCACATCATGCCGCATGTGCCGATCTTTGCGTCGCAGAAGTTCAAAGGCCGATCCGGTCGCGGCTTGTACGGCGATGTCGTGGAGGAACTCGATTGGTCGGTCGGAGCCATCATCGGCGCGTTGAAGCGGCTGAATCTTGAAGACAACACGCTTGTGATCTTCACCTCTGATAACGGCCCGTTTCTCTCGTACGGCGAGCATGCCGGTACCGCGTCGCCGTTTCGCGAAGGCAAGCTGACCACGTTTGAAGGAGGCGTCCGAACTCCGTGCGTGATGTGGTTTCCAGAGAAGATTCCCGCCGGCCGCACCTGTGACGAGCCAGTCGCGTCCATCGACTTGCTGCCGACGCTCGCCAAGCTCGTCGGCGCGCCGCTTCCCAAGCAACCGATCGACGGACTCGATGTCTGGCCGATCCTCTCCGGCCAACCAAACGCGCGCACGCCGCACGAGTCGCTACTGTTCTTCTCCGGCGACGAACTGCAAGCAATCCGCAGCGGCGATTGGAAGCTGCACTTCGCTCACGACTATTTGACCGTCGCCGGCCCGCCCGGCCGAGCCGGCAAGCCCGCCAACTTCGAGAAGATGCAACCGAAATCCATCGAAGAGTCCGGCATTCGCGGCATCGCCAGCCGGCACGGCTACGAGGTGCGCCGGATCGAGCAATCACTGTTCAACCTCAAGGACGATCCGGGTGAAGCACACAACGTCGCGAAGCAGAACCCCGATGTCGTCCGTCGTCTGGAAGCGCTGGCCGAGAAGGCTCGTGAAGAACTTGGCGACTCGATCGCGAATCGACGTGGCCGTGGCATCAGGCCCGTCGGAAGAGTCGATTAGTCCCATCAATGTCCGGCTGATGGCTGTGAGCTGATGGCTGATGGCCGTTATCTCAATCCGTGAACCTTTTGATTTGGGATGACAGCCAACAGCCTTCAGCCGACAGCTTTCAGCCGGACGGTTCGTTGACGTGACTTCGGGGGGTATCCAGACTGGCGATCGTTCCATCCGCCGATAAGAAAAATCCCGCCGGAGAGTTCATCATGCGAAAGCTGCTTGTTGGGTTGTCTGCATCGCTGGCCGTCCTCTGCATCGCGGCCACCTTCGCGGCCGAACTGGTCGGACACACCGAGCCGGTTTACGACATCACGACTTCGCCCGATGGCAAGTGGCTGGTCACCGGCAGTTTCGATCAAACCGTGCGGCTGTGGGATGCGAACTCGCTGCAACCGACGCGGACGATGCTCGGCCACACGGGACTCGTGCTGTCGATCGCGGTCTCGCCCGACAGCAAGCTGATCGCGTCGGGAGGACTCGACAACACCGTCCGCCTTTGGGAGATCCCCAACAACGCGCCGGTGCTGAATCTGGCGGGGCATCAAGGCGCAGTCGCCTCAGCCGCGATGACAACTGACGGGATGTTTGTCGTCAGCGGTGGAGCGGACAAGCTGCTGAAAGTCTGGACCGCCGCCGATGGCAAACCTGCTCGCGACATTGTCGGATGTGCGGCGGCGATCACGCGCGTTGATCTCCGCAAAGACAACATGCAGGTCGCGGCCGGAGATGCGATCGGCGTCGTCCGACTGTTCAACTTCGCTGACGGAGTTGCTCAGCAAGTGCTCGGAGCACACACCGGTGAGATCACCGGCCTGGCATACGCACCGAACAACGGTTTCTTTCTGACGGCCGGAGCCGACGGACTCGTCAAACGCTGGCCGGTACAGTTGCCGGCGCTCGTCAACATCGCGGGACATGGTGAAGCCATCAACGCGGTCGCGCTGCGACCGGATGGCAACTGGATCGCGACCGGCTCGAACGACAAGACCGCGCGGTTGTGGGACCGCAACAACGGGCAGCCGATTCGCAATCTCGACGGACATCCTGAAGCCGTGACCGCGATTGCCTTCAGTCCGAATCAAGCCTGGGTGCTGACCGGCTGCGCGGACAAGATCGCTCGGCTGTTTGATGCCAACAACGGACAGGTCGTGAAAGCTTTCGCCGCTCAAGCCGGAGCGATCACCGCTGTCGCCGTGAATCCGAATCACCAAGAGATCGCTGTCGGCGATGCGACTGGCGTCGTGAAGATTTACAAAACCGCTGATGGTGCCGAAGTCCGCGCACTGGCTCCGCATGCTGGCCCTGTCAGCGGCATTGCCTACCTTCCGAACGGAGCGAACCTCGTCACCGCGAGTCACGACAAGACGGTCAAGATTTGGAATGCCGCCGACGGAGCGATGATCCGCAAGCTCGATCTGCCTGACGCCGCGACGAGCCTCGCGGTCAGCGTCAACAACCTGCTGCTGGCGGTCGGCTCGAACGACAAGCAGGTCCGCGTCTTCAACATCGCCGACGGAGCTGCTATCGCCGCGCTCGCCGGACACACCGACAAGATCACCGGCGTCGATTTCAGCCGTGACGTCACGAAACTCGTCTCGTCGAGCGCCGACGGCAGCGTGCGAGTTTGGGATCTGACCGCAAAGCGTCTCGTGCAATACTTCGTGCAACATGCTGGAGCCGTCACGGGAACCGCATTTCATCCCGACAACAAAACGATCATCTCGGCCGGAGCCGACAAGACGATCAAGGTCGACGCCGTCTCGGTGCAGGCCGTGTTCGTCGCTGACGACAAGCGGTTCAACGATCTGGTGATTGCCTCGAACAGCGCGTGGCATGCGACAGCCCACGAAGACGGCTCTGTCAAATTGTGGGACAGCAGCGCTGGCACTCTGATGCGACCGTTCGTTGGATTGACCGGCCGAGCGATCGCCGTCGCGATCAGTCCGAACGCTCAGCAAATCGCCGCCGGTGGAGCCGACAAAAGTGTCCGTGTCTGGAACATCAACAGCGCGCAAGCCCAAGTTCGCTTCGAGACTCCCGCCGAGGTCACGCGACTGACCTTCAGCCCCGACAGTACGAAACTGCTCGCCAGCGGAGCCGACAACGCGCTGCGTGCCGTTGATCCCACGCCTCCGAACCCGCAACCCGCCGACGCGCCGCTGCGCCCCATCGCACAAACGCTGACCGGTCACACGGCGGGCATCGGTTCGCTGGTCATCGCGCCAAACAATCGCACGGCGGTCTCCGCATCGGCCGACGGCACGGCGAAGACTTGGGACATCGCCGCCGCGACGTTCACGGCCAACCTCGCCGGACATGCTTCGCACATCTACAGCCTCGCCTTCAGCAACGACGGCAAGCAACTCGTCTCGGCCAGCAACGACAAGACCGTCCGCTTGTGGGACGTCGAAAAGAAAGCCGCCGTGCGAGTCATCAGCACACAACAACAACCGGTCTACGGAGTCGTCTTCACTCCCGACAACAAATCGCTGGTCATCGCCGGTGGAGACAAAACGGTCAAACTGTTGAACCTCGAAAACGGAGCCGAACTGCGAGTCTTCAAAGGCCCGGAGTTCCCGGTCTACTCCGTCGCACTCAGCCCCGACGGTCGCACCATCGCGGCCGGAGGGGTTGGCCTCGGCCCCAACCGGCCGATCTTTGTCTGGAACATCGACGCGCCCGATCCGGTGAAGAAACTCGACGGCCACAAAGACGACGTCTATCGAGTCCGCTTTAATGCCGCCGGCAACAAGCTGCTCAGCATCGGCTACACCGGAGCCGTCAACATCTGGGACATCGCCGCCGGCAAGCCGGTCTTCTCGTCGAAGCTGCCGACCATCACCTACGGCGGCAACTATGTCGCCGCCGGTGCGCGCATCGCCGCCACCGCGACCGATGGCAAAACTTATTTCGTGGACCTGCCCGCCGAGGCTCGGTAACAGCGTCGCTCATGAACGACATTGCCCTAACCCCCCCCGCTTGCCTCATTGGTATCGACTCAACTTACTGATCGAGACTCGGATCGATGCCCTCCTTGAGGAGGAGTCACCTTTTCCCGATTCGCTGCCTCTCTTCGTTCGCTGTCGAAACCAGTCCTGAGAACTGAACTGTGGCCCTGAATGCGGATCCGACGACAATTCATTGACAGCGAATGAAGAGAGGCAGCGAATCGGGCAGGGGACGATGTTTTTGCTGAAAGAGCGTCCCATCGGCTGCGGTTCGAAGTTGTGTAGAGATCAATGAGGCAAGCTCGGTGCAGTTTGTGCCATTGCTGGCCACGCGCGATATATTCTCCTCCCGCCACTCACCCGGAGATCGAATCATGAACTGGCTTCAGGAATACCAACGCAACGTCACGCGACGTTATTTCTTCTCACAGGGTTCGCAGGCGCTCGGCTGGGCGGCTCTGGGGTCGCTGATGGGACGCGACGCTGGCGCGGCGGAAGCGTCATCTGCCGACTCGCTGCCGAAGACGAACCTGACCCATCACATCGCGAAGGCGAAGCAGGTCATCTATCTCCACATGGTTGGTGGTCCGCCTCAAATGGACCTGTTCGATTACAAGCCGGTGATGAATGACTGGTACGACAAAGACCTGCCGGAATCGGTTCGCAACGGACAACGGCTGACGACGATGACTAGCGGACAAGCTCGCTTTCCGATCGCGCCGTCGAAGTTCAAGTTCCAACAGCATGGTGAGTGCGGGATGTGGCTGTCGGAGCTGTTGCCGTGGAAAGCCAAGATGGTGGACGACATGGTCTTCATCCGCTCGATGAACACCGAGGCCATCAACCACGAGCCGGCCATCACCTACATTCAAACCGGCAACCAGTTGACGGGCCGACCGTGTCTCGGTGCGTGGGCGTCATACGGACTGGGCTCGCTCAACGACGACTTGCCGTCGTTTGTGGTCATGGTCGCGAAGCCGACGAACACCGAGCAGGTGCAAGCGATCTCCGCGCGGCTCTGGCAAGCGGGATATCTACCGGGCGAGCACGCCGGAGTTTCGTTCCGATCTGCCGGCGACCCGATCCTCTACATCAACAACCCGCCCGGCGTCTCCACCGAGATTCGCCGCAAGACGCTCGATGGTCTCCGGCAGCTTAATGAGCTGACGCTGCAAAACATTGGCGATCCGGAGACGCGCACCCGGATCGAAAACTACGAACTCGCGTTCCGCATGCAGACCAGCGTGCCGGAGTTGACCAACATCGCCACCGAATCCGAAGCGACCTTGAAGCTCTACGGCGATCAAGTGCAGAAGCCTGGATCGTTCGCCAACACGGTGTTGCTCGCGCGGCGATTGGTCGAGCGGGGCGTGCGGTTCGTGCAGGTCTACATCAACAACTGGGACACACACGCCAACGTTGCCGGACGACTGCCCGATCAATGCCGCGACGTCGACCAGCCTTGTTACGCCTTGATTCAAGACCTCAAACAACGCGGACTGTTCGACGACACGCTGGTCATCTGGGGTGGTGAGTTCGGCCGCACGATCTATTCGCAGGGTGGGCTCTCGCGACAGAACTACGGTCGCGACCACCATCCGCGCTGCTTCACTTGGTGGATGGCAGGTGGCGGAACCAAAGGAGGCACCATCCACGGCGAGACCGACGATTTCTCCTACAACATCGTCAAAGATCCGGTTCCCATCCGAGACTTCCACGCGACCGTGCTGCATCTGCTCGGCTTCGACCACGAGCGGTTCACGTACAAGTATCAGGGTCTCGACCAAAAGCTGACCGGCGTCGAGCCGTGCCGCGTCGTGAATGAGTTGTTGGCGTAAGCACCCGTCCAAGAGCAACTCCGTAGGGTGGGACAAGCTCGCTTCGAGCGCCGGCCACCAAGCTCGCGGTCATTGATGGCGCTGTCTCTCTGGCGGTGGGCCGGCGCGGCGAAGCGCCGCTGGTCCCACCCTACAAACGGTTTTGCCTCACTCGCCCGGCTTGCCTAGTCTGTTGTGCCTCGCTGTCTTCGCGAGCTGAGCGATCGCCTTCGAGAATCTCGTCTCCGCGCACTTGGCCAAGAGTCTTACGATCCCGCGCGATCAGCACTCCGGTTTTAGTTTCTTGGTCAGTCAGACGATGGAGCTATTCAGACGCGAAAGGATTCGCGTCGGCGAGCAGTCGCGCGCGACAGGGTCGCGACGAATTCCGGGAAGGGATTCCCTCATGGACAGACGAAAATTTTTGGGTCTTGGAGTCACGCTCATCGCCGGTGTGGCGGGTTGTCGCGGCTATCAAACTGCCCGCGTGATGAAAAACAGCGAACGGGACACCGTCGGCAGTCACGCGGCCGGTGCGGAAACCTACAAGCCGCTCATTCAAGAATCGGTCTCTAAGCTGTTGGGCCGAGCTTGCACACCCAGCGAGATTCAGCCGGCCGGAATGGTTGTCGGCGAACGGAAGCGAATTTGCTTCATCGGCGTCGAGAACTGCACCGCCGAAGAGATCGGCGACTTCCGCGAGCAGATCTACGAACTGATCGACTCCGCCATCAACGAGTCGAAACAGTACGAGCAACTGAGCCGGCGCTACGTCGAGAACGGGCTCAAGCAACTGCGACTGCGGCCGGATGAGCTGTTCGTTCAAGAGAACCAGCGTAACTTCCAGGTGGTCTTGGAAAAAATGGAGCAGCCGTTCGACTATCTGCTCTACGCCAAGCTGACCTCCGGCACGACGAAGAACAACGGCGACTACCAGCGCGATTACCTGCTGACGCTGGAGTTGGTCAACATTCACGACGGCCACTACGAAAAAGAATCGGCGTCGATCCGCAAAGGCTACCGCCGCTCGCTGACGGACAAGCTGTTTCACTAATCGAAGCCGCAGCGCGGAAATCCGAATCTCGAAACCCGAAACTCGAATGAGCGACGCCAGACTCATCCATCGTTTTCCTTCGGATTTCGGATTTCGGATTTCGAGATTCCGCCGCGTCGCAGCGACTCTAATCGCTCTCTCAGCCCTCACGGCGGCGGCTGGTTGTTCGAGCTACGCCGATCGCGTGCGCGATGTCCGCAACGGGTTCTATTCTGGCAACGTCTCAGCCAGCGAAAAGATCATCGCTCAGGAGTTGTCCAAGAAGCGTCATGCGAAAGAGGCCGACGTCCTCAAGCTCGAACGAGCGATGATTGAACTCTCCTCCGGCAAGCCCGCCGTCGCCGAGCGAACGCTGCGCGAAGTCCGCGACCGCTTCGACTTCCTCGAACAGAAAGATCTCGCCGAGGGAGCCGCGTCGTACCTCACCGACGACACGCACCGCGCTTATGCCGGCGAAGACTACGAGAAGATCCTGATCCGCGCGTTCCTCTCGTTGAGCAATCTGATGCACGATGGCGGCGACGCGAATGCCTATGCCCTGCAAGTCAACGACAAGCAGCGGCAGATCATCGAAGCGGCCGGCAACAATGCCGACAAGAATCCGAAGCTCGCGTACAAGCGCGTCGCGCTGGGAGCCTACGTCAGCGGAATGCTCCGCGAATCGACGTTGCGCGATTACGACGAGGCCAAGCGGTCGATTCAGCTCGTCGCGAATTGGGAGCCGGAGTTCGGCTCGGCGAAGCAAGACCTCGAACGAGTCACCAACGGCCGGCATTCCGCTCCGGGGCATGGCGTACTCTATGTTTTCACGCTGGTCGGACGCGGGCCGTACAAGGAAGAGCGCAACGAAGTGCCGACTCAAGCGGCGATGCTGATCGTCGATCACATCCTGTCGGCGGTCGGCAAACACAGCATCACGCCGACATTCGCACCGGTGAAAGTCCCGGTCGTCGTTGTCCCGCGCAACCAAGTGCAATCGGTCAGCGTCTCCATCGACGGCCAGCCGGCTGGGCTGACCGAAACGATCACCGACGTCGGCGAGTTAGCGGTGCAACAATACGCCGCGATTTTCCCGCGCGTCCTTGCCCGCACCGTCGTGCGTCGCACCATCAAGAAGGGCTCGCTGTACGCCGCGAAGGAATTCGGACAAGTCGAGAATCCGCTCGTCGAACTCGCCATCGACGCCGCCGGCGTCGCGTGGGAAGCGACCGAGAACGCCGACACGCGCTGCTGGGGACTGCTCCCCAACAAGATCCAAGTCCGCCGCATTGAACTTCCGGCCGGCACGCATCGGCTCGCATTGCAACCCGCGAGCTCTGCCGGCCAGCCGCTCGGCGGGGCTCAGCAATCCGAGCTGCAAATCTTCGACGCTCGCAACACGTATGTGCTCGCCAACTTTCCCGGCACCTCGATGGTTGGGCAGATGCTGGTGAACCAGGAAGCTCGTCCTGTCTCCCAGGTCAATTCCGAGCTGACCAACGAGCAGCGAGAAGCGATCATTTTCGGTGAGGGTGATTGTTGGCCAAAGAAGATCAGACCGGCGGACTTTCCGGAGCCTCCGCCGGAATAGCCGCGATGATGGAAGACTCCTGCAACACGGAGCACATTGGCTCTGCAGTTGGCTGACTCTCTGTTTGATCCGTGACTTCCGTGTCATCCGTGTTCGCCATCAACGGCGGCAATGAACCAGCTCCGATCGCCACCCGCTCCCAGTCGATCGGGGCGCTCACGTCCAACTTCGGCAGCTCGCCTCGGATTGCTTCGACATACTTCTGAGCCGCACCGGTGTTGAAGATCACAACTTTCTCGTCGGGACGAATCCAGCCGCGCGCCGTCAGCGATTCCAACGCACCGACGCACGCCGCCGCTTCGGGGCAGACGGCGATCCCTTCGAGACGACAAGCCAACTCCATCCATTCGCGGATGCGTTCTTCTTCCACGGCGACTGCTAGCCCGCCGCTGGCTCGCACGGCATCGAGGATCATGAAATCGCCCACCGCCGCCGGGACACGAATGCCGCTGGCGATGGTGGCCGCGTTCGGGAACAGTTCGGCGAATCGTTCGCCCCGATCGAACGCGGTCACAATCGGAGCGCATCCGGTGGACTGCACCGAGACCATGCGCGGCATGCGGTCCCCCTTCAGCCAGCCGAGTTCTCGCAGTTCTTCAAACGCCTTCCACATGCCGATCAAGCCGGTGCCGCCGCCGGTTGGGTACAGGATCACGTCGGGCAGCTTCCAATCGAACTGCTCGGCGAGTTCCAAGCCCATCGTCTTCTTGCCTTCGATGCGATACGGCTCTTTGAGCGTCGAAAGATCGAACCAGCCCATCGCCTGTTGGCCTTCGCGGACGATCTTGCCGCAGTCGTTGATCAGCCCGTTGACGAGAAACGTTTTCGCGCCGGCGAGTTGGCACTCGTACTGATTGATGACCGGCGTGTCTTCCGGCATGAAGACGAAACACTCCATACCAGCTCGCGCCGCATACGCCGCCGCCGCACCGCCCGCATTGCCGGCCGAGGGAAGCGCGACGCGCTTCACTCGAAAATGCTTCGCCATCGTGATCGCCATCGCGAGGCCGCGGCTCTTGAAGCTGCCGGTCGGCAAATGCGATTCGTCTTTGATCCACAGGTCGCGCAGCCCGAACTTCTCGGCCAACTGCGAGCACTCCAGCACCGGCGTCATCCCCTCGCCGAGCGACACTGGCCGGACTCCGTTCGGCAACGGCAGCAGTTCGCGATAGCGCCACATGGTCGGCTCGCGATCGCGCAGCTTGTCTTTCTCGAACCAGCGGCCCACGGCGTTGAGGTTGTACCGTACCCACAACGGCCGGCCGTTGTGCAAAGTTTGCAGTTGATTCGACGGCAACTGCGTGCCGTCCAGCGCGCTTTCCAAGTGGCTCACGAACAAGATGCGGTCTCCTCAGCGAGGTCCAAAGTTGAGAGGGGCGTCCGGTGGATTCGTCACTGTCTTTGTAGCAGATGGATTGTTGCCGAGACACTTCCGAGACTTGGCACACGCGCGCCGTTTGGGAACGATGCTGCAGGTTTTTGATTTGCTCCGCTCACCGACCGAGGTTCTCTCATGGCGACTCCCAAAGGCACACGACCGCTGATGCCGCGCGTGAAGGTTTGGCTGGAGATCGACGACGAGTACGTCTTTGGCTGGGGGATTTGCGAAATTCTGCAAGCAGTGCGTGAGGCGGGTTCGATCAAGGACGCAGCGGCCCAGCTCGGCAAAAGCTACCGGTATGTCTGGGGCCGCGTGAAAGAGGCCGAAGCCGCGATCGGCGAGCCGCTGGTGGAGACTCGCGTCGGCGGAGTCGTTGAACAGCGCAGCGACCTGACTTCGTTGGCGACTCAATTGGTGGAAGACTTTGCTGAGTTCCGTCAGCGCATGCACCAAGTCGCGCGGGAAGAGTTCGCCGGCCGCTTCTCACCGCTGCGAGCGAAAACTCGGAGCAAACGCCGAGCAGCGAAATAAATCGCGAGCATGTCAACGTAGTCGCCATCGCTCCGCGTCACGAGCCGTGCGCTCCAAGGCGGCCACAATCTCCCAGTGAGTGCTACCGTATTGAAACGTTGGGCTCATCACGCGGAGCGATGATGGCTACGTTGAACGGCTCGGTTGCGGATTGCTCGCTATCTACTAGACTCCCAGCGAATGGCATGGCCGTGCGATTTGGCAGAAAGTCAGACGAGAAAAGAGTCCTTGGGCCTGTTTGGCGGGGCCGTGATATTTTGCGAATGGATGGTGTGAGGAAATGCGCCGCGTCGACCAGCCGAGTGGATTCACCTTGATCGAACTGTTGGTCGTGATCGCGATCATCGCCATTTTGATCGCCTTGCTGTTGCCGGCCGTTCAAGCGGCTCGCGAGTCGGCTCGGCGGAGCGAATGCCGCAACAATCTCAAGCAGATTGGGCTGGCGCTTAACAACTATCACGAGTCGTGCAAGACGCTGCCGATGGGAAGAGTTCGTAGCGCGGTCGATGGTCAGGGGCGCTGCTTTTCCGCGTATGCTCAACTGCTGCCGTACCTCGATGCGTCCGCGCTGTACCGCCAGATCAATTGGAACGGCAACGCCGAAGACCCGGCTGCGAACGGTCCCGCGTTGGGGCAGACGATCCGGTTTTTCCTTTGTCCCACCGATTCGTTTGCGATCTTGCAATCGAATGTGGTCGCCGGCCAGACGATCAATAGCGCCGTCCACAATTACCCGCTCTGCACCGGCACGACCTATCCGGTGTCGCCGCGAAACCCCGGAGGAGTCCCGGTCACTGGCGTGTTCTACGAAAACTCCAACACGCGGTTTCAAGACATCCGCGACGGTTTGAGTTCGACGGTCTGCATCAGCGAGACCGTCAAATCAGAAGTCGGAGGATCGACGGTCTGGGACGGAGTCAGTTTCACCAACGGCTTCGTGCTCACTCAAGGTAATGACAATGCAACGAACGGCCCGGAGTTGACGAACTACGCGACGCAGTGCCACGGAGCAGGTTTGCTGCTGCAACAATCACGCGGCAGTCGCTGGCTGTATGGTGCTCCGGGACATTCCATGTACAACCACCTGCGCACGCCGAACGACAAAGACATTGATTGCCGAGGCGGACTGCCGCACAGCACCCGCACGAATTTTTGGTGGGACCGTTTGTCGTTAAACGTGGCTGCACGCAGCCAGCACACCGGCGGAGTTCACGCTCTATTCGTGGACGGTCATGTGAAGTTTGTGAACAACAGCGTCAACCTCACAACGTGGCAGGCTCTTGGCAGCGGCAATGGCCGCGAAGTGGTCGGAGAGTTTTGATGCAGCCCAGCGACATCGCTTTATGCGCGGCCGTGCTGGTCGTCTCGTTTTTCTACTCGTCGGTCGGGCACGCGGGAGCAACCGGGTACATCGCTGTGATGGCGTTGGCGAGTATTGCTTCGCCGATCATTCGTCCGGCCGCACTCGTGCTGAACATCGTCGTGGCGATGATCGGCTCGGTGCAGTTCTGGCGAGCCGGCCATTTTCGGTGGTCGCTGTTCTGGCCATTCGCACTCGCGTCGATACCGGCGGCTTATTACGGGGGAACACTGAGTGTGCCGACGAGCGTGCTCGATGTTCTGATCGGCGTTGTGCTGCTGGCGTCGGCGGCTCGGCTGCTGATTCAGTTAAAGCCGGCCACAGAAACTCACGCACCGCAGAAACCGGTCGCGATGGTAACGGGCGGAATGTTGGGATTTCTCGCGGGACTGACGGGCACGGGAGGCGGCATCTTTCTGACGCCGTTGATGATCTTGATGCGTTGGTCGTCGACGAAGCAAGCGGCTGCGGTTTCGGTCGTTTACATCCTGGTGAATTCCGCTTCTGGCCTGCTCGGAGCAATGCGCAAAGGGATCACGCTGCCGCCGTTCTTGTGGCCAATGATTGGAGCGGTGATCGTTGGCGGTTCGTGCGGATCGTATCTAGGCAGTCGTCGCTTCTCGGTGCCGGTCATCCATGTGCTGCTCGCGTCGGTGCTGATTCTGGCGGGAGTAAAACTGATCCTCACAAAGCCGCCCGCAACAGTCCCCGCAAAAACTGCTGGCGTGAGTATTCCTGAGTCTTGGTGTTCGGCCAGCCCGTCGGAACGATCTGCGGCCAAGACTCGCTCTTGGTTCGCTTTCTGAATGACAAACTCAACGCCGGCACGATCCGCAATCTGATGACTCGCGCCGGCCAGGAAGTGATCGGCGAGTTTTGAGGAAATGCCGGGCGATGGTCCTCGAAGAGTTTGCCGACGCGCCTCACAATGCTCCGCGTTGTTCAACGATTGCTCGTTCTTGCGGAGCGCAGCGGGAATGTCGAATCCTCTGGCCGTCCATCATCGACTCGCCATCGACGCCGGTAACACACGCATCAAGCTGGGTTTGTTCGCCTGGTCGAATGCGAGGCCACGCGGCGAGTTGCCGAGTTGCGTCGAACGAGCGGTGGTGTTGTCCCATGAGCCGATCCCGTGGGAGTTGCTCGCGCAGTGGCAATCGGCAACAGGAAGTTGGCAGCCAGCAGTGATCGCCGGTTCGAACCCCCGCGACGTGGAACGCGTGCAGACGAACTGGCCAAGCTCGCTGGGATCAGTGCCGCACATTGTGGCAAACACCGACGATTTCCCGTTGCCGATTCGCGTGGACGAACCGCGTCGCGTCGGCATTGACCGACTGCTGAATGCCGTCGCGGTGAACGAACTGCGAAGCCCAGATCGTCCCGCCATCATCGTCGATTCGGGAACAGCAACGACCGTGGATGTGGTCGCGGAAGACGGCACATTCGTCGGCGGCGCGATTCTGCCGGGCTTGGCTCTGTCGGCGAAAGCGCTGCACGAGTACACGGCGCTTTTGCCATTGGTCTCGGTGCTGGAACTCGGACAAGCGACCCCCGAACCGCTCGGCCGCAACACGCGCGCGGCGATTCGCAGCGGACTGTTCTGGGGACAACTCGGTGCGGTGAAAGAGTTGATCGAACGGCAAGCGGGTGCGGAGGCCGAAGTCTTCGTCACCGGCGGCGGAGGCGCGCTGTTGGCCACGCATCTGCCGTACGCACGCTTCGAGTCGCACCTGCCGCTTCAGGGCTTGGTCCTGGTCGCCGAGCGTGCTCGGTCTTCCGCCACCGCGAGTTCCTAACGCGAGCGATTTCCTTGTTGCTCCCGCGAGCGACACCTAGACTCCCGCCCGCTCGGAGAGATGGCAGAGCGGTTGAATGCACCGGTCTTGAAAACCGGCGTGCCCGTAAGGG
>CAMDDX010000134.1 GCA_945893075.1 Planctomyces sp. SH-PL62 | reverse complement strand
GAAACGAGCCCGCTACCATCCGCCCAACCCTGATAAAAAACCTCTCGGAGATCCCAAACTCAGCCAGCTCTCTCCGCAAGAAAAGAAACAACTCACCAACTTCACGAATGAAAACATCGCCGCTTGAAAATCCTTCACGGCGTTGCCCGTTGGGGCTGGCTTTGACGCGCGGGCTCGCGACCCAGGGCTGCGCCCTGGGCTTTCGAGTCTCGACCCTTCGGGCCGGAAATCGCGGCCCCAATCCCGATCACTCGTCGTCGACGACGCCGACGTTTCATGATCGGTGCCGGTGGGTGCTGGAACGCATCCCAACAGCGAGCGCCCTGCTGGCTAACATCCTTGTCGCCATCACACCGGGCCGAGGCCGGACACTTCCCAATCGAACGCGATGTTGAACGTCTCGTCGATGGATTCAATATCGCGGGTGACGGGATTGATCACGTCACCAGAATCCGCGGAGCTGTTGCCGCCACGATTGGCACCGCCTTGTCCACCCACGGCAACGTCAGACCCGCTGCCGCCTCGGAAGACGTCGGCACCAAACCCACCGATCAGCGTGTCGTTGCCTTCGTTGCCGTTGAGGGCGTCGTTGCCGACTCCGCCACTGAGCACATCGCTTCCGGTGCCGCCGTTGAGCTCATCATCGCCGTCTCCGCCGAAGAGTGAGTCATTGCCGGTGCCGCCTGTGAAATGATCGTTTCCATCTCCGCCTAACAG
Source organism: Planctomyces sp. SH-PL62 (assembly GCA_945893075.1). Taxonomy (GTDB): domain Bacteria; phylum Planctomycetota; class Planctomycetia; order Planctomycetales; family Planctomycetaceae; genus SXKJ01. The sequence continues at coordinate 18,261 of CAMDDX010000134.1, read as the reverse complement.
CAGGTCGTTGCCGACACCGCCATCGAGATAATCCTCCCCCTCACCGCCGGCCAGTACGTCAGGGCCGCCTTGGCCGTACAGCAGGTCATTGCCATCGCCGCCATCCATGATGTCGGCACCGGCACCGCCGCGCAACGTGTCGCTGCCGTCGCCGCCCAGCAGCAGGTCGTCACCGCCGGCACCCAGCAGCGTGTCGTTGCCCGCTTCGCCGGAGAAGAAGTCTGCGGCCGTGCCACCCAACATCATGTCGTTGCCGTCACCGCCGAGGACCAGGACGCTGAAATGCAGTGCCGTCGCATCGACCGAGTCATTGCCGGCTCCCAAGTTGATGAACAGTCCGCCGCCGTCATTGTTCTGGCCGTTGTTGTCTCCGCCTCCGCCCCCTCCGTCGTGCCCATCAACCGCGCTGTTGAGGGATGCGGCGAGACTCACCGTGTCGTTGCCGTCGCCCGCATCGAGATAGACGGCGAGGACTTCGTGAATCGGCAGCGGATCAATCGCATCGGCTCCGTTGCGAGTGATGTGCAGGAAACTTTGATCGTCGGTGAACAGCGACCAAGCTTCATTGGGATCGTTGGCTTGGCCGGCCACATGGATCGTGATCAAGCTGTCGATCACGCTGACGTTGAACGCGGTCGCTACGGACGCGCCGGCCGAGTCTGTGGCTGTCACGAGGACCGTGTAGATCCCAGCCGAGTTCCAATTCGGTGTGGCGGTCAGCGTGCTGGTGTTGGCGTTGAACGTGAAGAAGCTCGGCAGCGAATTGCCGTAGGTGTCGCTCACCGAGATGCTCAGGTGGTCGCCGGCATCCGAGTCATAGAACAGATCTGTCGGCAACGTCAGCGACAGCGTGTTACCTTCATTGACCGAAACACTCTCCTGAATGCCGGCCATCGGCGCGTGGTTGACGTTGACCACTTCCACTCCGAATTCGATCGCGGCGGAAGCTCCGTGAGTGTCGGTCGCGGTCACTCGAATCGTGAAGCTCCCGGTATCGGAATTCGACGGAGTCCCGCTGAACCACAGGTATTGGTCGTCGAAGCTGAGCCAGCTCGGCAGCGCCGAACCGTCCGCTTGAGTCGCAGTGATCGTCAACGAATCGCCGTTGTCCACATCATGGAACAAGTCCACCGGCAGGCCGAGGCTGAATGGCATGGATTCGTTGACGACTTGCTCGTCGATCATCGTCGTGGCCTGCGGAGCGTCGTTCACGCCCGTCAGAATGATCGACACGGCGGCGACGTTGCTCGTCAATTTCCCGTCGGTCACGAAGTAGGTAAAGCCGTCGAGGACAGACTCTCCCTCAGGCAAGAAGGCAAAGAAATCCGGCTGGGCTTGATAGTTGAAGCTGCCGTCAATGTTGTGCGTCAGCGCACCGTAGTGCGTGAGAGCCAGCGCATCGAATTCTTGAGGACCGCCAAAGATCTGGCTGAGCAATCCGAGATCGAGATTGCCGGCGAAGTGAACCCCGACATCTTGCGGCAATCGTGAATCCGGGTCGATGTCGTTCGACAGGACGTTGCCGGTCACTTCGCCATTCGCGCCCACGTCAAACGTGTCCGAGACGGCGACGGTCGCATCCTTCGCGGCCGACAGCACTGTCTGTCGCAAAGTCACCGTGTCCGAGCTGTAAGCCGCCGTGCCAGCCGTGCCGGTGATCCCGGCGTAGCTGCCGTTGCCGATGTCGTTGGAGCCGTCCCAGGCTCGCACCGTCAGCCGAGCCGTTCCCGTGTGCGATCCATCGGGACGCAGTCGCAGGCGCGTCTGTCCGTCGGCCACGAGATGCAGTGCGTTGGATTCACTGATGCCGTTGATCGTCGTCCAGGACTGGCCGGCATTGGTTGAGAACTGCCAGTCGCCGCGTGTGGTGGCTCGGCTGAAGCCGATCACCGCGATGCCGATCGAGTCATGTGTATCCACTTCGTCGATGCGATCGAGGGCGAACGTCTCGATGTCCGTGCCTTGGCCGTAGAGGTCGTTGGCATCAATCGCTTCGAGCCGCACCGCCGTCGTGTCGTTCAGCACCGGAGCATCGTTGACTCCGTGAACTTCGACCGTGACCGTGGCGCTGCTCGTCCCGCCGTCGCCGTCCGAGATCGTGTAGCTGAACGTATCGAGTCTAACTTCACCCGCTCCGAGCGACTGCGCGTCTTCCGAATGGGTTGGGTCGTAGGTGAAGCTGCCGTCGCTGCCGACCGTCACGGCCGCACCGTGCTGGCTGATTGCGTCGTAACTGACGACCGTCAACGGATCGTTGCTGCCGGCCGGATCGGTGTCGTTGTCGAGCAGCCCTTCGCCTTCGAGGACATCGTCTTCGTAAATCTCGTCTCCGTCTTCTTCGGTGAGGCTGATGCTGTCGTTGCCCGCTGTGGGAGCGATGTTGGCGACGCTGACTTCCAACGTGACGTTCGACGAATTCCCGGCCACGTCGGTCGCGGAATAGACAACTTGGTACGAGCCATTGTCTAGCGGTGTGACGTCCAGCGACGAGACCCCTGCGCTGCCGGTTGTCTGCGGGCCACCAGAAATGTTCCAACTGCTGGAACTGGTCCCCGACAGGCTGTCACTGCCGAGCACTTCAAAGTGAAGCGCAGAGCCTTCTTGACCATTGGTCGGTGCCGAGATCACGGCGAATGTGGGGGCCGTCTTATCGACGTTGATGTGCGTGAGACTCGCGCTGGTTGAGTTCCCGGCCAAGTCCGTCACGCTGCCTGTGGCTGTTTGATCGAAACCTTCGCCGATGACTTGCGAGGCGGGATTGCCGGCGACGCCGGACAAGGCATCGCTCGCCTCAAAGCTGACGGTCACATCGCTGTTGTTCCAACCGTTCTCATTCGCCGGGATGTCACGAGAAGCCGTCAACGTCGGAGCCGTCTTATCAACGTTGATGCCGCCAAGGCTCACGCTGGTCGAGTTACCGGCCAAGTCGGTCACTGTTCCCGTGGCCGTTTGGTTGAAACCCTCGCCGACGACTTGCGAAGCGGGATTGCCGGCGACACCGGACAACGCATCGCTGGCCGCGAAGCTGACGGTCACGTTGCTGTTGTTCCAGCCGTTCGCGTTTGCGGCAATGTCACGAGCAGCCGTCAACGTGGGAGCCGTCTTGTCCACATTGATGTGCTCGAATTGGATGGTCGTCGTATTGCCGGCCAAGTCCGTCACGCTGGCGGTGGCTGTTTGATCGAAGCCCTCGCCGAAGACTTGCGAGTCTGGATTGCTGACTCCGCCGGACAACGCATCGCTGCCCTCGAAGCTGATCGTCACGTCGCTGTTGTTCCAACCATTTTCGTTGGCGGCGATGTTAGGAGTCGCCGTCAGTGAGGGAGCGGTCTTGTCGACGTTGATGTGTTCGATGCTGACCGTGGTTGAGTTGCCGGCCAAGTCCGTCACCGTCGCCGTGGCCGTTTGATGGAAGCCTTCACCGATCACTTGAGCGGCCGGGCTGCTCACTCCGCCAGATAGCGCATCGCTGGCTTCAAAGCTGACGGTCACATCGCTGTTGTTCCAGCCATTCGCATTCGCGGCGATGTCGCGTGCGGCCGTCAACGTCGGAGCGGTCTTGTCGATGTTGATGTGCTGGTATTGGATGGTCGTCGTATTTCCGGCCAAGTCCGTCACGCTGGCGGTGGCGGTTTGATCGGCACCCTCTCCGAAGACTTGCGAGTCGGGATTGCTGACTCCGCCGGACAACGCATCGCTGCCCTCGAAGCTGATCGTCACGTCGCTGTTGTTCCAACCATTTTCGTTGGCGGCGATGTTAGGAGTCGCCGTCAGTGAGGGAGCGGTCTTATCCACATTGATGTGTTCGATGCTGACCGTGGTTGAGTTGCCAGCCAAGTCCGTCACCGTCGCCGTGGCTGTTTGATGGAAGCCTTCGCCGATCACTTGAGCGGACGGACTGGTCACTCCGCCAGACAGCGCGTCGCTGGCTTCAAAACTGACGGTCACGTCGCTGTTGTTCCAGCCATTCGCATTCGCGACGATGTCGCGTGCGGCCGTCAACGTCGGGGCTGTCTTATCCACGTTGATGTGCTCGGTCACGGTCGTCGTATTGCCGGCTAAGTCCGTCACGCTGGCGGTGGCCGTCTGATCGGCACCTTCCCCAAAGGCTTGCGCATCTGGATTGCTGACTCCGCCGGATAACGCGTCGCTGGCTTCAAAGCTGACGGTCACGTCGCTGTTGTTCCAGCCGTTCTCATTCGCGGCGGCGCTACGAATCACCGTCAGCGTCGGGGCCGTCTTATCGACGTTGATGTGTTGGATACTCACGCTGGCCGAGTTGCCAGCCAAGTCCGTCACCGTCGCCGTGGCGGTTTGGTCGAAGCCTTCGCCAATGACTTGAGCGGCTGGGCTACTGACTCCGCCCGACAAAGCATCGTTGGCCTCGAACGTGACGGTGACGTCGCTGTTGTTCCAGCCATTCGCATTCGCGGCGATGTCGCGTGCGGCCGTCAGCGTCGGGGCGGTCTTGTCCACGTTGATGTGCTCGGTCACGGTCGTCGTATTGCCGGCCAAGTCCGTCACGCTGGCGGTGGCTGTTTGATCGAAGCCTTCGCCGAAGACTTGCGAGTCTGGATTGCTGACGCCGCCAGACAACGCGTCGCTGGCTTCAAAGCTGACAGTCACGTCGCTGTTGTTCCAGCCGTTCTCATTTGCAGCGGCGCTGCGAACGACAATCAATGTCGGAGCGGTCTTATCCACATTGATGTGTTCGATGCTCACGCTGGCCGAGTTGCCGGCCAAGTCGGTCACGGTCGCCGTGGCGGTTTGATCGAAGCCCTCACCGAAGACTTGAGCGACTGGATTGCTCACTCCGGACAGTGCGTCGCCGGACTCGAAGGTCACCGTCACATCGCTGTTGTTCCAGCCATTCGCATTCGCGGCAATGTCGCGTGCGGCCGTCAGCGTCGGAGCGGTCTTGTCCACGTTGATGCTTTCCATCACCGTGGTCGAGTTGCCCGCCAAGTCCGTCACGTTGGCAGTTGCGATTTGACCGGCACCTTCGCCGAAGACTTGCGAGTCTGGATTGCTGACTCCGCCGGACAAGGCATCGCTCGCTTCAAAGCTGACGGTCACGTCGCTGTTGTTCCAGCCGTTCTCATTCGCGGCGGCGCTACGAATCACCGTTAGCGTCGGGGCCGTCTTATCGACGTTGATGTGTTGGATCGTCACGCTGGCCGAGTTGCCGGCCAAGTCCGTCACCGTGGCCGTGGCCGTCTGATCGAAGCCTTCGCCAAACACTTGAGCGGCAGGGCTGCTGAATCCGCCGGACAAGTTGTCGCTGGCCTCAAAGGTGACGGTCACGTCGCTGTTGTTCCAACCGTTCGCATTCGCGTCGATGTCGCGGGTGGCCGTCAACGTGGGGGCCGTCTTATCGACATTGATCTGCTCGCTCACCGTCGACGAGTTGCCGGCCAAGTCCGTCACTGTGGCCGTCGCGATCTGGTCGGCCCCTTCGCCGAAGACTTGAGTGGTGGGATTGCTCACCCCGCCAGATAACGCATCGCTGGCCTCAAAGCTGACGGTGACGTCGCTGTTGTTCCAGCCGTTCGCGTTTGCGGCGATGTCGCGAGTGAGTGTCAGAGTCGGAGCGGTCTTATCGACGCTGATGTGTTCGATGCTCACGCTCGTCGAATTGCCGGCCAAATCCGTCACGGTCGCCGAGGCCGTTTGATCGAAACCTTCACCAAAGACCTGCGCCGCTGGGGTCTCGAATCCGCCGGAGATGTCGTCGCTCGCCTCGAACGTGACTGTCACGTCGCTGTTGTTCCAGCCGTTCTGGTTCGCCTCGGCACTACGAATGGCGATCAGCGTCGGGGCAACTTTGTCGATCAGCGTCGAGTAACTGACGCTGGTCGAATTTCCGGCCAGATCGGTGACCGTGGCTTCGGCCGTGCCGCTCTCCGTGAGCACATCGTTGGCGTAATCGCTCAGCGGTGCGTCGATGTTGTCTTCAAAGACCTCATACGAAACGGTGACGTTGGTGTTGTTCCAGCCATTCGCGTTCTTCGCCACGCTGGGGGTCAAGGTGATGACCGGCGCGGTCTTATCCACGCTGATGTGCTCGATGCTCACGCTGGTCGAATTGCCGGCCAAATCGGTGACGGTCGCGCTGGCCGTTTGATCGACGCCTTCGCTAAAGACCTGAGCGGCTGGGGTATCGAATCCGCCCGACAAATTGTCGCTCGACTCGAACGTGACGGTGACGTCGGTGTTGTTCCAACCGTTCGCATTCGCGGCGGCGCTGCGAGTTGCGGTGAGCGTGGGAGCCGTCTTATCGACGTTGATGTGCTCGATGCTGACGCTGGTCGAGTTGCCGGCCAAGTCGGTCACAGTCGCGCTGGCCGTTTGATCGGTGCCTTCGCCAAAGACCTGAGCGGCCGGGGTGTCGAATCCGCCGGACAAATTGTCGCTGGACTCGAACGTGACCGTCACGTCGGTGTTGTTCCAACCGTTCGCGTTCGGGGCGGCGCTGCGAGTGGCATTCAACGTCGGAGCGCTCTTATCGACGTTGATGTGCTCGATGCTGACGCTGGTCGAATTGCCGGCCAAGTCGGTGACGGTCGCGCTGGCCGTTCGATCGAAGCCCTCGCCAAAGACTTGAGCCGCCGGAGTAGTGAATCCACCCGACAAATCGTCGCTGGACTCGAACGTGACGGTCACGTCGCGGTTGTTCCAACCATTCGCGTTGGCCGCGAAGTCACGAAAGGCCGCCAGAGTCGGAGCGATCTTGTCGATCAGCGTCGAGTAGTTCACCGTGGTCGAGTTACCGGCCAGGTCGGTCACTGTGGCCGACGCGGTGCCGCTCGCGGTGAGAACATCAGCCGTGGAATTACTGGCGGCCGCATTGAGGTTGGCTTCCACGACCGAGTACGACACGGTCACGTCGGTGTTATTCCAACCGTTCGCGTTCTGCGCGGCGCTCGGTGTCACCGTGATGACCGGAGCGGTCCGATCGCTGATGAACGAAACTGGCGTCGCGGCTTTGCTGTGATTGCCCGCCGCATCAGTTGCCGCACTGGCGGCCACATTGATCGTGACGGTGCCGTCACTGTTGGGCGCGACGTTGAACGTATAGTGCGAACTATTGACGGCCACGAAGTTGCTCACCGTCCCATTGCCGACGGACACATCTCCGGCTGTGAAACCGACGACACTTTCGGTGAAGCTGACCGCGACGGCGACGCTCGCCGCGTTGGTGTATTGAGTTGTCGAAAGAGCAATCGACGGCGTCGGAGCGATCGAGTCTTGCGTGATCGTCGGCACGGCTCGCGCGGCGGACACATTGCCTGCCGCATCGGTCGCCGTCACCACCAAACGATTGACCGAATTCGCCGTTAACGCCGCGCTCATCGAAAAGCCGGTTTGGCTGGTACCAAGCTGTTGCGAATTCAAGAGCGTGTCACCATTACTCACGGTCCCGCTGCTGTCCGCATCGCGATACAGCCGAACCAGGCTTCCCGCTTCCGCCGAGCCGTTGATCGTCACATTGGCCGCGTTGGTCAGCATGGCACTATTCGGCGAGCTCACCACGGGAATCGCCGTCAACAACTGTCGCCGTTCCAGTGGTTCGGCCGAAATCTGAGCCGCCGCCTGCATGTCCCGCAATGGCTGATTGAGACTCCGGCGTCGCGGGCGATCCGCTTGAGGACGTCCATTGATCAAAGAACTCAGCCATTTTCGCAGAACCATGTTGGCCTCCGTGCCAGTTTTTTGTAGCCGAGTTGCTCCGCAACTCGGATCGGAGTTGCCGAGCAACTCCGCTACGTTTCGGGGGTCGTTGAGCGCTCAACGAGCGCGACATTTCTAGTCACGGAGAATAGATCGTTCTTTGTGAAGCGATGACTTCAGCGAAGACTGTGCAATTTGGGATTACTTTGACGATCACGCGGATCATGTGGTTCGACTTCAGCCGAAATCGCCGGTTCTCGCGTCACAAGCCAAGATGGAGTGAGCGCGGATGCTGTTGAAAGCCGATAGCAGCGGCCCCACATCGGGTGACGTTCGGGAGAAGAAGAGTTGGTCTTGCCGGAGTTTTTTTGAGGCCGAAAACCGGTGTGTTTTATTTCTTGCTTTTGCCCCAACGGGGCAAGACTCGAAAGCCCAGGGCGCAGCCCTGGGTTGCGGAACAACAAACATTGGCGAGCCTCAACGGGGCGTGACTCGATTGAAATGTCGCGAGAGTTTCGCCCCGTTGGGGCAGACGTGGCGTGCGGGTTCGTGACCCAGGACTGCGCCCTGGGCTATCGAGTCTCGCACCGTTGGTGCGAAGACAACCGCACCTCGCGCCTGCCGTGATAAGCCCTCTTAGCGTTCCATAACGACGAAGTTGTCGCCACCGTCCTCGATGTCGTGCGATGTGACGATCAGCGGCACCACATGTCGTCCGGCCGGCAATTGATCGGAGACGGTCAACGTCAACTCGACGCGTGCGGTCCCGTTGGCCGGCACGATGATTTCTCGCGACCACGGTGACGTGACCGCGCCGTGATCCAACCGCAATCGCAATGTCTCAGGCTGCGCCAACGGATTTTCGATGACCACGGACGTTCGAGCCGTCTCCTCCGCGCGAACACGGACCAACAGCGGTTCGACTTGAACTCGGCTGGGGTTCCAATCGCGGCGGAAGCGGCCCGATGGCGAGATCGCGTCGGCGGCTTTGGCGGCGGCTTTTCCCCAAGCGACGCGCCGCTGAAAATCCTCGGCGTTGAATGCGAACGCGCCGCCATGTTCAGCCAGCACCCAATCGGGCTTTGCATCGAGCACCGCTTGAGCGCTCTGAGCATACAAATCCGGCCAACCCCGATTGCGTCCCGACCAGCCGCCGCTGCCGGAGAATTGATCCGCGTGGAAGAAGTTGTCGGCCGTGAAAAAACACTGCCGGCCGTCGATCGCCGTTTGCAGGCCCATCGTGAAATACGTTTGACCGGGGAAGTGCCGCACCGCGAATGAAAACTCACGCCAGGTCGCCGTCTCGTTGGCCTTCAGCCAGCGATCCGTGCGGATCGATCGAGCATCCAAGCCGAAGGCGGTCACTCGCAAAGGCTCGGCGATCGGTCGCGCGACGTCCTCCAGTGTCCAGACCTCGAACGATTCGCGATTCGGCAATTGATGCAGGCCGACGTAATGATCGTTGTGCGCGTGGCTGATCAACACGACTTCGATCGGGCCAAGCTGCTCGTCCTGCTGCAAGCGGCGAATCTGCTCGCCGAGCTTCGCTCCGAACGGGTCGATGACCGTGATCGGTCCAGCCTCGGAACGGAGCACAAACGTGTTGCCAGTTAGAAACAAATGCGGTGACAACTTCGTCCAGGGCTTCTCGCCCGCGGTTGCAACCTGCTCTTTGGCGAGAAACTCGTATTGTGGTTCGTTGCCGAGGCGCTGCTTGCTGAACCGCTCAAAGCTTTTCAAGAAGCCAACTTCCTCGGCTGCTTTCGCGGTCTCTTCGAGTGCGGCGACCACATCGTCTCGCAGCACCGGCCCGTGCTCAGGGCAGAGCATTGCCGGTTTCAGTGCCGCCAGCTTGTGCAGCGATTCCGCCGAAGCTTTCAATCCCAAGTCGGTCCAATGATCCCAATCGGTCGTGTAGGGCGACCAGAGCTTTCCTCGCGTCGCGAACGCATCGCCGCAGAAGACCAGCGGCTGAGCAGTGGTTTGGACTGGGCGAGTCGCTACGAACGCAACGTGATCGCGGCTGTGTCCGGGAGTCGCCAGCACGGTCAACCGCCAGCCACGCCAATCAATTACTTGACCGTCCTCCAGTGAGCACGGAATCTCATCGATGCCACGCGGATGGACGAGATAGTTGAACGCATTGAAAGTGCGGTCTCTCAAGCCAGGTTCTTGACCCGGCACAAGTGTTGGCAAGCAGGCGTTCCAGAATCTCCGCACGCCGTCACTGTGCAACCACTCGGCCGAGGCTTTCGGTGCGTCCACGGCGATGCCGTCCGCGATCAATTCGCGAGCCAGCGCGCTCGTGTCGCGGTGATGGTGTGTCAGCAAACAACGCTCGATGCGACGCACGTTGGGTGCCTTCAATCCGCGCCAGTCCATTCCGCGCGCGGCCCCGATCAACAACGCCGCGTCACCGTCGATCAACGCATACCCACACGGCAGACCGGCGGATCGCCACACTCCCGGCGCGACTTCCCGCCAGCGTGATTCCTGCGGAGCGCCGCGCGCCAACCAGACAATGACCAACAACAGTGCGACGCACGACAACCCGACCGACAACTTGCGCATTTCTCAAACTCCTCACGGCTCGATGACCGCATCTTTCGCCCCACATTTTTCGCCAGCTTGTTTGCCACTCTCACAAGAGCTGGCGAAAAATGTGAGGCGGAAAATGAGTATTCTCCATAGGATTCCAGAAGCCCGTGCATTTTGAAAAGCTGGGCTTCTTGAGATTTCGATCACAACGCTCCAAAGAAAGTTGGTGCCACATGACAACGCTTCGATCGACATTCCTGAAAATGACCAGTGGGCTGATGGTGGCGACCGTGATCGCAACCGTGTGCTTCATCTCGAACGTCGGCCAGACGGACGAGCCAACCGCTGCCAAGATTGTCTCGCGCGAAGACGTCGTTTATGGCCGCGTGTCAGGCGCGGGATTGTTGGCGGACATCGCGTATCCGGAATCGAAAGAGCCGTTGCCGGCGATCATCTCGGTGCATGGCGGCCGCTGGGTCGGCGGGCACAAGAAGGACACGTCCACGATCAAGGTCGAGCAATGGGCGGGCTTCGGTTTCTTCGCCATGTCGATCGACTATCGCCTGAAGGGGACCACACCGGCCCCCGCTTGCTACCAGGACTTTCAATGCGCGATCCGCTATGTCCACGCGCACGCCAAAGAATTCAACATCGACACCAGCCGCATCTTTTTGATGGGCCAATCGGCCGGCGGCCACATGGTCTCGCTGGCGTCGACGCTGGGAGACGGTCCGTATCCGCGCACCGGTGGCTGGGACAAAGAGAGCAATGATTTTCGCGCGGCGATCAGCGTGGCGGCACCTTACGACTTAGTGGCGCTCGACTGGGGCGCGCTGTGGACTCCGCCGGGGGTGGCGGTTGAGGAAGCTCGCACGCTGGCCTCGCCGACCAAGCATGTGACCAAGACGTCGAAGCCGCTGTTGATCCTGCATTCCGATAACGACAAATCGGTTCCCGTCGCCAACGCGCTGACCATGATCGAGGTGCTCGAAAAAGCCGGCGCACGGCACACGTTCAAGCACTATCCCGATCTGGGGCACATGCAGATCACCGACGAAGTCATCAAGCAGTCGCTGGCGTTCATCAAAGAACAGTCCGCGAAGCCGTGAATGATCGCGGGGTCGGGTCTACGATTTTTCGGATTTGGCCGGGCGCGATTTGGGATGCAAGCCAGACGTTCTTCCGGCCAAATCCGAAAAATCGTAGACCCGACCCCTGGCGCTTCGCGAGTAGCGGCAGAGCGCGGGAACCACTGGCACAAGGCCAGAGGCGTTATGCTCGGCTGAGATCCCGCACATCGCTGACGCAGCCGTTGACGGCTGCGGCCGCGACCATCGCCGGGCTCATCAACAGCGTGCGTCCGGTCGGGCTGCCTTGGCGGCCTTTGAAGTTGCGGTTGCTGGACGAGGCGCAAATCTCACGGCCTTGGAGTTTGTCCGGATTCATGGCGAGACACATCGAGCAGCCGGCAGCGCGCCAGTCGAAGCCAGCGGCGGTGAAGATGCGGTCGAGTCCCTCGCGTTCCGCTTGCTCGGCGACGAGTTGCGAGCCGGGAACCACGAGTGCTCGAACGTTGGGCGCGACGTGACGCCCCTTCGCGACGGCGGCCGCTTCGCGCAGATCGCTGATGCGCGAGTTCGTGCAACTGCCGATGAACGCCACGTCGATCTTCAAGCCCTTGATCGACTGACCTTCTTTGAGATCCATGAACGCCAACGCCTCGCGGATGACGGTATGCTCGGTGGCGGGATAGCTGGCGACCGTCGGGATCTGTTCGCTGACGCCCAGCGACTGCGCCGGAGTGATGCCCCAAGTGACCGTCGGCTCGATGTCGGCGGCGTTGAACTTCACGACGTCATCGAACTCAGCGTCCGGGCCACTGGCGATACTCAGCCACCATTTGGCGGCGCGATCGAACTCGGCACCTTGCGGCGCGAGCGGCCGGCCACGCAGATAATCGACCGTCGTCTGATCCGGGTTCACATAGCCGCAACGAGCGCCCCCTTCGATGCTCATATTGCAGACGGTCATGCGCTCTTCCATCGACATGCGATCGAAGACGTCCCCCGCGTATTCGTAGGCGAAGCCGACTCCGCCTTGCACGCCGAGCTTGCGGATGACGTGCAGCGTGACGTCCTTTGCGAAGACGCCGCGACCCAGCGTGCCATTGACCTCGATGCGCCGCACCTTGGGACGACTCATGGCGAGCGTCTGCGTGGAGAGCACATACGCAACCTGACTGGTGCCGATGCCGAACGCGATGCAGCCGAACGCTCCGTGAGTGCTGGTGTGACTGTCGCCGCACGCCAGTGTGAGACCGGGCAACGTGAGACCTTGCTCCGGGCCAACGACGTGGACAATCCCTTGCCGCTTGTCGTCAAGGTTCAGCAGCGTCACGCCGAACTCGCGACAATTCTTTTCGATTGCCGACATCATCTCTTCGGCCAGCACGTCCTTAAACGGCCGAGCTTGATTGTCGGTCGGGACGATGTGATCGACCGTCGCCAGCGTCAGTTCCGGATGCAGCACCGTCAGATTGCGGTCGCGGAGCATCTCGAACGCCTGCGGGCTGGTGACTTCGTGAATCAGATGGCGTCCGATGAAGAGCTGAGTCTGGCCGGACGGCAGCGTTCCGACGGTGTGCAAGTCCCAGATTTTGTTGAACAGGTTGCGGCGGTCAGTCATGGCAATTTCGGTAGGCAGAATTCGGAGGGTGGCAGTGAAAATGCGGAGCAGGCTCCGGCAACGGGGCGGATTCTAAGCGACGAGAGAAGCGGTTTGCACCCGCAGCATTTGTAGCCCGGACGCCTACGTCCGGGCGCTCGGACGTAGGCGTCCGAGCTACGTCACGCGATTTCGCTGGTGATGCTGGCCGGAGATTTCAGCGTCTGGTAAATGACGCAGAATCGTTCGGTCAGTGACAGCAGCTTTTGCTTTTGTTCCGGCGTCGCGTCGCTGTCGAGCTCAAATCGCAGGCGAATGCGTTGGAAGCCGATCGGCGTTTCCTTGCTGACCCCCAGCGTGCCTCGGAAGTCCATGTCCCCTTCGGCGAAGACTTTTCCGCCGCGCAGCGGAATGTCGAGCGCCGTGGCAACCGCCTTGAGCGTGACTCCCGCGCAGGCCACCAGCGATTGCAGCAGCATGTCGCCAGAGCAGGCCCATTGTTCTTCGCCGCCAGCCATCGGATGCAGGCCAGCTTCGATAACTCCCGCCGGCGTCGACACGTTGCAGGTGACGCTGTCCGTGCCGAGCGTGCCGCTGCCGTGCATCGTGACTTGAGCGGCGGTCGGCTCTTCTTTGTAGCGGGCTTTGATCGGCGTTTGTTTGGCCTTGAGTTGCTCGGCGTTCATAACGGTGTCCTGCCAGATGGATGACTTTTCGAGATCGCCACCAAGACGATCGGAATGGCATTGTAGCACGACCTTTGACAGGAACATTTGGGACACGAAGTTGAAACAATCAGCCCTTGCCCAATGCGCTCCTCATGTTCCTGTTTCGTACCTGGCCGGAGCTGGCGCGGCGAACTCAAACAGCGAACGATACAGTGCTCGCGACTGCCACGACCGTCTCCTTGACCAAAGCCAACGATTCGATGCTCTCCGACTTCTTGAAACTCAGTGACCGCGTATGGGTGTTGCCGGTGATTCACGGCAGCGGTGATTTCGCCATTGAAGTACGCCGCGTCATGCTGGCTCAGCAGTTTGATTGCCTGGCCGTCCCGCTGCCGCCTTCGTTTCAGGAGCATGTCGAAGCAGCGGTTTCCGAACTGCCGAACTTGTCATTGGTCGTGCAGCCGGAGCCGTTGTCGTTCGAGAGTTGGCAACCCCCTGACAGCGAAAGCGACGACGAGTTGGCGGCGGATGCGTTCGCTTCGCAGTCGGGTGGTCAGGACGAATTAAGGGCGTGCAGTTACGTGCCGATTGATCCGTGTCAGCCGGTGATCGCCGCGCTGCGGATCGCTCTGCAGGAACGCATGCCGCGCGCGTTCATTGATCTTGAGACGGCGAACTTCGTCAGTCTCGCGGCGTTCTATCCCGACCCGTATCCGGTCAAGCAGGTGTCGATCGATCGTTTCGCGGCCGCGTTGATGCCGACCGTGCCGCGCATTCCGGAAGGTCAGCCGGAGGCGAGCGTCGTCTGGATGGCGAATCGCTTGCGCGAACTCGAACGGCGACACAAGCGGATTCTGTTTGTCTGCTCGATGATGGATTGGCCGTGGGTCAAAGACGCCTATCACGATCGACGCGAGGATCTCGCCGAGAACGACGACGTGGAGCCGACGGAAATCTACGCCAACGATCCGCTCACACACCTGTTTTGGCTGGGCGAGTTGCCGTTCATCACCGGCTTGTACGAGCAAGCTCGGCAGTCGCTGGACGATGACGAGAACCTGTCGATCGACGGCGTGAAAGCGCTGCTGTTGGCGACTCGCGACCGTTATCGCCACGAACTGAAATCGCGAGCTCGCAAAATCACACCCAAGACACTGCGAACGTTTCTGCATTACGTCCGCAACTTGTGTTTGATCGAACGCCGGATGACGCCCGATTTGTATTCGCTGATCCTCGCTGCCAAGCAAATCGCCGGCGACCAGTTCGCGATCACGTTGGCAGAGATGGCGCGGGAATACAGTGGGGCAGGTTTTCAACCTGCCACGGACAAAGCAGGCGGGACGGGCACGTTGGAAACGTGCCCCACGTTGCGGATGACCAACGGGGTTGCGCAGCTTCCGGATGGCGATGTCGTGCGGATGAAGAGCCGACTGCCGGGGCAGGCGATTGTCTGGCGGTCGCTGGAACTCAAACCGAAGGCTCCGAAGATCGACCAGGATCAGTGGCGGCAGCGTTGGAATCCGTTCCATCAGTGCTCGTGGCCGGAAGAGGACGTCGCGATTGAGAAGTTTCGCACCCACGTCAAAGAGTCCGCGCTGGCGATGCTCGGAGCCGACATGGCTCGCAGCGAAAAGTTTTCGACGAGTTTGAAAGACGGACTCGACATCCGCGAGACGCTGCGCAACTGGCACACCGGCGAGTTGTACGTGAAGGTCTGCCCGCCGACGCGCGGCACGCTCGATTGCGTGCTGATGTTTTTCGATTCGCCGGCCGACCCGCGCGACTATCCGTGGCGAATCACTTGGATGGCCGAGCATCACGACGAATCGACGCTGGCATTGTTCGCGACCGACTTCGGCCGCGAGATGGTCGGCCCCGGCATCGGAGCCGCCAGCTACGGCGGCGCGATGTTCCTGTTCCCGCCGCGACCGATCCCCGAAGTTTGGAGCAACCCACAATTCGACTTCACCGACACCATGGAGGAACGGCTGCTCGCCGCCGCCTGCGTCTACAGCGAATGCCGGCACATCGCCGTGCTGAGCGAATCGCCCCCCGGACCCGGCTGGCGACGGCTCGCCAAGAAGCATGGTAAGAAACTGATCCACGTCCCCATCGGCCGCTTCAGCCAAGAGACCATTCAACAACTCCGCATCGTGCATGTGCTCAACGGCAAACAAGTCCGCAGCTATGCCGCTCACTTCATCCGCAAGGCGTGATCGAGAAGCGATCGGGGGTCTTTTTCGAATCGGAGATGGTCTATTTGACTCCCGATTATTCAGAGGTTTTTCAACCGCATTTTGTCCGCACAGAAAAAGACTCCAGACCCCGTAACGGTCTCTTGTTGCTCGGATCAAACCCCCTAGAATCCCCGACCTGTTCAGGCTGGAGTTTCGGCGTGGCGACGATAAAGCGGTCGATTGTCGTGGCTGACGGATGAAACTCGCTGCAGTCTACGGAGAGCGTTCGGCGATTCTTTTCGCCACAAGATTTATTCCAAGAATCGGCCTTCAAGGAGTGAGGGAACCATGAAGCGAATTGGCGTCGCGTTGCTGGCCTCGGTGGATGTTGCTCTGCGGAGCCTGAAGCCAATCCTCTTTTGCCTCGCGGTGCTGCTGCTGACCGCGTCTCCCGGATTCGCCAGCGAAGCGGATTTGGCGATCCCCAATTTGCGAGCGGGAACGTTCGACACTTTGGGAGGCATCAGCGCGTGGAACCTGCTCTTCTACGGGTCGTTCGTCATTTGCTTCACGCTGGGCATCAGCCTGTATCTGCGGGCGGAAATTCACAAGCTGCCCGCACATGCCTCGATGCTCAACGTCGCCGAGATCATCTTTCAGACGTGCAAGACGTACCTCATCCAGCAGGGCAAGTTCCTGCTGCTGCTGTTCGTGTTCATCGGAGCGGCGATCACTTATTACTTGATGGGCTTCGGCCACGCGGGCGAGATGGAACTGACGGATCACACCGTTCAAGAATTGCGCCTGGAGAAAGTGCCGGAGGATGTCCTCAAATCGCTCGAAACATTGAAGGACCAAAAGGCTGCGAGCAAAGACGAGTTCCTCGCAAAACTCCAGGCGGCCGTGACTCCCGAACAATGGACGGCGAATAGCGCCAAGATCACCGAAATCGCCGCGCCGGAACCGATTGATCCGATCAACAAGGTGCTGATGGTGCTGTTCTTTGCCGTCGTCGGCATGGGTGGCTCGTACTGCGTCGCGTACTACGGCATCCGCGTCAACACGTACGCCAACTGCCGCACCGCCTTCGCCGCTCTGCGCGGCGTGCCGTGGGACGTGGTCAACATCCCGCTTCGCGCGGGGATGTCGATCGGCTTGTTCCTGATCTCGCTCGAACTGGTGATGATGGTCGTCATCCTCCTGTTCGTGCCGCGTCAGGTGGTCGGCATCTGCTTCCTCGGCTTCGCGATCGGCGAATCGCTGGGCGCATCGGCTCTGCGAATTGCCGGCGGCATCTTCACGAAGATCGCCGACATCGGTTCGGACCTGATGAAGATCGTCTTCAACGTGAAGGAAGATGATCCGCGCAATCCCGGTGTGATCGCCGACTGCACCGGCGACAACGCGGGTGACTCGGTCGGCCCGACGGCCGACGGCTTTGAAACCTACGGCGTGACCGGCGTCGCACTCATCTCGTTCATCACACTGGCCGTGCCCAGCATCGAGATTCAGGCCAAGCTGATCGTCTGGATTTTCGCGATGCGATTCCTGATGGACTTCATGTCCGGAGCCTCGTACTTCATCAATCAGGCGATCTCCGAGAAGCAATACAAAGGTCTGAAAGAATTCGATTTTGAGCAGCCGCTGACCCGCCTGATTTGGATCGCTTCGATCCTGTGCATTACGACGTCCTACGGCATGAGCTACTTGCTGATCCGCGATCTGAAAGTGGGCGGCGAAGTTCTGGAGGGCTTGTGGTGGCAGTTGGCCAGCATCATCAGTTTCGGAACGCTGGCCGCCGTGCTGGTTCCGGAATTCACGAAGGTCTTCACCAGTTCGCATTCCAAGCATGTGCATGAGATCGTGACCGCGTCCCGCGAAGGGGGAGCCTCACTGACGATTCTCTCCGGCCTCGTCGCCGGCAACTTCAGTGCGTTTTGGACCGGGATGCTGATGGCGGGTTTGATGACGGGTGCGTACTTCGTCAGCTTGCTGGGGTTGGGCGATGTCATGGGTAATCCGGCTCATGCCTCGGTGTTCGCCTTCGGTCTGGTCGCTTTCGGCTTCCTGTGCATGGGCCCGGTGACCATCGCCGTCGATAGCTACGGGCCGGTGACGGACAACGCTCAGTCGGTGTTTGAACTCGCTCAGACCGAGCACATCCCTGGCATCCGAGAAGAAATCAAGCGCGACTTCGGCTTCGAGCCAAACTTTGAACTCGGCAAACACTTCTTGGAATCGAACGATTCGGCCGGTAACACGTTCAAAGCAACGGCCAAGCCGGTGCTGATCGGCACGGCGGTGGTTGGTGCGACAACGATGATTTTCTCGATCATCTTGTTACTGGATAAAGCCAAGTTGCTGCACTTGAGCCTGACGGACGCTCCAGTCCTGCTGGGCTTCATCTGTGGTGGCGCGGTGATTTACTGGTTCTCCGGCGCGTCGATGCAAGCGGTCACCACTGGGGCTTACCAAGCGGTCGAATACATCAAGAAGAATATGGACCTGACCAAGAAAGAGGCCGACCTCGAAGACTCGATCAC
>CAMDDX010000133.1 GCA_945893075.1 Planctomyces sp. SH-PL62 | reverse complement strand
AACCAAAAGTTCGGCATGGGGAGTTTAATTGGCCGCGACTACAAGATGCTGAAGATGTACGACTTGATCGAAAGCGTCGCCGACACTCGCACGACTGTCTTGGTCCTGGGCGAGAGCGGCACCGGCAAGACGATGACCGCTCGTGCGATTCATCAACTCAGTGCGCGAGCCAGCAAGCCGTTCGTCGAGGTCGCCTGCGGAGCGTTGCCTGACACGCTGCTCGAAAGCGAGTTGTTCGGCCACGTCGCCGGTGCCTTCACCGGAGCCAATCACGACAAGGTCGGCAAATTCCTGCAAGCGGACGGCGGCACGATCTTCCTCGACGAAGTCGCCACCGCGTCGGCCTCACTGCAAGTCAAACTGCTCCGCGTCCTGCAAGACCGCGAGTTCGAGCCGGTCGGCGGCAACAAGACTCACAAGGTCGATGTCCGCGTGATCCTCGCCACGAACGAAGATCTCACCGAACGCGTTGCGAGCGGCACGTTCCGCCAAGACTTGTTCTATCGCATCAACGTCATATCGCTGACGCAACCGCCGCTCCGTGATCGCATCACCGACATCCCGCTGCTCGCCGAGCACTATCTGCATCAGTTCTGCGAAGCGAACGGCAAGACGATTCGCGGCTTCGACGATTCCGCAGTGCAGTTGCTCCAGCGCTATCGCTGGCCAGGCAATGTTCGCGAATTGCTCAACGTCGTCGAACGCGCGGTCGTGCTCAGCAAGAGCGACATCGTCTCGTCGCAAGACCTGCCGGAAACGCTGCGAGCGAATGAGCCGACCTTCTCGGTCCCGGCCGGCCGGTTGGGGAACAACCTCAAGTCCTCACTGGTCGCTCCAGAGAAGCAACTGATCCTCGAAGCGTTGGAGTCCAATGGCTGGAACCGCCAAGGGACCGCCGACCTGCTCGGCATCAATCGCACAACGCTCTACAAGAAGATGAAGAAGTACGGCATCGAGTTCGAGACGCAGATGAGTTTCTGATCGAGTCCGCAGTCAGTGAAAAAGCCCGGCGTTTCCAAAACGCTGGGCTTTTTTCATGGTTGCAATCACCATTACCGTTGGCTGACCGCTTGCTCGGCCGTCTGCCCGGCGGTCACGGCTTCTTGAAGCTTCTTGAGCAGTGTTGTTTTCGTGTACGCATCGCGAATCACAATCGGATGCGTCGGGTCTTTGCCCGGGAAGATGACGAGGAACGGAATCGACCGGCTGTTGAAAGAATGCAACCAGCGCGAAACCTCCGGCGAACCGTTCGACCAGTCCGCTTTCAATGTGAGCACGTCGTGCTGTTTGACAATTTCCAGCGTTTCTTCCCGGTTGAGCGCGAAACGTTTGTTGGTCTTGCAGGTGGCGCACCACGACGCAGTGAAGTCGATGAGCACTGTGCGGCCGTTTTTCAGTTCAATATCGACAACTTTGGTCGAGAACGGCTTCCAGGGAAGCTCTGGTCCGCTGTGTGATTCATCGGCGAGACCCGATGCCAGCAGCCAACCACTCAGGCACACCAACGACGCAAGCGAACGAACAGTCCATCGTCGCTGTCCCGACGAATTGATCGTGTAAAGCCGTCCGATCATCCACAGCGCCGAGCCAAGTGACAGCAACAGGATCAACATCGGGAAGATCCAATTCTGTTTCAAGCTGCTCATCAGAAAGATCACGGTGGCCATCATCAGCAGGCCACAAACCTCCTTGAACGTCACCATCCAGTTGCCCGGCTTTGGGAGGAACTTCACCCAACCGGGGAAGATCCCCAGCACGAGGTAAGGCGACGCCATGCCGAGTCCCATCACACTCATGACCAAGAACGTGATGTGCGATGGCTGCTTGACTAACCAAGCAACGGTCACGCCCACGAACGGCCCGCTGCACGGAGTTGCCAGTAACGTCGCAAAAATGCCCGTTAAGAATGCTCCCGGCAGACCTTCCTGATGCTGATGACTCGCCGCCGAGCCGATCACACCGGGCACGAGAATTTCAAACACTCCTAATAGACTCAGTCCCATCGCAAAGACCACGCAGGCCATTGCCACTTGGAATCCAGTTCCTTGGAACAACTCGCCCCAGTCGCCCGCCAATGCCACTACGGTTGCCAAGACGATGAAGACCAACACAACACCCACCGAATACGCCACGTTCAAAGCCAAAATACGACGGCGGCTCTCCCCGGCCTGTCTCACGAAACTCAGAATCTTGATGGCGATGACCGGCAGAACGCACGGCATGACGTTGAGGATCAACCCTCCTAAGAACGCATAGAGCAGAAATTTTCCCAACCCACCAACACGGTCGTCCTCCACAACAAACCGTTGCCCCTGAAACGAAGGCAACAATTGGTCGAGCGGCTTGGCGTCCGTGTCCTCGTCTTCGTCTTCGGGGGCTGGCGAAGTTTCATCAACCTTCGTCGTGGTCTTGGGATCTTTCACGCCACTGACTGCTTCAGTCGGAATTGACGGCGCGACCACAACATGGCCGAGCGCGAACGGGACTTTCTTGAACAGCAGGCATGTACCGGGGCGACAGATTTGATAGCCGAGCAAACCCGAGACACCGTACTTCGCCGTTTCGACGACGAACGGCATCGTCCAAGTGATCTGTTTGTGATGCACGCGCTGCTCTTGGCCGTCCTCAGTGCGTTCAATTTCCGGCACGAGGCTTGGCGAGAATTTGTCTTCGGTGGCCTTGAGACCGAACGCCCTGTCGATCGTGATGATCGTCGGCAGGCCGGGACTCTTCTTCTCATCTTGATCGAGCGCGAATGTGTGCCAACGCGGCTCCAATTCCATCGTCACCGACAACAACACCGACTCACCCGGCTGAGCGTTTTCCGGTGACAGTCGGAAGCGAACCTTGATCGGGTCCGGCGCTTTGCCGCGCTGCGGAATGACGTCGGCTTCAAATGGTTTCGCTTCGACCACATTGATGAGCGTGCTGTCCGGCTTCGGAGTGATCGTTGGAGCCGGCGTCGTTGCTGGCGGCGCAAAGCGGCTTTTGAAGGCGGCGACTTTCGCGGCCTCTGTCGCGATGACTTCTGTCGGAGCGTCCGCACTGGCAAAGAACGTTTCGTCGTAGGGCGTGCAATTAAGACTGTCGCAGATTTGGTAGCGGACTTGGCTGAGAATTCGCACGTCGCTCCGCTTTGCATCCGACTTCAGTCGGAACCGCCGAGTCCACGTCACCGCATCTTTGAACTTCTCGACGCTTTCTCCGTCTTGAATTTCGATCTTCGGATCGTGGTCGGAGAAGAACTTGTCTTCGACTGGTTCGAGTCCCTCGGTCTGAGTCAGCTTAATCTTCGTCGCGCCGGTGAAACCGGGATCAGTCGAATATGTGTGCCCTCCCGATGGCAGCTTCAGGCTGATCGACAGGACGAAAATGTCTCCGGCCTTTTGCGTCGGGTTAGCTTTGTCTGTGGTCAGCGAAACTTTCAGCAACGCGGGCTTGCTCGGTCTATCACCGCGCTTCGCCGAGGCGGTCTTGCCGGTCAGCGGATCGCGGAACGGTTCGTCTCCCGCGATGTTCGAGTGGACTGACGCGACCAGCAGCGTCGCGAGCGAAGTGGCGAGGAACACAAATCGGGAACGTGGCTTGAGCATGTCGAGGTTCGCCGAGGTCGGAAGGTGGGAGTGAGGCGTCATACGCCGGGGGGATGATAGACCAATAACAGAAAATCGCTCAATTCGAGACGGCAGCCTCTTTGAGATGCCATCGAACGGTGATGGTAACGGTCAGGAAACGCGAAGGGGGCGTTCGCTTCAAATGGCTGACAGAAAAATGGGGACAGAAACAAATTCAATTCAGTTTTGAGACCGAACACTGACGAACGGAGGCTGCCCAATCTTTCTGTCCCCATTTTTCTGTCAGCTTTTGGCTTTCAAAAAAAATCTGGCTGCCGCGACGGGAAGTCTCGTTTTTCGCGAATGATTCGGTCTCCGCGCGTCATCATTTTTCGGCTACAAGCCCGCTCCCTTCGACGCTCACATCGCTTTCCTGCCTTCCTTCAGCGAGCTTCCATCTTGTGGCCTCAAAAAACAGCTCAGCGGGCGATCATCTTCGCTGGCTGCCTGGGCATGATTTATTTGCAACTCACGACTTCTCCCGCGACGGTGCAGTTTGCTCGCGCGCTGGGGGGCAACGGATTGCATATTGGGATTCTCGGCGCGCTGCCGACGGCGATGTTGTTTATGCAGTTCGTCTCCGCCGTGCTCGTGAATCGGTTTCAGTACCGGCGGAGATTGTGGCTGACGGTCGGGATCATGCAGCGGCTGGTGATGTTGCCGGCGGCTCTGGGACCAACCTTGTGGCCCGACATGCCGGACGGGTTTTGGATTTGGACGCTCGTCGGGCTGACGGCGATCAATTACGGGATGGCGGATTTTTGTCATCCGCTGTGGATGTCCTGGATGGGAGACTATCTGCCCAGGCAAGGACTCAGCCGCTTTTGGGGCAAGCGTCATTTGTGGATGCACTGGTCCGCGGCGGCCACGATCGGCTTGGCAGCGGTGTATGTGGCTGGACATCCCGATGGCATCAAACCGGCGTTCGCGGTCCTCGGCATGATTGCGGCGGTCTGCGGAGTCGTGGACCTGCTCGTGTTCCTCAAGGTTGATGAGCCACCAGTCCAGCCTTCGCCGAGTCCCCGGCTGCGAGACATCTTGGCAGCTCCGTTTCAACAGCGCGAGTTCCGCCGCTTCATTGGCTTCTCGTGCTTCTGGCATTTCGCGGCGATGACCGGAGCACCGTTCATCGGCTTATTCTTGCTGGAATACGTCGGCATGGATTTGTTCCATGTGATGCTGCTGTGGGCGACGTCGTGGATCGGCGGAGCGTTGACGGCGAGTCGGTTCGGCTGGTTGGCCGACAAGTTTGGACATCGCCCGCTGTTGGTGCTGTCGATCGCCTTCAAGTCGGTCTTGATGATTGCGCTGCTCTTCGTGCCGGCGAATCCGACGCTCGCATTCTGGCTGCTGATTCCCGTCTTCATGCTCGACGCACTTCTCAACGCGGGGATCGCGATTGCTCAGCACGGCTTCTTGTTGAGCTACTCGCCGTCGGAAAACCGAGCCATGTACATCGCGGCCGGCACCGCCATCGCTGGCATGGTCGGTGGCGCAACGTCGATCGGTTCGGGCTTCGCGCTGCGGTCACTGGCTGGCTGGGATTTTTCATTTCTGGCGGTCGGGGTCTCGCACTTTCATGTGCTGTTTTCGGTCAGCGTCGTGCTGCGATTGCTGGCAGCGGTGCTCGTGCTGCGAGTCGAAGAATCCGAAGCGGCCCCCACCGGCGAGGTCGTGACACATCTCTGGCAGGCGGCTCAACGCCGATTTCTGCGACTCGCGCATCTCACATGGCGAGTGGACACGCCAGCGAAAGCACCGCGACTGCTGGCCGGAGAATCCGCTCTGCCACACCGACCTCGAACCCGCAAAGTTCCGTGGCGAGACATCGTCAAAGCGGATGATCCGAGTCACGAGTCACGCACGACGGTGTGAATGACATTCATCAGCGTTGTTGACGCTTCTCGCTGAGGCCGACTGAATGTCAGCACCAAAGGTGCGAAACTCGACAGCCCAGGCCAACGGCCTGGGTTTATGGGCCAGGACGACTCTCAGCCCCAACGGGGCGAAACTCGTTTCACGATTCGGAGTCGCGCCCCGTTGGGGCTGACAGCAGGTGTTCGCGACGTTCCCCCAGGGCGATGCCCTGGGCTTTCGAGTCTCGCACCGTTGGTGCGAAGACAGCATTCTCTCACACCTGTCGCGATCAGTGAGGAGTGTCAGACTTCAGGCTTCTTGCTTGTTGGCGACGCAACGTTCAGCCGCTCGTCAATCCATTCGGGATCAACGAACGGCTTGAGCAACCAGCGAACGGTGTGATCAACGCGCGGATCATCGACCGGCAACCCTGCCTGCGGAGTCCCGCGCGACGTGGCTTGCCAACCTTCGTGAGTTAAACGCCAAGGCCACTGCTCTCGCTCAGCAATCTCGTTAATCCGTACCGACAATCGCGTCGCCCACGCCACGCCAAACCAATCGCGGAAGTCGAACCAGATGCGATTCCATCCGATCCCGCTCGGACAATTTTTGGCGGCATGGCCGAGAATCATCCAGAAGACCAACACCATCATCACGGGCAAAATGTGCGTGGTCTGTGTTCGGTGAAACGAATCGCTCATTTGAGCAAGTTCCCACCCCCACCCGGCCATCCAGGCCAGGCTTGCCCACCCGAATCGCGTTGGAAAGAAGTTTCCGACGGCCATCAACAACACGACGCCGTATCCGAGCAGCGTGGGCGTTTCGAGTTCCAGCCGTTGACCGTTCCAACACCGAGACCATTGGGCGAGCGCTGGCCACTCCAACACGGCGATCAGCGGCAACAGGACAAACAGGCTCCAGTCGAGCAGCCGGCCTCGGCGTGCTCCGAGCACCGCGACGAACGGGCAGAGCGCACTCACCGCCGTCAGATACCAAAGTTGATCGAGGATACCCGGTGACACTCGGCCCTTCGCAAGCGTTGCGATCGTTGTGACCGTCAGAGTCAACTGAAACCAAATCGCCCAGGCGGCGGCAGCGGTCAGAGAAGTATGACGGACACTGCGATTGAGTCGGATCACTCCCATCCAGCCAACCGCGACGGCCAGCGACAGCATCATTGCAACGAGTAGATCCGGCATGTTCGTTTCAGCTTCTCAAGAGGGCAGGCGTTACGTTCGTCACCTTCGACATTTTGACCGGCGGTTTTTGCGAACCCTAGTCAATCGAGGAGTTGTTCTGCGAGTTACGAACAAGCCTGCCGATCTTGTCGGGTAGTGACCACCGAGTCCCAGTGAGCCTTCAACTGCGTTGCTTCGTCGGGTGAGTGGCCCGTTCAGCGACAAGAGCTCACGACTGTCAGACACGTTTTTGAGGAGATGCCGGAATGAAGTGGATGTTGTCTCTCGCCATGTTGCTTGGCGTCGCTGGCACCGCGACCGCTGGGCTGTTCGACCACCATCACTGTTGCCCCGCGCCGAGCTGTGCCGCTCCGTGTGCGCAGGCTTGTGCTCCGAGCTGTGCGGCCCCAGCCGCTTGTGCTCCGAGCTGCGCCGCTCCCGCGGCGTGTGCGCCAGCATGTGCCGCTCCTGCGGCTTGTGCTCCGAACTGTGCGGCTCCCGCCGCCTGCGGCCCGGCCTGTGCGCCGAACTGTGCGGCTCCCGCCGCCTGCTGCAACAGCAATAGCTGCTGCAACAGTGGCTGCTGCAAGAAGAGCTGCTGGAAGATGCCGAAGCTGTGCCTCCCGAAGTGCCACATGCCGAAGCTCTGCTGCAAGAAGAGCTGCTGCAATAGCTGTGGCCATAGCTGCGCTCCGAGCTGTGCGGCCCCGGCTGCTTGTGCTCCGAACTGCGCCGCTCCGGCTCACTGTGCTCCGAACTGTGCGGCTCCGGCTGGCTGCTGCAAGTAGTGTCAACTGCGTGGGCTGATTCCACTCGTACTGCGAATGGAAACATCCCACTTCCCTGGCTCTGCAAAACGTGAGTACCCGTCCGGGGGAACGTGCCTTCCCCCGGACGACTCACTCGCAGAACCGACAATTCGAACTTCGCCTCTTGGAGGCAACTGAGGTCAAAAAAGCTGCGAACTTCTTTCTGAAAACAATTCGAGATCCGCTCGCTCCTCTCTCCCTCGAGTTCCGAGTCGATCCCCGATGAATCGAAGGCCGGCCGCGTATCACGCAGCCGGCCTTTTTTTGTTGAACGTAGCCTGACTCTCCGAGTCGGGATCTCTTCCGCTGGATTCCCGAATCGGAGAGTCAGGCTACGGCGTTTTGAATCAGCTTCTAACTTCGCAACACGGCGCGGACGTCGGCTTCTGGCACGTCGCTGATCACCTCGACCTGGCCGATCCGCTTCGGCAATACGAAGCGCAGTTGGCCGCCGACAGTTTTCTTATCGAGCCGCATTCGCTCGATGACCGCATCCTCGGAGTGCGACCAACCGGCCGGCAATCGCGTTGGCAGACCGAAGCCTCGCAACAACGCCTCCTGACGCCGTGTCGCTTCCGAGTCAATGAATCCGAGCCGCTCGGCAAGTCGGCTCGCGTGCCACATGCCGATGGCGACCGCTTCGCCGTGCAGCAATTCACCGTAACCGGCGAGTGCTTCGAAGGCGTGGCCAAACGTGTGGCCGTAATTGAGGACGGCTCGCAGACCGGTCCGTTCGAATTCATCCTTCTCGACGACGTCCGCTTTCAAACGGCAACAACGAGCGACGACCTGTCGCAGAAGGCTCGGATCGCGGCGGTTGATCGCCTCGGCTCGCTGTTCGAGGAACGCGAAAAAATCTGCGTCGAGGATGACTCCATATTTGACGACCTCGGCCATGCCGGCGGAGAACTCGCGCGACGGCAACGTATCGAGCACCGCGGTGTCAATCAGCACGCCGATGGGCTGATGAAAGGCTCCCAGCATGTTCTTGGCGGCGGGATGATTGATTCCTGTCTTCCCGCCGACCGAACTATCCACGTCCGCCAGCAAGCTGGTCGGCACTTGCACGAACGGCAGACCACGCACGAATGACGACGCGGCGAAGCCGGCCAAATCGCCGATGACTCCGCCTCCGACCGCGATCAGCACAGTTCGGCGATCCGCCTTTGACGCGATCAGATCATCCCACAACATTGATAGATGACTGATCGACTTCGTCTTCTCCCCCGGCTCCAGTTCCGTCAGTCCGCAGGTCCAACCGGTTCGCGTCAGTCCTTCGCGAACGACCTCGGCGTATCGTCGCACGTTGCGATCCGTGACGAGATGCGCCGATCGGGAACTGCCCGCACGATACACGCTGCGGTCCAACCAACTCGGCAGTAACGTGGGCAACTCCGCCAAGCCACCGCTCACGATGCGGATTTCGTAAATCCGCTCGCCGAGATTCACCTGCACCGAACTGGCATCAACTCCCACGGCAAACCTCCATCAAACAACTGCGACGGCGAAACTTATCGGCCTCCCAGTCCAGACGAAAGGATTCGCGCCAGACTGCGGCAGAGGCCAGAACAAACCGCATGATCGTCAGGACCCGTTGCGACTCGGACGATCCCCTGCCGCCCAACTTTGCTGACCGCTGGTTTCTGAGCTAGATGCTCTCAGGCCCCTCATCAGGTCGAATTCTGAAAGATCCGCCGTGCTCCCCGCCATCGAACCGCTGTCGCTGCGACTGCCGAAAGACCTGTTGGTCCTGCAACCGATGCAGGGGCATCTGGACTTGGAGCCGGTGTTGCTCGTGCCGGGCCTGCGGTGCGCGATCGGTTCGGCCGAAGGTTGTGCGGTGCGGTTGACGAAGTCGGACCTCGTGCAGCCGGAACACTGTGTGATCGAGGTCGTCCGTCGGCAAACGATGTTGACCGAGTGGGCGGCCGAGTCAACGTGGCTCAATGATCGGCTGGTCATCGAACCGCGCGAATTGATTCCCGGAGATCGAGTCTCTCTGGGCCCGTTTGATTTTCGAGTGCGGCTCGCCTCCGCAGACGAGTTGCTGTACGCCAAATTGGTAGAGCGTGACGCGACCGATAGCAGCCGAGTCGAAGACGTCTTACGGCTTAAGCGAGCCATCGATCAGACAAGCCGTGACGCCTCCCCGGATTTGGATCTTTTCAGCGATCTGCTTCGCGAAACCGCAAGCAGCACCGATTCGGAATCGCACGAACGGCTCTCGCAGCATATCTCCAAACTACTGGGCGATCTGCAAAGCCAAGTACTCTCGCTGCAAGAGCGAGAAGCAGACCTCAGCGATCAGCTTCGTCGGCAACACGAAACGGAACCCCGCGCTGCTTCACCGCGAACCTCAATCACGCCAGCCCCACTGCCGAGTTCTGTCCGACCGGAATACGAGCAGGTGTTACAGCTTCTTCAGGAGGAGCGTGACCAACTCGAACACGAACGGGCGAAATTCGCCGAGGAGCAAGCGCGTTGGCATGAGCCGCAACTCGAATGTTCACAGCGGTTGGAAACTCTGGAATCGCAGTTGACGGAATTCGAATCCCAACGCTCGGCCCTGATGGAAGAGAAAAGCATCTGCCGTGCTCTCGCGGAAGAGTTGCTGCGTGACAAAGAGAAAATGGAGGATTGGGACGCCCGCTTGCGTCGTGAAGAAAAGGAGCTTGCGGTTCGGCAAGGCGAACTGGATCGACTCGACCGAGAGTTTTTTGAACGACCGAACGTGTCACGCACGCTTGAATCCCCGGCCGCCAAGCCAGCTCAAGCCATTTTGAATCCCCTCCTCGTCGAATCCGTCGAGGCAAGACAGTCCGACAACAGGTCGCCGGACTTCGAGACAGCACCGACTGCCAGCCGGACCGTGCAGACCTTGTTGACGCTGATTGCCTTTGGAACTTCCGCGTTCTTTCTGGGAACCGAACTTGGCAACCCCGAGGTGACCTCGCTCATCGGCTGGGCAACCGCCCTCGTGGGAGCAATTTCGACGGTGGATTTGCTGCTTCGCCGCTGCTTTTCGACCTCACGCTGAGGTCGCCGGTCAGGGGTTTCCGGCTGGGACAGTCGCTTGAGGCACTTTCCCAGGACCAATATACTCCGCCCCCTTCACTTCTGGCCGAGTCTTGCCCGATTGGTGGTTTCATGAAGTTTTCTCTCGTCGATCGCATCATCGCTCTGGAAGCGGGGAAGTCGATCACGACCGTCAAAAACGTGTCGTTGGCGGAGGAATACCTTCAAGATCACTTTCCCGGCTTCCCGGTTTTGCCAGGCGTGATGATGGTCGAATCGCTGGTGCAAGCCAGTGCGTGGCTGCTGCGGCACACGGAGGATTTTCGCTTCAGTACCATCACGCTCAAGCAGGCTAAGGCGTTGAAGTTCAATAACTTTGTGACCCCCGGAAAATCGCTGACCGTGACCTCGACCATCCACAAACTGGAGGAAACGGAATGCACCTTCAAAGGGGAAGGGACTGTCGATGGACAATCGGCGGTCAGTGCCAGGATCGTCTTGCAACGCATCAACTTACGCGACCGCAACCCGAATCTGGCCAAGACCGATGAGTTGCTGATCGCTCACCTACGAGCGCAGTTCAGTCAAATTTGGAGTGGCCCAACGGCTTGATCGTCCTCAAGCCGGTTGCCAAAGCGGCCGAAAAGAAACTAGTTAGTTCAGTGTCCTATTGGGGTTGAGCATGAGTTTGTCCGGCAAAGCGGCGTTGGTAACAGGTGGCAGCCGAGGCATCGGCAAAGCGATCGTGCAGACGCTCGCGCGGGCCGGAGCGAAAGTCGCCTTCGTGTATCACTCGAATTCCGCCGCCGCCGACGCACTGGTCAGCGAACTCAAAGCCGAGGGCCACGAGGTGGTCGGCTACCAAGCCGACGTCAGCAGCAAGCCAGACGCGGATCGCATCGTCGAAGAGATTTGCGAAAAGTGGGGCGGAATCTACGTGCTGGTCAATAACGCGGGCATCATCAAGGATGGCCTCCTCGCCACCATGACTTCCGAGAATTGGTCCGCTGTCATCAACACGAACCTCAACGGTGTCTTCAATTACTGTCAGGCGGTGACTCGCCCAATGATGTCGGCTCGCGCGGGGCGGATCATCAACGTCTCCAGCGTGGCGGCGAATTTCGGCAATCCCGGCCAATCGAACTACGCGGCCAGCAAGGGAGGCATCGAAGGCTTCACACGTTGTCTCGCCAACGAAGTCGGCCGCCGAGGTATCACCGTCAACGCGATTGCTCCGGGATTCATCTCGACGGACATGACCGAGGCCATCCGCAATGCGGCCGAAGACACGATCAAGAAACAAATCCCGCTGCGACGACTCGGCAATCCCGAAGACATCGCGGCGGCAGTGCTCTATCTCGCCAGCGACGGAGCGTCCTATGTCACGGGCAATGTGCTCACGGTCGATGGCGGACTAACTTTGGGAGCGGGTATGTAGCGTGTCCAGCAGCCCAGTCTCCTGGCGAGACCGAGCTGCTTGATTCATAGTGGGTTGGTCGCCGGTTGGCTCGCGGAGCCGGCGACCGTGACAAACACGCGAGTTGATTCGGCGACGAACGAGCGGCAGGCACGGCTGGAACCAAGCCTGCCGCGCGGGCCAGCCAGGAGAGATTGGAATGACGTCCGAAGACATCTTCACAAAAGTCCGAGACACATTGGTCGACGCGCTGGGCGTTGATGACGACGAAGTCACGCTCGAAGCCCGATTGGAAGCCGATCTCGGCGCGGAGTCGATCGACTTCCTCGACATCGTGTTCCGGCTGGAGAAGAACTTCAGCATCAAGATCCCGCGCGGCGAGCTGTTCCCGGAAGACCTCGCGTCCGCGGACGCTGGCTTCGTCAAGGACGGCCTCGTCACCGCCGAGGGCCTCGCCACTCTGCGCAAGAAAGTGCCGCACATCGACATCGACACGTTCGCCAAAGACCCGAAGGTCGAGAACATCAAGGACATGTTCACCGTCCAGATGCTGTGCAACTTCGTGAAGAACAAGCTGGCGGCCTAGTCGAATCATTCGCGCCTCCGTAGCCGCGTTCGCCAGAACGCGGGGCGTGAAATTCCGTTCGGCCCGCATTCTGGCGAATGCGGCTACGCCCGAAGTGTCGCCATGCGCTGGTTCTGGATTGATCGCTTCACCGAGCTGCAAAGCGGGCAAAGCGCCAAGGCGATCAAAAACGTCACCTTGGCCGAAGAGCACTTGCACGACCACTTCCCCGGCTTCGCAGTGATGCCGGGATCGCTGATGCTCGAAGGCATGGCTCAAACGGGCGGCATCCTGCTGGGCGAGAAGAACAACTTCGAGCACATCGTCGTCCTAGCCAAAGTCCCGAACGTTTCGTTTCATGGCTTCGTCGTCCCCGGCGACACGCTGACCTACACGGCCAAACTGATCAATGAAAGCCCCGAAGGAGGCTCGGTCGAAGTGACCGCGCACGTCGGCGATCGGCTCGTGGCCGAAGCTGAGATCATCTTCTCGCATCTCGACCAGAGCGGTGATTTCAAACATCTCGACCAAAAGAATTTCGTCTTCTCAATCGGCGGCCTGCTGAGCGTCATGGAAGTCGGCAAAGCGGGTGCATAGCGAATCCATGACCACACCCACCCGCATCGCCGCCACGTTCGCCACATTGAAGGCACAAGGCCACATGGCCTTCATGCCGTTCGTCACCGTCGGCGATCCCGACGTCGCGACTTCAATGGCGTTGATCCGCGAACTCGCCAGCCGAGGCGTCGATCTGATCGAAGTCGGCTTCCCTTACAGCGACCCGATTGCCGACGGCCCGGTGATTCAAGCCAGCTACACGCGAGCCTTATCGCGCGGCCTGCACGTCAACGACATCTTCACCGGCATCCAACAACTGACGACCAGCAGCGACAAGATTCCGCCGCTCGTCGCGATGGTCAGCTATGCGATCGTCTTCCGCCTCGGTGCGGCAACCTTCGTGCAGCGTGCGAAGGACGCTGGCTTCTCCGGCCTGATCATCCCCGATCTTCCCGCTGACGAAGCGGGCGACGTGGCTCGCATCATCCGCGATGCCGGCCTCGACGCGATTCAACTCGTCGCGCCGACCACGACTTCCATCCGAGAAGATCGCATCGTCCAGACCGGCAGCGGCTTCGTGTACTGCATCTCGATTGCCGGCACGACCGGCGCTCGCGATCAACTTCCGGAAGAACTCTCCGGCCAACTGAAGCGGCTCCGCGGCAAAACGAATCTGCCGCTGGCTGTCGGCTTCGGAGTCAGCAAGCCCGAACAAGTCGGCCCGCTGCGTGGCTTGGCCGACGGCGTCATCGTGGGATCAGCAATCGTGCGCCAGTTGGAGCGATTGACGAACAACAACACCACGACTGCCGAGGTGCTGAGCAGTATCGGTGAATTCGCGGCCCAAATGGTCGCCGCGACAAAATCGCGTTGATTGATGCCTGAAATCGGGAGAGAATCTTCCGCGTCAGACTGCATCAAGGTGGTGCGACTCGTGCGAAGGACAACGGCGATGGCGGTTTTGGATTTTCCTCATTTGGAACTCGATGAACGCGGGACGCTGGTCATCGCGGGAACGCGGTTCAAAGTCATTCAACTGATCCGCGAGCACTTGGCCTACGGCTGGGACGCGCCGGAAATCCAACAGCAACACCCGCAGCTTACGCTCTCGCAAGTTCACTCCGCTTTGGGTCATTACTACGACCACCGTGAGGAATTCGACGCGGACTTGCAACGTCGAGAGGATCTGGTCGACGAGTTGCAAGCACAGCAGCCGGACTCACCGGTTCGCCGAAAGCTGCGTGAGTCAGGACACTTGCCGTGAGCGTGGCTTTGTACTTGGATCAACACGTCCCCAAGGCGATTCGCAGCGGGCTTCGCGCAAGACAAGTGGACGTGGTCTCCGCCTTTGAAGACGGGACGTCGGAGTGGGACGATGACTCGTTGTTGGACCGCGTGCTGCAAGTCGGACGAGTTTTGTTTACTCAGGATGAAGACTTTCTCGTCATCGCGAATCAGCGACAAACTGCGGGGATTCCTTTCGCGGGCATTCTCTTCGCACGTCAGCGAGACATTTCCATTCAGCAGGCGATTCGAGATTTAGAATTGATCGCTAAAGTCTGCGAGCCGTCTGACTTCTCCAATCGCGTGGAATTCTTGCCGTATCAATAATGGCCATCTCGCTGACGCTGCCGACGATTCAGAACTGGAGCTGCCACAACTGCGGCGGTTGCTGTCGGCAACACGCGATTGAAGTGACCGAAGAAGAGCGGCGGCGGATTCTCGCTCAAGGTTGGACCGCGAACGACGGCACGCCGTCGGGCAACGCGCTGTTCGAGCGGCATGGTGGGCCGCCGTGGGCAAAACGGTATCAACTAGCCCATCAAGCGGACGGGGCCTGTGTGTTTTTGGATGAGCACGGACTCTGCCGCATCCACGCGAAATTCGGTGAGGCTGCAAAGCCATTGGCGTGTCGCATCTATCCGTATGCGTTTCATCCGGCCGGCAAGAAGGTGGCGGTCAGCCTGCGATTTAGTTGCCCGTCGGTCGTCGCGAGCCTTGGCCGTTCGATGAGCCAGAACGCTGACGAGATCAAACAACTCGCACGGGCTGTCGTGCCAGACGGCTATGAACGGACTCCGCCCCCTGCCCTCTCCGCGAGCGAACGGCTCGATTGGCCCGACCTCCTGCGCGTCGTCGATGCGATCGACGCAACGCTGGCGACGACGAATGTGCCGATCTCTAGCAAGTTGCAACGCGCGTTGTTCTGGCTGAACCTCGTCGAGCAATCTCGCTTCGACAAACTCAGCGGGGTAAGGCTGACCGAATTCCTCGACATCATCCGCCAAGCAGCCGTCGAAGAGATCCGGCCGAATGCCGACAGCCCAACACCGCTCGGTCGTATGCAGTTCCGAATGCTGACCGCGCAATACGCTCGCAAGGACACCGCCGCCGACTTGTCCTCCGGCTGGCGAGGCCGTTGGAAACTGTTTCGTGCAGCGACCCGATTCGCTCGCGGGACCGGCAACGTCCCGCCGTTGCAGTCGGTCTTTCGTGAAGTCCCGTTCGAGACGCTCGAACAACCGTTCGGCTTCCCGGCCGAGAGCGATGAACTGTGGACGCGGTACTTCCGCGTGAAGGTCGCCGGCCTGCATTTCTGTGGTCCAGCCTACTATGGCGTCCCGTTGGTCGAAGGTTTTCAGAGTCTCACGTTGATCTTTCCGGCGACGTTGTGGATCGCCCGCTGGCTGGCGGCGAGTCAGAACCGCACGCAGCTCACTCACGAAGACGTCTCGCAAGCGTTGGCCATTTCCGATCATCATCATGGCTACTCGCCAATCTTCGGCTCGTTCGGTTTTCGTCGCCGAGTCCACACGCTGGCTCAGATGGGCGAGATCCCCAAGCTCATTCACTGGTATTCGTTGTAGGTTGGGATTCCATCCCGACCGGTCGGGATGGAATCCCAACCTACTTTGTCGAGGACGAATTATGAACCTCTTCTGGACGACTCTGTTGCTGACACTCTCGAACGTCTTCATGACGTTCGCTTGGTACGGTCATCTCAAGTGGCCGCAGATCAAAACGGGACCGTTGTGGATCGCCATCGCCGTCAGTTGGGGCATCGCACTCTTTGAGTATTGCCTGCAAGTGCCAGCCAACCGGATTGGGCATCGCGACTATCCAGTCGCGCAACTGAAAATCATGCAGGAGGCGATCACGTTGGTTGTGTTCTGCGGGTTCTCGATTCTGTTTCTGCGAGAGTCTTTGAAGTGGAACTACATCGTCGCCTTCGGCTGCATCTTCGCGGCGGTGTTCTTCGCGTTTCTCGACAAGTGGCAGCCGGACTCGCCTGCCGTGAATCAACCGCCGAGTGCAACGGTTTCGTCTCGCCAACCTTGATTCAGGATCGCGTCGTCATGCTTTCCGAGGATCGATTGCAGGCTGCGAAACAACGCATGCTCGACCAGCATCTGCGAGCGCGCGGGATCACCGACGAGCGCGTGCTCGCTGCGATGGAACGAGTCCCGCGTGAGGAATTCGTGCCGGCACCGTTGCAAGTTCACGCTTACGATGACCGAGCATTGCCGGTCGAATTCGGCCAAACGATTTCACAGCCGTACACGGTCGCGTTCATGGCTCAAGCGGCGCGGTTGCAAGGTCACGAACGAGTGCTCGAAATCGGCACCGGCACCGGTTATGGAGCCGCCGTGCTCAGTCACTTGGCGAGCGAGGTCTGCACCATCGAACGCTGGCCGGGCTTGTTCGACTCGGCGACACCGCGATTGGAACGACTCGGCTTTCGCAACGTCGTCACGAAATTGGGAGACGGATCGCTCGGCTGGCCGGAGCAAGCTCCGTTCGACGCGATCATCGCGACCGCCGCCGCTGAGCAACTGCCGCAGGCATTTCGCGAACAGATTGCCGAAGGAGGCCGGCTCATCATTCCGATAGGTGAACCGGGTGCAGGTCAGACGATGTTTCGCTTCACTCGGAGAAACGGCGAGTTGGACGAGGAACGTTTAGGGTTGTTCTCATTCGTGCCACTGGTTTGTCAGCCGTAGGTAGACCGGACGCCTACGTCTGGTCGATTGCTCGGACGTAGGCGTCCGAGCTACGGGCGTTGCGTCAGTGCTGGTCGCGTCTCCATAATCCAGCCATCTTTGAAACGCCGAGGAGCAATTGCCATGACCGTCTCATCTTCATCCCGTTGGCTGTGCGGCTCGTTACTGGCCAGCACTTCGATGCTGGCTGCCGCCGGTTGCGGTTCCAGCGATGGGGCTCCCAACGGAGCGTCCGCTGCCAAAGAACCGAAAGCAAAAGGCGAAAAGGGCGAAACAAAACGCTCGAAGGCAGACGGTTCAAAGGCCGAAGGCTCCGCGGGCGGACCCCCGATGATCGACGGAATTTACAAAGACGTCTTCTTTGACAAGCCGCTGGTCCTGGCCGCGAACACCCAGACAGGCGCGGCAGCCGGTAATATGACGGTCGCGGCAAATGACACTTCGAAGGGAACTCCGGCAACGGACGGGGCGACCGAAACGAAAGATCCCCCGAAGGCCGCAAGTGGTGGCGAGGCCGTGTCGCTCAAAGACCTGATCGACAAGGACGCGCTGGCTGGTGAAATCAAGAACGTGCGGAACTATCTGGCCGGGAAGGCCGGGTCGGTCGCGGCTTACAACGCCAGCTATTTGGAGATCCCGCCCGAAGCCGCGACTCTGGCGGTGCTCGCGATCGCCGTGCAAAAGCATCCCGAAGATTTCTCGTGGAAGAAGAATGCCAAGTTCGTGCGTGAGCTGGCGACACAGATCACCGAGATGACCAGTTCGGAAAAGGCGAAGAACAAAAACACTTACGATGCTGTCGCGGCCGCGTTTGAGAAGATCGACGACATCCTCAAAGGCTCGACCCCCGCCGGCCTGCCCGAAGCCGACGACGACAAAGACTACGGCGACGCGGCGATTGAATTGCGACACGTCATGAAACGGATTCAGAGGTCCGAAGCGACTCTCAAGACCTCCGTCAGCAACGAAGCGGGACTGAAGAAAGAGGCCGAGAAGGTGGCCCAAGAAGGGGCCGTGCTGCAATTCCTCGGCCACGCCATCAACGCGAAAGGTTTTGGTTGGGGCGACGACGAAGGCTTCGCCAAACAAGCCAAGCCGCTGCAAGAGGGAGGCAAGCAACTCATCGAAGCCGCGAAGTCCGGCAACTATGCGATGTACGACGAAGCAATGGGCCGCATCTCCAAAACCTGCGTCACGTGCCACGGCGAATTCAAAAACAACTGAGCCGTTTTGGTAGCCGCACTCGCCAGAGTGCGGGGTGTCTGTCTGAATCACCCGCGTTCTGGCGAACGCGGCTACGGAATTCAGAAGGGAATCTCATGCGATCGCAACTCATGTGGGCAGGACTGCTCATCGCCGCGCTGACCTCGATGCCGCTCTCGGCCGAAGTGATCGAACTCACGAACGGCAGCCGCATCGAAGGCGAAATCCTCAAGGATGGGGCGGAGATCGTCGTCATCGACATCGGCGTCGATGTGCTCAAGATTCCGACCGACCGCATCAAGTCCCGCTCGGCCAGCTTTGACAAGCCGGGGACGAAGGCGGAAGTGAAG
The DNA here is from genome assembly GCA_945893075.1 of Planctomyces sp. SH-PL62. Classification (GTDB taxonomy): domain Bacteria; phylum Planctomycetota; class Planctomycetia; order Planctomycetales; family Planctomycetaceae; genus SXKJ01. The sequence goes on along the minus strand of CAMDDX010000133.1, from coordinate 419 downwards.
AAGGGGGACTTGTACTCCGTCGCGAAGCTGCCGCTGAAACCGGTCAAAGAACTCGCGAACGAATACGGTGACGGAGTCGTGCTCGTGCAAACGCCCGGCGGACTCGGCTCCGGCTTCATCGTCAACACGCGCGGGCACTGCGTCACGAACTATCACGTCATCGAAAAGGAAACACGCATCGCCGTTATCTTATTCACGAAAGACACGAAGGGGGGCTACGCTCGGCGGCGCATCGACGAGGTCAAGATCGTCGCGATGAATCAGTTCCTCGATCTGGCTCTGCTGCAAATCCCCGAGCAAAAAGATCTGCCCTTCAAGCCGGTCATGCTGTCCGACGCCGACGATCAGAAGGAGGGTGAAGACGTCTTCGCCATCGGCAACCCGCTCGGCCTGGAACGCTCGGTGTCGAAAGGGATCGT
>CAMDDX010000132.1 GCA_945893075.1 Planctomyces sp. SH-PL62 | reverse complement strand
GCTTTCAGTGAAGCGTCGATCAACGCGGCTCCGGGTGCGCCGAAATCGAAAAAGGAAGTCAAACTGCTCCAGCGGCAGGACCAAAAACGGAGCCAACTGAGTGTGGCTTCGCATCGATTTGTCGCCGGCCAATGGATTCAGCGACGCATCATCGGCTGGATTCCGGAGGATCAATTCAACAGCTACGCGCTGATTCTGATGGTGTTGGTCCTCGCGACGGCGATCAAAGGGACGGCGATGTTCATCCAAGACATGCTGGTGGGCAGCGTCGTGGAACTCTCCGTGATGGCGTTGCGAAAGGATTGCTTCCGGCACGCTCTGGATCTGGACTATCAGACGTTGTCGCTGCGTGGCACTGCGGCTCTGATGTCGCGCTTCACGAACGACATCAACATCGCGGCGGATGGACTGAATCTGCTGGGTGGCCGCATCGTGCGCGAGCCGCTCAAAGCCGCGACCTGCATCCTTGCGGCGTTTTATGTGAACTGGCAGTTGACCACGTTGTCGTTGGTCTGCATGCCGCTGATGGCGGTCACGTTTCATCGCTACGGTAAACTTCTGAAACGCGCCAGTCACCACATGATGGAGCGAATGTCACGCATCTACAAATCGTTGGAAGAGACCTTTGACGGGATGAAGATCGTGATCGCGTTCAACGGAGCGCGGCGGCACCGGCTGCGGTTCCATCACGAAAACAAGGACTACTATCAGACGGCGATGAAGGTCGTCCGCATCGACGCTTTGACCAATCCCACGATCGAACTGCTGCTGACGGTGGCGGTCTGCTGTTCGTTGCTGCCGGGTGCGTTTTTGGTGCTGCGGCACGAGGATTCCATTTGGAGGATCAAGCTGGCCGCCGCTCCGCTGCAAATTGAAGATTTGTCGGTGCTGTATGTCCTGCTGGCCGGCACGCTCGATCCGATTCGGAGGCTGTCGTCCATTTACTCGCGGCTGAAACGGTCCTCGGCCGCGATCGAACGGGTGTTTGAGGTGCTGGATTGGAAACCGGCACTCAAACAGGCGTTGCCTATCCAAACGCTACCGCGTCACGCGCAGTCGATCTGCTTCAAAAAGGTCTACTTCAAGTACGCCACGACGGCGGAAGAGATCGAGCGGCCCGATGCTCTGACAGACGTGACCTTGAAGATCACGGCCGGCGAGGTGGTGGTCGTGGTCGGCGAGAATGGCAGCGGCAAATCGACCTTAGTGAATCTGCTGCCGAGGTATTACGACCCCGACCGTGGCTCCATCCAAATCGACGGCATCGACATTCGCCATGTGCGGCTCCGCGAACTCCGCAGTCAGATCGGCCTGGTCACGCAGGAGACGCTGCTGTTCGACGACACGATTTACGAAAACATCCGCTACGGCAAATCAGACGCGACCCATGCGGAAGTGTTCGCCGCTGCGGAGAAGGCGCACGTCACGCAATTGTTCGATCAACTGCCCGAAGGTTTCGGGACGCGTGTTGGCCCGCGAGGCAACCGGTTGTCCGGCGGTCAGCGACAGCGCGTCGCGCTGGCAAGGGCACTGCTGCGCGATCCGACGATTTTGATTCTCGATGAAGCGACCTCGGCCGTGGACGCGCAAAGCGAGTCGCTGATTCATCAGTGCCTCGGCGATTTTGTGAAAGGCCGAACCGTGTTCCTGATCACGCACTCGGTGACCGCGCAAATTCTGGAGTTTGCAACTCGGATCGTCGTCATGGAGCAGGGACAACTCCTCGCCACCGGCTCGCACGAAGAACTCTTGCGGTCGTGCCCGGCATATCAGCTTCTCTATCGCGCTCAAACTTTCGGCCGCAGCGGCGATAGCTTGGCCGAGTTCCGTCTCGACACTCCTGACACCGGCTCTGAAGCGGAAGCCTCTGCTCCGAGCGATCCGCCACACGTCATCAAATTCTCGCAGACGAGCGGCGACATCGTCACCAACGACGCGCGACGCAAAGCGAATTGAGCGGAATGGAGCTAGCCCAATGGCACTCACTTTGTCGGCAAAGTAGCAGGCACATTCCATGTGCCGTCCGCAATTGTCAGGCTGACGGCACATGGAATGTGCCTACTACTTTCTAAAGTGAGTGCCATTGGGCGCTAGCCACCGGTGTCGTGGATTCGATTTCCCCTGCAACAAACCGGCGGCTAGCGCCGTACCGCTCACCAAAGCACTTATCTCGAACTCCCACGAGCATTCAGTCGCTCGCAGACCGTTTGCAACTCGGTGCGGAGTGACTCTTGCCCGGCTTCACCCGGCGACATTCCGTAGCGTGCCGCCGCGTAATGCTGATACCACTCAGCCGCTTCACGCAGGCTCGGATGTCGAACCGCGGCCGCACGCAGTCGCTCGGCAAACTGATGCAACGTTTCGTGCGCGGCTCGTTCGAGATCCATGCGGCGCAAGCGACGGTCCAACTCTTCGAGTAACCGCCGCAACTCGATCAACGCTGGTTCCAAGCGGACGACTTGAACCGCTCGGCGAACAAATCGGATTTGGCGGACAATCAAGAACAGCAAGCCGCCCGTCAGGATCCAACCGGGGATCGTGGTCAGCAGAGCCATCACAAACAGCTTCACTGCGAGCAACTTGCCGGCCCAGCCTTCGCTGGCGAGCGCCGTGCGGATCATCTGCCCGCGCAGATTCAGGTCGTCCCACAATTGCCACAGGCCAATGGACTCGGTGGTGAGTGGGACGAAGCCCTCAGGAGTCGCGTCCACGATGATCCAGCCTTTGCCCGGCACATGCGCTTCCACCCAAGCGTGCGCGTCGCGCTGGCGGACGATCCAGTACTTGCCAATCCGGTTGTATTCGGCACCGGCATAACCGGTGACATACCGGCAGGGAATGCCTCCCAACCGCAGCAGCACGGCGGTGCCACTGGCGAAGAACTCGCAATGCGCGGCCGGCTTCTCCAACAGGAAATAGGCCAGGGGATCCTGACGCGGCGGAATCTGAATGTTGATGTCGTATTGATACGTCGCAAAGTACCGCCGCACCGCCGTGATCTTTTCGAGTGGCGTCTGACAATCAGCGAACAAACGCTGAGTCAACTCCATCACCCGCGGGTCCATGTGGTTGGGCAGTTGCCGCAGTCGCACCTTGGCCTCGACCGTTTCCAGACGCGGCAAGTCCAGGGGTTGGCCCGTCTCCCAATTCGAGGGCTGCACGATCGGTTCGAGCGGATTCGCTGCCGACTGTTCGGGAACCCACGCGACAAAGCTGGCTCCCGACGGAAGGTTGTCCGCGGAGATGACACCGTGCCGATCCAAGAACAACAATTCCGTCGGCACTTCCAAACGCGATGTCGCGAGCGGCAGAAACGAATATCGTTCCACAGTCGGCGCGCGCCAGATGGTCACCGGACGCAAATCGCTGGCGAGTTTCGGCCGCAGCAAAAACTGCGGCTGCGGCGTCGTGCTCGTCTGCCCCGGAAGCTCCCACCGATCGCCGCTGGGCAATGGCTTCCGTGAGTGCATCGGCGGCAACCAGTCGGTTTGCAATTCCCAACCATGCGGTGCGAACTTCTCGAACACCGCTCCCCGCAAATAGCCCGGCGGTTGGTCCGAAACTACTCGCAAGGCGATCTCTTCACTGACCACCGATCGCAGCAACTGCACCGATCCCAGTGGTGCTTGTCCGGAGAACCCGATGAAAAGATTCTTCCGCTCCGTGTGCGGGCGCGGCCCGGACGCGCGCATCAAGATTTGTTCGAGCTCCGACCAACGTGACAATAGCCAGGTATTGCCAGCTCGCGCGGTGACCGCGCAGGTCAGGATCACACCGACCGTCAACGTCGGTCGCACCCAGCGCGCATGCGCCGACGGAGGTTCCTGTCGACGTCGTGCGACCGAGTAAAACAGGCACGACAACCCCACTAACGTCAGAGTCCCATTTTGATACATCTGCCGCCGGCGTCCAAAAGGTGCCAGGTACACGTCGCCCAGGCAAATGAAGACCAGCACCGCCAGCAACGGCAGATACACAGGCAATGGACGATCCGGCCGCCGCGCCCACAACCGCGCCACCTGTGCCAACAAAAAGAACTGCCCCGCCGCGTGTATCAGCGGATACATCACGTAGGGCGTGAACGTCGGCGGCTCATACGGTGCCAGATTCCATTTCAGCGTGCAGAATCCCGCGACCACCAAGTCGATCCACGGCAGATATCCCGAGGACAACTCCCAGCGGCGTCGCCACCACACCGCCGGCAGGCTGATCGCCACGACCACCACCGGAAACAAAATCGTCTCGGAGAAAAACCAAAACATCCCGGCTTGCAGCAGGATCAACAACCAGGCGATCCAAGCCTGACGGTGCATGGGACGAGCCTTCGAGACGTGCGGCGAAGCAGATGCAAGGGGCAACGGAACAACGTCCGTATTCTGCCGACTCCGTTGCCGCTCGGCGACTCCATCGCCCCGTCGCGCACGAAAGAAGCCCGGCTCTTAGAGAAGAGCCGGGCTTCGCGTGGCCGGATCATTTTCATTCGTAGCCTGACTCTCCGAGTCGGGATTTTTCTTCAGCAGTCCCAACTCGGAGAGTCAGGCTACGGTGATGCAAAGTTGAGATTGACGAAGCTTTGTCATCGGGCGGGATTTGTTTCTTGTTTTCCGGCCCGAAGGGTCGCAACTCGATAGCCCAGGGCGCAGCCCTGGGGCACGAATCGCCGCGATCCACTTAGCCCCAACGGGGCGAAACTCCGGCGATGTCACCGTGGAGTTACGCCCCGTTGGGGCTTGCCGATGTTCGTCGTTTCGTCACCCAGGGCTGTGCCCTGGGCTATCGAGTCTCGCCCCGTTGGGGCAAAGCCGCGAAACAAAACACAACGGTTTTCGGACTAAACCAGATTCGTCCAATACCAACTTGGCATGACTCCAGTCTCGACCCCATCAATTGGGGCACTACGAGCAACAGTGCTTAGTCAGATTAAGAGGCTATCCGAGACAAGGCCGGCGCGACCCTTCATTCACCACGTCACGGGATCGTCGATTGGTTCGATTGATTGATCCAGACCTCGGCAGGCTGATTGAGATTGCCGAAGACGACGTCGGCATCGCCGTCGCCGTCGAGATCGCCGCTGGCCAGCGACTGCGTGTTGCCGTCCGCGAGTGCCGGGCCTTTTTGGAAGCGGCCTTGGCCGTCGTTCAGCCATACGAATCGTGTTTGCGAGCCGCTCCAACCACCGGCGATGGTGACGGCATCGAGGTCGTGATCGGCGTCGAGGTCCACCAGTTCGACCGCTTCGCACTTGCCGCCGCCGAGCGGTTGCTCGCTGGCTTGAAAGCGGCCGTGACCGTCGTTGAATCAGACGCGGTTGCCGTGATTGCCCGTGAGAAACAAGTCGAGGTCGCCGTCCCGATCGAGATCGCCCAACGCCACGGAAGTGCTCTCATCGAGTTCGAGGGACTGTTCGGTGTCCGTGAAATGTCCCTGACCGTCGTTGAGCCACACGCGGTTGTCGCCGCCGAGACAGATCATCACGAGATCGGCATCACCGTCGCCGTCCAAGTCGCCCAGCGCGACGCCGGTGTTACTGATTCGTGAGATGGATTGTCGGTTGACGAACTGAGCGGCTCCGTCGTTGATCCAAATCTCGGCGGAGCCTTTCCAGTTCGAGACGACGACGTCCAAGTCTTTGTCGCCGTCGATATCGGCCAGCGCGACATCGTTCGACGAGCTGGGCGGGAAAGATTGCGGCGAGCGTTGAAACATGCCGTGACCATCGTTGAGCCAGATCGCGTCCGCTTGTTCGTCGGAGTTGCAGACGAACGCATCGAGATCGCCATCACCATCGAGGTCTCCCAGCGCGACCGCGAAGCTGGCGTTATCTCCGAGTTGTTGGCCGCTCTCGGTGAAGCCCCCTTTGCCATCGTTGTGAAACACCAAACAGGGAGCTTTCAGCATCGCGACGAACAAATCGAGATCGCCATCGCCATCGAGGTCTCCCAGCTTGAGTCCGGTGGCATTCGTCACCGACGGCAACTGCCCACCGAGTTCGAGTTTGAGCGGCGCGAGACGGGCCGCTTGCAGCGGACGGAGCGCGTTGAGTTGACGGACAACTCGAAAGCCGAAATGGTTGCTGCGATTGGAGGGAATCGTGCGACCGCGATGCGCGCTGCGGTTGGTGGACGCGCTGCTGGGCCAGTAGCCGCCGCGGATCACATGTTGCGAGCCGAGCGCCGGGCCGGTGGGGTTGTCGGTTGGGGACTTCGCATACCAACTCTCGTCGTAGAAGTCTTGGCACCATTCCCACAAGTTGCCGTGCATGTCGTGCAGACCGAACGCATTCGGCCGTTTCTGTCCGACCTCGTGCGAGCGATTGTCGCTGTTCTCTTTGAACCAGCCGAAGTTCGCGAGTTCCTGGTAGTCGTCGCCGAACGAATACTGCGTCGTCGTGCCGGCGCGGCAGGCGTATTCCCATTCGGCTTCGGTGGGGAGTCGATACATGGCTTGTTCAACGTCACTCAGCCAGCGGCAGTAGGCGACCGCATCGTTCCAAGTGATGACCGCCGCCGGTGAGTCGTTCGTCACCGGGTAACCGGGAGTGAGATACGTTTCCGACGTCGCGTCCTTGGCCAGCTTCTCCGCTTCGGTGCGGAATCCGGTTGCCGAGAACTTCTTGAACTGAGCGATCGTGACTTCCGTCGCTCCGAGAAGAAACGGTTTCGTGATCACGACTCGGTGTTGAGGTCGTTCGACTTTTTGAATGCGGTCCTTGGTGGTCGGTTCCGCGTGGACCTCGTCCGCGACCTTCGCCGCTGCGGCGACTTGCTCGTCGGTGCTGCCCATCAGGAACTCGCCGGGCGGGATGAGCACGAACGTCATACCGATGGAGTTCGCGTACTCGACCGGCACACCGAGATCCTTGGCCCACGTCTCCTGATAGGTGCGAGCTTGCTGGAGATCAAACGGCGCGATCGCGCTCAGCGCCGCACTCCGCAGCGACTTGTCTGGCGGCGTCTCGTTCGGCTGAACGATTCGCCCGCCATCGCCCTTCTGAACCAGGTCGTCACCATGTGGCGGCGCGCGACTGGCCACGATCGCCCACACGACTCCGAGCGTGCTGATCAGCAACAGACTCGCCAGCAGGACTCGCGACTTACGGCGTGCGGCGACTTGTGGCTTCACATAGGCAATTGTGTCCGCGCTCGTGTCCGCCGGCAGCACTTCGGTTCGGTCAGAGATGACAACTCGACTCCGGGAGGGCGATCCGCCTTGGTGGACCGCCGAGCCGCGAACGGCCGAGAGACGCGGCTCGGCGGAAGCCTCGCCCTCCCATTTGTCGATACACGCGAGTGCTTGTGCGAATTCAGCCGCGGTGGCAAATCGATCTTCGGGTCGCCGTGAGATCGCTTTCCAACAGATCGCTTCCAGCTTCGGATCGACGTCGCCGCGAACCTCGCTGGGCCGAGTCGGGGTTCCATGAACCAGCTTGAACAGCACGCGCGTCACACTCCCGGTGTGAATGGGCCGTCCGGCGAGCAGTTCATAGAGGATCGCGCCCAGGCTGTAGATGTCGGACGCGGCACCGACCTTGTCGGCATCTCCTTCGGCCTGCTCCGGCGACATGTACGCCGGCGTGCCGACGATCGCGCCGGACTGCGTCACTCGCGAGTCGGACTCGTGCGCCATCCAGGCGAGTCCGAAGTCCATCAAGATCGGTTCGCCGCTGCCATCGATCATCACGTTGGCCGGCTTCAAATCGCGATGAATAACTCCCGCGCGATGAGCGGCATCGAGTGCCAGCGCCAATTTGTGAATCAGCTCGGCGATCTGCCGCGTCGTAAACGACGAACCGTCCTTGATGACATGCGACAGCGACTCGCCGTCGATGAAGGCCATCGTCAAGTAGTGCGTGCCGTCTTGCTCATCGACATCGAAGATCGGACAGAGATTGCGATGCAACACCGACGCCATCGTCCGGGCTTCTCGGCGAAACCGCTCGATCAAGTTGAATTTGCCATCGGCGTCAAACTTGGGAATCTTCAAAGCCACGCGCCGTCCCAGCCGCAAGTCTTCGGCCAGATACACGACTCCCATGCCTCCCGAACCCAACACTCGTTCGACTTGATACCGGCCGAACAAAGTGCCGAACGCAGACACTTTCTCTGTCGAACGGCTCGGCAGCGACGTCGCCGCATGCGAGTCACCTGGCAGTGCCACGTGCGTGAGACTTGTCGGCCCCGTGTCGTCCACTTGACCGATCATCGTCGGCGAATCGGCCCCCAGCGGCAAAGGAGCGTTGTGCTCCGCGAGCAATCCAGAATCCATGTCCGAACACAAATCCGCAGCCGGCTTCTCCAGAAAGTCTCCCGGCTCGGCCGCACGACTCAGCAGTCGTTCGATCCGCACACGCAAAACCGGATCGCCAGCACACGCCGCATCGAGATACGCCCGCCGAGCCGACTCATCGTCGATTTCGATCGCGGTCAGGAAGAGGTCTCGTTCGTGCATAATTCATCGCAAAGTATTCGCGGGCGAGAATTCCATTCGATTCCAAAGACTCATGCGTAATCCGCCAACACATCCGGCCAAGAATTCTGGATTTTCTTCGTAGCCACGTCTCGCCAGAGCGTGGGTTGCTCCGCTTGCGGCCCACGTTCTGGCGAACGTGGCTAGGCCGAAGCGCCATCCATCAATCCTCCGGCGACAATTCTTCCAACAAGAACGAGCGAGCATACGCCCACAAACGGCGTGCCGAGCGTTCGGACATTTCCAGCATCTCCGCGGCTTCGGCCAGCGGCACGCCGGTGAAAAACCGCAGCTTGACCAGTTCCGCCGCCTGAGCGTCCTGGGCCGCCAGACGAGTCAACGCTTCGTCGATCTCCAGCACGTTGACGGCAGAACCCGCTTCCGGAAGTTCGCTTAGCGAGACATCGATCCGGTCCAGGTCGCCGCCACGTTTGAGGGCCTGCTTGCGACGAGCACTTTCAATCAAGATCCGCCGCATCGCTTCCGCAGCGGCGGCGAAGAAGTATTTGCGACTGTGCCACTTTTGAGCCACCGGCGTATCGACCAGCCGGAGGTAAGCCTCATGCACCAGAGCGGTCGCCTGCAAGATCTGTCCCGCCGACTCGTGAGCCAACTTCGCGCGAGCCATCTCTCGCAACTGGTTGTAGATCAGCGGCAACAGCTCATCCACCGCACCGGGGTCTCCGTGTTGGATCGCGCTCAGCAGCATTGAAACGTCGGATGACATCATGCCAGCCTAACGGTCGCTCAACTGGCCGAGCAACGCAGAACCCATTGTCCGCCTCGTGATCGTGCCGCGCTGGCCTCTGAGGACGCACGACGCACATGGCGCGCGAGCCGGGGTCAGGTGTTCTGATTTCTGTTTTGCTCCCGCGATCCACCCCAACCTTGGTTCGCAGGCAGTCGCTCGATCAACGGTTCGCATTCCATCGCAACAGCAAAACAGAAATCAGAACACCTGACCCCTCACCCAAGCGACGATCTGTTTCGTCGGAATGGGAGATCATTTTTTGGGGCGGCGAGCCACGCGATAGATCCGTCCCGGTTGATTCTGGGCTTCGTGCGAAAAGGTGGCCAGGTACAGGCTGTCGTCATGCGGCGTCAGATAGTACGGAACGAGATCGCGCGGCAGCAGATGACTCAGATCCTCCCAATTCCCGGTCTCAAAATCTTTCCAGGTTTTGAAGCGGATGAGCTTCTTCTCGTTGCAGTCTGTCTGCTGGGAATACGTGGGACAGAAGTAGGACGTGACGTACCAGTCTCCCAGATAGAAATCGACGTCATTGGGCACGAGACCTGTCGTCTGCCAGCTTCCCGCCGTCGCATCGCGGCGTTTTCCGAAACTCGCGTGAACGCGAAACTCCCGCCTCTCGAAGTTGTCGACCTCCACGATTTTCCCGGCACTGGAACCGACCACATACAGCGTCTTGCCAACCACCGTCAGAGCACGCGAGTAGCTGCCGAGGTGTTGGGAAAGATCGAGAACACTTTCCTGGTCCCCGAAGCCACGAAAGCGAAAGACTTCCGCCTTGTTCGGATTCAGCGCGTACAACCAGCCGTCTGAGTCCACCACGATGTCGTGCGGTCGATCCAGCTTCACGCCCGCCAGCGTCATCACGGTCTGTTCGATGTGGCCGTTGGCAGGATCTCGGAACGAGAACAGACGATGGTTGGCGGTATCGGTGGCGTAGAACAACTGGTCGCGAGCGTTGAAGACCACGGCATGCGCGTCATCAAACATCATCAGCGGCGATTCGCGAAACGCCGTTTCTCCCGCGCGGCGAAAGTGAAACCGCTTGCCCGTCGTGACGATTTCCAAGTGGTCTCGAAACAAGAGATGCGTACAACCGCGAAAGGAGTCCCCTTTCGGAGCGTACTCGGTCACATCCACGGCCGGACTCGAAGGCTCATCGGCTGCGGCGACCGTGGGCGCGAACAAGCTCAACCACAGGGCGAGGATTCGAGCATTCTGCTGAGTGTTCGTCATCAGCCTTTAACCCTCCCTCCAACGTAATCGGCGTTCGAAAGCTCTTCGACCTCAACGTCCGAGAACCACGCCGGACCACCTTCGGCGAACAGGCGGAACTCGGCCAGTTCTGGCGGACCGCTCAGCGGCAACCTGCCGACGAGTTGGTCATCGACGAACACGAACCAGTGCGTCGCATCTCGGAAGACGCGGAGGATTCTCGGTTGTTCCATGCTGGTGATGGATGGCAGCGGCATCGGCATTGTGAGTGGTTCCGAACTGCCGCGGTCCGCCCATCGGGCGGCCAACCACGCGGTCTCCTTTTCCACTCGCAAGGCGAGTCGCGGGCCGTTGTCACCCGCCTCACGCAGCAGACCGAAATGAACTTCGACCGCATTCGCTTGATGCAATCGCGCGGCCAACGAGATCGCGAAGTGCAGCAATGGCCGAGGGGGTTGAACATCGCCACGCGACAGACGTCGCGCGATCACCCCGTTGTTGCTGGACAACACTTTGGCTCCGTCGTCGTCATCCGCCAAGATCCATGTACCGCTGAGCGGTCGCCAATTCTTCAACGAACGTCCGTCAAAGAGTGGCTCGCTCCAACCCGTTGGCCGCAATTGAAAGCGCGAGTTGACGGCCGGCTGTCGCAGGACCGACCAGGCCAGCAGACCGATGCCACTCGCGACCGTTCCACCCGCCAGTGCCAGCCACGCGCGGCGCGGAACTCGCCGGCCAACCGCCGGTTCACCGCTGGCGACCTGAGGCGGTAGCCCGAAGACTTGCGTGGCATCGATGGGCTTGGTGTCGCTGACCCGCGCCGGCAAGTCGGCAGTCATCGCGAGTGACAACTCGTGCGAGGCGGCCAACGGAGCAAGGGTTTGGTTCGCTCGCGGTGCATTGGATCGCGGCGGCACGGTGCTGGACGACAACGTCGCTGGGTAGGTCGACCGCAACAAGTCGTCGATGCGATCCAGAAGTTCTGCGTAGGACGCGATTCGATCGTCTGGCCGGCGAGTCATCATCGCCGCCACGAGTGAATTGGTTTCGTCGCTGACCTGTTCGCACACGGTACTGAGTGGAGCGGCCTCGGCCGTCAGCTTCTGAGTCAAGATCTGCGTCAGCGGCAAGCCCGCATACGGCGGTTGTCCCGCCAGCAGATGAAAGACGGTCGCACCCAGCGCGTAGATGTCGGCTCGCGCATCCACCGTTGCACCGCTGAGTTGCTCCGGAGCGATGTAATGCGGACTGCCGACCGTGGTGTTCGCCGCCGTCAGGCGCGTGTGCGCTTCCGCCTCGGTGGTCGCCAGAAAGGCGAGTCCGAAATCCGCGATCTTCACCAGCGGCATTCCAGGCGGCAGAGGAAAACCGGCGGGAGGTTCGACGAGCAATAGATTCGCCGGCTTGATATCGCGATGCACGATGCCCTGTTCTGCCGCGTGAGCCAATCCCGACGCCGCCTGCCGTGCGATTCCCCACGCCAGTGTCTCGGTGACAGCGTCGAGCAAGTCGGGTTGCCGATGCCGCGCGATTCGCGATTCGAGGTCTTCCCCTTCCACCAATTCCATGACGAAGAACAGCCGGCCGTCGTGTTGGCCGAAATCAATCGCGGCGATGATGTGTGGATGTTGTAACCGCGCGACGGCTCGCGCTTCTTGCTCGAACCGCGCGGCCATCGAGCGATTGGACATCTGGCTGACGAGGATCGTCTTGATCGCGACCGTTCGGTCGAGCGTCTTCTGCCGCGCCCGATACACGACCCCCATACCACCATGTCCTAACACATTGAGCAATTCATAGCCGGGAACAATCTCGTTGGGCCGCAACAGCGTCTGCACGATGTCCGTTTCCACCGCCGAAAGCAGACCGCGACGCGAGATGATCGCCTCCGGAGCTTCACCGGTGCGAGCCGCTTCGGCCGTCAGTTGTTGGGCCAACTCCGGCTTCAGCATCAACAGTTCGCTCGCGAGACTGAGAAAGTCGCGGCTCATGAACCCTACCCGCCTGAGGCATCTTTGTTGAGCGCGTCCAACTGATCGAGCAACGCCTTCACCGACGGCCGATCCGCCAGCGAATCGCCGACGTACGCGAACCGCGTCTGACCTTGCTTGTCGAGGATATACGTCGCCGGCTTCGACAAGTCCTTGCGGATGCCCAGGTGATCGACCGCCTTCAGTGCGACATCCAGCACGATCGGAAACGGAATTTTCTCAACTGGCGTGTCGAGCTTGTTCTTCACCGAGACCGCAAAGTCCCGATGCCGCTGCGAGTCATCCGCAGACAGTACCGGAAAGACGACGATGACCTCCGCGTCTCGCTGAGAGAACTTCGCATAGTTGGTCAGCATCCGTGACGTCTGCGTCGAACAATACAAGCAGATCGAACCATTGAACCCGCGCGTCACGATCAGCACGACATGCTTCTTGCCGAGGTAATCCTTGAGCGACGCTTCGTTCCCGTTGATGTCGGTGAACGTCAAGTCGCCGATGCTCCCGTCGGCCGCGACATTGCTCTGTACGTTGTCCTTGAATTGAATCTTGCGGTAGTCCTCGAAATAGGAACCGGTGAATTGACTGTTGCCCGCCGGAGGCGCGGCTTGTTTTCCGCATCCCGCCAACAACGAGACCGCCAAGATCAGAACCGCACATTGCCAATTTGCTGACACCAATTGACCTCTCCATTCCTCTGGCCCCATTCCTCTGGCAAAAGAATGGAGCCAAAGGAATTGAACAAGACCGCCATCCGAATTCGCGAGGGATCGTAACTTTCGACGGCGCTCAGGACATCACGCCAGCGGCAAGCGATCAAAAAGTAGCAGGCACACTCCGTGTGCCGTCAGTCCAAGGCTATCGCGCAGACGGCACACGGAGTGTGCCTGCTACTTTTGGAGAATTAGCCAGCCGTGGGCAAGCGATCCCACAGCGATTGACCGGGCGACACGCGATGCGGTTTTCCAAGAGCATCGGCGATCTGTTGAGCCGGATCGACGCCCAGCGCGGCGAGCATCGTCGCGGTGAGATCGCCGGGCGAGACCGGATCGGTGATGACCTCGGCGGCGTGCCGATCGGTCGCGCCGAACACAGTGCCGCCGCGCAAGCCCGCTCCCGCCAGCAGCACGGTGTTCGCGCCCGGCCAATGATCGCGGCTGGCCCACGGCTTCGAGATGCGCGGCGTGCGGCCGAAGTCCCCCATCCAGACCACCAGCGTCTCGTCGAGCAACCCGCGCTGCGCGAGATCATCCAGCAACGCCGCCAGCGTTTGATCCGCCCGAGGCGCGAGCGACTGGCTCAGCAGCGGAAAATGATTGCGATGCGTGTCCCACGGATTGTTGGCCGGACGCGGACCGCGCCCGTCCGCCCAATCTTGATCCTCGTGGCCCCAGTAGACGGTGACAAATTTCGCTCCCGCCTCGATCAATCTCCGCCCCAACAACACCGACTGCCCATGCCGATGCCGGCCGTATTTGTCGTGAGTCTCCGGAGACTCGTCTTCCATGTCGAAGGCACGCTGCACGGCGGAGGATTCCAGAATCGACAGTGCCTGTTGCTGATAGGAATCCAGCCGCTCGGTGGCCAGATGCCGCAGCCGGCTCAAGTCTTGATCGAATTCACGCAGCAGCGCGGAGCGCCGTCGCAAGCGATCGGCCGAGACGCCGTCCGCGCGATGCAGTTGCGGCTTCTGAACGACACCGGACATCGACAGCTCGACCAGGAACGGGTCGAGCGACGGCCCCAAAATGCCGCCGTTCTGGCCGGGCAGCACGCGCGATTCCATCTTCATGATTTCGGGAAGCTGAATCGCTTTCGGCATCGCGGTGGGAGATCGGTCGGCTCGCAACAAGGCGCTGCTGAGATGCGGCAAGTCGGTCGGCTCGACCTTCAACCCGCCCGACGAACTGAGATGCTTGTAGCCCGTCAGCATTTGATACACGGCCGGATCATGCACTCCCTCGTCATGCCGCACCGACCGAATCTGCACCAACCGGTGCATCTGCTGCGCAACACGCGGCAGCAACTCGCCGACGGTCACACCCGGTGCGCTGCTGGCGATCGGCCGATACGGGCCGCGAATCTCGGCGGGAGCTTCTGGCTTCAAATCAAACAGGTCGATTGGACTAGGACCACCATCGAGATAGATCAGCAGGCACGCCTTCGCGCGCGGCGAACCGACTGTTGATGATTCAGGTCTGAGATTCTTAGCTTCGTCGGCTCGCAGCGCATTCGCCAACGTCAGCCCCGTCAATCCGAGAGTCCCCACCTGCAACACTCGGCGACGAGTCTCTGACCGAAACCTTGGCAGCGATGTGGCGACGTTCGGCATGTCGAATCTGCTCACAAGGGCGATCGTTTATCAAGCGAGGGGTCAGGTGTTCTGATTTCTGTTTTGCTCCCGCGATCCACCCCAACCTTGGTTCGCAGACTGTCACCCAATCAACGGTTCGCTCTCCATCGCAACAGCAAAACAGAAATCAGAACACCTGACCCCGGCCGGGTAAGTTCTCAGTTGCCATTCGCCTCACTTCGCCAACGCCGCTGCGACCGGTGAAAGTTTTCCAGACAAGTCCACCGCGAAAACCCCTTTCGCACGCGGGTCAATCACTAGCAGCTTGCCGCCTTGCCAAGTGAGGCCCACCGGATTCACCAGCGGTTCGCCAGAGAAGACTTTCTCCGGCTTGCCTCCGAAGGGCACCTTCCAGATCGCCTTGCCATAGCCATCGGTGACGAACGCCGTCTTGTCTTTGTCGAGTTCCACTTCATGCGGAAACTGCCACGGCCGGCCTTCGACGACGATCTCGACTTTCGCATCGGGCGTGACTCGCACGAGTTGATTCTTGCCGTGCGAGACCACCCACAGGTTCTTATCCGCGTCGATGGTGATGCCGTGCGGAGCATCCACCTCGGCGAACTTCTCCATCTTGCCGCCGACGGCGGGGATCTTCCAAATCCATTTCAGTTCCAGGTCGGTGACGAAGATGTTGTTATCGGCATCGACCACCAAATCCATCGGAATTCCGATTCCACCGTTGGTCAGCGGCTGTGGTTTGCCGTCATCGTCAAAGCGAAAGACCTCGCGCGTGGACGAATCCCCCGCGAGGACTTTGCCGTTCCGATCCAGCGCCACGCAGCGGACCCGGTTCAGCGGCGTGCGGAATTTCTTCGACGCCTGAAAGAACGGCGTGAGCTTGCCATCGCTCAGCTTCCAGAGACCGGGTTGATTCAGATCGGCGATGAACAGGCTCTGACCATCGGCCGAAGCCACCGCCGTCAGTGGATAATCCAGACCATCGGCACGGACCAGTGAGGGGATCAGAGCCAATCCCAACCAGACCAGGCCGCATTTCCAAATCCTGTTTTGGCACATCGAAAACACTCGCGAAGAGGAAAGACATGAACGGCAAACGGCTGAACTGGGCGGCATCGTAACGCACGATGATAGCGCCAGCCACGACCCATCCGGGTCTCATCACCAAGAGTTCGCTCGCCGATTGGGATGCGATCCGCTACGCAGAGTCCCCCTATGAAGTTGCCGGAAGATTTCAAAAGTTCTCCCCGTTGTCGTACCACGAGATACCTCACGCGGCGGTCGATGAGACGATTGCCGTACCGCGACCGTTAGGGAGCGACCAACGCGGGCCGCTCCCTAACGGTCGCGGTACGGATTACGTCTGCCTCAAAAAACTCTCATCGATGACCGCGCGAGGTAGAACTTGAACACGCCGACGCTGATTCTGCACGGTGCCGAGGATCAAGACGTGCCGGTCGAGCAGTCGTACCTCTTTTACCGCGCCCTCAAAGACAAGAGCGTGCCGACCGAATTCATCGTCTATCCGCGCGAAGACCACACGATCAAAGAACGCCCGCATCTGCTCGACATGTCACGCCGCGTACTCGCGTGGTTCCGCCAATATCTGTGATCGGCCTCCACTCCGGGCAATAGGCACAGCGGCACCTTGCGTCTTCAGCGACCAGAGCACCCAGCGATCGGGGAATGTGTATGCGGCTCATGATGGGAGTAGTCGCGAAACGTCGTGACCGCGCGCGTGCAGCAATTCAATCGCCCGAGCACGAATGACCAAGCATCGCTCGAACTGCTCCGTCAGCAGCCGTGCTCGTTCGCGCTCGGCTTTCGTCACCCCATCCCGTTGTCGTTTCTGGTGCAGCTTCTCCAATTCGCTCGACAGACTCCGTGGCAAACGCGACCGTGCCGCATTCCAAAGATCGTCGTCCGTCATCATCTCCAACGGCTGAAGGACTTCCTCCAACTCGTCGCGATCCGCGTCGGCATTCTTCAGGCCCGTCGCGATCAATTCCACAACTTCTTTCTCCAGCGACTTGCGCTGACTCGTCGCCCGACGCTTCAACGTCTGCAACAAACGCTCCGAGACTTGAACCGAAAGTGATGCCATTTGGAACCTCCGCCGCAAGAATACCATGAGCTTCCGAATCCGCGAAGTTCGGTTGTCGAGGACACTGGCGTAGGCTGCGATTCCAGTCCTCCACGCTGTGGATGATCCTTGGACTGTTCCGGTGTAGAATCTCGCTCGTGCTGCAAGACGCCTTCCTCTCCGCCGCTGGAGCATCCACAACAGTGACCGCGACGACTTTTCTTCCACTGCCGGAATCTTCCGAGAGCAAGCAAGAAATTGGCCAGTTTGGGGTTCGGCGAAAGCAGTGATTCCGATGAATGATCTCCTGACTGAATCCACGACGAAGCTTCTGGACCATCTGCGATGTTCGGCGGAGATCTTGTCAGTCACTCACGAAGGCCCATCGGACGGATCGCCGTCGATTTCGGCGTGGGATGCCGAACAATCGAGTTTCTTTCTCGTTGATTTGAGCGACCACATTGATGCGAGATATCCAACAAGACGAGATCGGGCGGACGAAGTCATGAGGCGAGCGGCAATGCCGTTTGTGCGAATCGCCGCGTTCCGAACTCGGCAAGAGTTGGCTGATCGTTTCGATTGGCTACCGTCGGACACTGTCGTTTGGATTGCGGCGGAGCCGAAGCATCACATTGACTTAGGCGGGAGACGACTTCTCGGACCTCGCGACTCCCAAGTCGCAGGCCAATGAGCCAATCCCGTTCGACATCATGTTCGTGCAGAGCGAAAAGTTCCTCGAAGAGCATTGCGGGCGCAGATGTTTGGCGACAACCTCATGCTGCTACACTGGGATCTTCGCCAGCGTGGCGGGAAAACTTGAGAAGTTCGCTTGTTACCGCGCCGATGCCGAATTTCAGACCGTCATCGAGCAGAACAGTTCCGTGCCTTCGATCAGCAAGAAGAACGCAACGTCCCGATCTACCTGACGCCCCATTTGGGCGAAGGTGCCACAAAACCGCGTCTGTGGATCAGTAGTCAATGATAAACCAGAAAACAACGACTCCTGAGCCCCTCGATTTGTTCGCGAAGCGGAACAACTTAACTCCACGATCGGACTGGAAACAAAAGGAATTGTTATTCGAGTCGCCTCCGCCTCGACGGCCGCGAAGCGCAAAGTCGCGGCCGAGCACACTTCGCAAACTTAAGCCAACGATTGTTTTCGACACCTATTGGCGATTCGCAGCC
Organism: Planctomyces sp. SH-PL62; assembly: GCA_945893075.1. Lineage (GTDB taxonomy): Bacteria > Planctomycetota > Planctomycetia > Planctomycetales > Planctomycetaceae > SXKJ01. The sequence goes on along the minus strand of CAMDDX010000132.1, from coordinate 1,106 downwards.
GAGCGTCAGGAGATTTTCCTCCGACGTGCAATGGGAAAATCGTTTCCTTGGACCGATGACCGAATTCTCCGCGAGTATCGATTCACGAACGTGTACCGAGCGTCCGACCGAGTAAGTCAGTACCTGATTCGCCACGTTATTTACAACGGTGACCAATCTCCGACGGAGGTGTTTTTCCGGACGCTTCTCTTCAAGTTTTTCAACAAGATCGATACGTGGGAACTACTGGTTCGCCACTTTGGGCTTCCCAATTCCGCGGATTTCAATGTTGAGCAATACAGTCGAGTGCTCTCGTGCGAGATCGAGTCGGGAAAGGCGATTTACTCTGCGGCCTACATCATGCCCTCCGGCCCAAAGTCGAGTCATCACGGTCGAAAGCACCATTTCCACCTGTCACTTCTGTCGCAGATGTTGAACGACGGACTGCCCGACCGCATCGTCGACGCGAAAACTCTGCAACGCACTTACGACTCTTTGCTGGCCTGTCCCAGTATCGGTCCGTTTCTGGCATACCAGTTCACGATTGACCTGAACTACAGCGAAATCCTGCAAGCCGACGAGATGGAGTTTGTCGTTCCCGGACCGGGCGCGCTCGATGGCATCTCCAAGTGTTTTGCTGCGGCCTGTGATTTCAGTCCGGCAGATATCATCCGGATGGTGACCGAACAACAATCCGAGGAGTTCGATCGTCTCGGTCTCGCGTTTCGTAGTCTCTGGGGTCGGTCCCTTCAGTTGATCGATTGCCAGAACATCTTCTGCGAGATCAGCAAATACGCCCGCGTCCGCCATCCCGAGGTCGAAGGTGTGGCAAACCGAACTCGTATCAAGCAGAAGTACCGACCCACTGATGCCCCGGTGAAGTATTGGTTTCCTCCGAAGTGGAACCTGAATCATAGAATCGAGGCAGGAGCGTGCATCGATGGCAGAACATGACAAAGCAATGCAGATTGCTGTTTCTGACGTAAGCGTCCGGCGGAATGCGTTCTTGGTGGCAGTGGTAAGCTGATGCGGTTGGTTTGAGACCCGCAATCAGGAGAGCTGTCATGGGGCGTGAGACGGTGGAAGCTCGTTGGCGCGAGCGAATGCGGCGTTGGCGGAGTTCGGGG
>CAMDDX010000131.1 GCA_945893075.1 Planctomyces sp. SH-PL62 | reverse complement strand
TTGGCTACGACGCTTTGCCATCACGCGACTCAAGCATCATCCGCTCAAAGAAAGTCTGCGAGGCAAGATGCAAATCGCCGGCTGGAACGACGACTTCCTCGCGGAAGTCCTCACAGGTCAACAACTTTGATACGCGCTGGCCGTGGCTCAAACATCGAGTCAGGATCACGCTCGCGACTCACGGCGTGCGGCGATCGGCCAGATCGCTTCGACCTTGTCGCCGCGGGTCGCGTAGATGCGGTCATACAAATTCACGTTCGGATCGCAGTGCGGGACGATGAACTCGATTCGATCACCGATCTGCGGCAGCTTCGCGCCGGGTTCGAGCGTCAGGATGCCGAACTCGTCGCCGCCGCGGTTGTAGGTCAGCCCCGGCCAGCCTTTGGCTTCGGGCTTGTGAGTGGTCGTCGTGTCGAGCGCTTTGGTGCCAGCATCGACCGAGACGCGATCGGCATGCGTAGCATTCACGACGGTTGCGAGCACGGTCAGGCTGTGCTGGAAGTCGGCGTAGTGTTCGCCGCTCGACTGCCCGCCGATGCGGCGATAGTCGATGTCCATGAAAACGTACGAGCCGACCTGCAGCTCGGTGACGCCCTGGATGGTGCTGTCGATGTTATAGGTGCCGGTGCTGCCTCCGGAGAGGATGCCGGCATCAAACCCTGCTTTGTTGAGCAGATCGCGCGACTCGACCGACTTGCCCATCGCCTCTCGCGAGACTTTGTCGCGGGCCTCGAAGCCGACGACATGCGAGGCGTGACCGGCGTAGGACTGGACTCCGCGAATGTGCAGCCGCTTGTGTTTCGCGATGAACTGAGCCAACTCCACAGCGGGCTGTCCGGGAAGGATGCCGGTGCGGCGGTCGCCGATGTCTACATCGACCAGCACATCCACGTTGATCCCTGCCGTGGTCGCGGCGGCGGAGAGTAATTCGACTTCGCGCGGATGACCGACCGACAGCATCACTCCCTTGCCCTGCTGGATGAGCGACACCATGCGTGCGATCTTCGCTGGCTCGACGATGGGAGACGTCAACAGCACGCCGGTGATGCCGGCCGCGACCAGCGCTTCGGCTTCAGGGACCGTTGCCGCGCAAATTCCGAGCGCTCCCGCCGCCATCTGCCGCTTGGCGATCTCCGGGCATTTGTGCGTTTTGGCGTGCGGCCGAAAGCCTCGGTTGGAACGCCGGCAATGCTCGGCCATCTTCTGCACGTTGGACTCGAACAAGTCGAGATCCAGCAGCAATGCCGGGGTCGGCACGTTGGCTTTGGTGAGGTTGGTCGGATCGAAGCCAACAGTCTGATCGTAAGCGGTCAAGGTGTTCTCCAAGTTCGTCAGCAGGCCCATTCCCAAACCAGCCGCCAGAAATGTTCGACGGTTCGCAAGCATGGTGGCAACTCCTGAATCACGAAGGAAGTGGGACGGTGCTGGTCATTTTGCTGTCGCATTCTGATCCCGGTAGGGGACCGGCTGTACGAGGCGGTCTTAGCCTTGGTAGAACAGGCGAGCCGGGACGGCAAGGATTCGGCTCTGGCATTCGGAGTTCAGCATTCCGGCAAGACCCGCGCAAAAAACAGACATGCTTCAGACCACGACTCTATAAATTGGAAAGATTCCGATGACCGCAGACATCAAGATTACGGCCGACCCCGCCTCCAACACCAACTGCAAATTTACCGTGGATCGGCCGGTCTACCCCGACAGTTCGTTCTACTTCGCCAGCAAAGACCGAGCGAGCGGATCGCCCTTGGCGGAGCGTTTATTTGAGATCCCGACCGTGAGAAGTGCGTTGATCTCACACGACCGAGTGGTTGTGGACAAAACCGGACGCGAAGAATGGCCGGTGACCGCTCGGCAAATCGGAGCGGCGATTCGGGCACACCTGGCGACTGGGCTACCGGCTGTCTCGGAAGAGGTGCGAGCCAGCATTCCGCCCGCCGACGTGATCCGCAAGCGGGTGCAAGAGGTGCTCGACACGCGGATCAATCCTTCGGTCGCATCGCATGGCGGCCGTGTGTCGCTGATCGGCGTGCAGGGGAACACGATCTTCATCCAGATGGGAGGCGGCTGTCAGGGCTGCGGCCAAGCCAACGTGACGCTGAAGCAGGGGGTTGAGGTCGAGATCCACGCCGCCGTGCCCGAGGTCGGCGACATCCTGGACACGACCGACCACGCCGCCGGTCGCAACCCGTACTACCAGCCGTCGGGGAAGTAGATGCCACGGGTTTTGTTGTTGCTGCCCACGACCACCTATCGGACTCACGACTTCATGGAGGCCGCGCAACGGTTGGGCGTCGAACTCACCGTGGCCTCGGAAGAGGCGAGCACTTTCATCCGGCTGAATCCCAGTGGCCTGCTGCGACTCAACTTTGATGATCCGCAGGAGGCCGCACGCCAAGTGGTCCAGTTCGCTGGCCAGTATCCGATCGCTGCGGTAGTTCCCGTGGACGACCAGGTGACGATCTGCGGCGCGAGCATCTGTCAGGCTCTGGGACTACGCCATAACTCTGTCGAGTCAGTCACGGCGGCGCGAAACAAGCACCGCATGCGCGAACGGCTCGGACACGCCGGAGTTCCGCAGCCGCGATACCAGCTCTGCTCGCTGGATGACGACCCGGTCCACCTCGCCGATCAAGTGGAATACCCCTGCGTTGTGAAACCACTCACCCTTTCCGGAAGCCGGGGAGTGATCCGCGCCAACACCGCCGTGGAGTTTGTTCGGGCCGTCGAGCGACTCGATCACATTCTCCGCTCGGAATTCCGCCAGTCGCATTCCTCAGCTCTCGAAGGTAGCCGAACTCGTGAGAGTTCGGACCGAAGTCTCACGACTTCGGCGACGACACCGACTCGTGCGCCGTTCCAACCTACCACCGCTCGGCAGTTCCTCGTCGAGGACTTCGTCGCCGGACCAGAAGTGGCCCTGGAAGGACTGCTCACGCGCGGGACGCTCCGCGTCCTCACGCTGTTTGACAAACCGGACCCTCTCGATGGGCCGTTTTTTGAGGAAACCATCTACGTCACTCCCTCCCGTTTGCCAGTGTCTGTGCAAGCCGACATTGCTCGCTGTGCGAGCCACGCCTGTCAGGCGATGGGACTGAGTGAAGGACCGGTCCATGCGGAACTGCGGATCAATGCGGACGGTCCGTGGATCATCGAGATCAACCCACGGTCGATTGGCGGCCTCTGCTCGCGAGTGCTGCGGTTCGGCACCGGCCTGGCGCTGGAAGAGTTGATCATCCGTCATGCTCTCGACGGCGACTATGCCCCTCCCACCCGTGAAAACCAACCCGCCGGCGTCATGATGATCCCGACTCCTCGTGCGGGAGTGCTGACCGAGGTGCGCGGGCTGGATGAGGCCCAAACCGTTGCCGGCATCGAGCAGTTGACCATTTCCGCGCACTTGGGCCAGGAGCTGATCCCACTACCGGAGGGAGCTCTTTATCTGGGCTTCCTCTTCGCCCGAGCCGCAACGCCAGAGGCCGTCGAACTGGCCCTGCGCGCGTCTCACGCCCGGCTCGACTTCTTGATCCAACCCACCGACGCAGCAACACCTCAGGCCGGAACCGGATCAGCCAATTGCTCGTGACTAGCAAACGACCGCTCCGCGTGTCGCTACGTTGCGGCCAACTCGAAGCGGTGCGTTGGTTGCGGGCGGCCGGGGCGGAAGCTTTGAGTCTGTTGGAACTCGACGGTGGCATTTATTACTTGGCAGGCTTCGGCCACAACCGCCGTCACGAGCGTTTGCAGTTCTTGTGGATCGCAGGCGACGCGGGCGTTGACGATCAAGTCTACCTCTTGGACTTGGCAATTCGAGGAGAGCGAAAGTTCCGGTGCGCTGTCGCTGCTGATGAGATTGGCGACTCCAAAAAAACCTTCCCAGAGGCCGATGGTCTTGAGATGCGCGGCCTCGAAGCCGGCGAGCTTCAGTCGTTCGCTGAGGCGTTCGACGATGTTCAGCAGCAGGGCGTCCAGCGCGAAGGATTGCGGGGCCTTGACCGACATGCTGCTGTTGAGCCAGCCGAGTTCGGCTTCTCCTTCCGCGTAGGTGTCGTAGTCGATGTCGAGCACTTTGCGGCCGAAGTCGCCGCGCTGGTCGAGCAGTTCGGTCAGCGCGTCGAAGCCGGCTCCGGTGCGAGCGGAGACGCGCAGCACGGGCGTGCCGGGGAACTGCTCTTCGACGAGGTCGATCAAGTCTTTCAACTCGGCCGGCGTCAGTTCGTCGATGCGGTTGATGAGGATCGCGTCCGCCTCTTCCAGTTGCTTGCGGAGGATGTATTCGGCTTTGGGCGAGAAGCCGCTCCCCTTGTCGCCGCGCAAAACTTTGCGGCCGTGGCTGGGCTTGAGGATGACCGGGAACGGCGCGAGCGAAAACTTGGCGTCGTACAACTGCTTGATCGGTTGCAGGACCGTTGCCACGAGGTCGGTGCAACTGCCGACGGGTTCAGCGAGGATCACGTCGGGGAGCTGTTTTTCTCCCAGCGAGTCGATGGTGCTCATCAGGTCGTTGAAGCGGCAGCAGAAGCAGGCTCCGGCGACTTCGTTGACGTGAAAGCCCTGCGATCGCAGCGAGTTGGTATCGACCAAGTTGGCCGCTTGATCGTTCGTCACGATGCCGACTCGCAAGCCTTGATCTTGGTAGTGCTTGGCCAGCCGGCCGAGGGTGGTGGTTTTTCCGGCTCCGAGAAAGCCGCCGACCATGATGTAGCGAATCGTGTGTGTCATTGTTCGTGCCCTGGAAGGGTAGCCGCGTTTCGCCAGAACGCGGGTGCATGGCCGAAACCCCGCGTTCTGGCGAACGGCGGCTACTATTGCGGATCAACTTCTGGGCAGGCATCGTATCGCGCGATTCTCTGCCCACAACTCCGCGAGCAACCATGAGCAACCTGCACGACCAACCTCAGCCTCCGTCGTGGCCGCTTCCTGACGAAGCGGTGGAGGCGGCGTTGCGACGCGCGTTCGCGGATGGCTCGTGGGGCAAGTACCACGGACCCAACTGCCTCGAACTGTCCGCACGACTGGCGGTGCTGCATGGCTGCGAGCATGTCGTGCTGACATGCAGCGGCACGGCGGCGGTCGAGTTGGCGCTGCATGGATTGAACGTCGGCACCGACGATGAGGTGATCCTCTCGGCCTACGACTTCGAGGGGAACTTCAAGAACGTGTTGACGGTCGGAGCGAAGCCGGTGCTCGTCGATGTCGATGCGCGGAGCGGGCAGCTCGATGTCAGTCAACTTGAAGCGGCTCGCTCGCCGCGGACGAAGGCGATCATCGTGTCGCATTTGCATGGGGGAGTCGTCGTGATGCCGGACGTGCGAATGTTCGCCGATCAGCACGGGATCGCGGTGATCGAAGATGCTTGTCAGATGCCAGGCGCGACCGTGCAGGGGCGAGTCGCCGGGACGTGGGGCGATGTCGGCGTGCTGAGCTTCGGCGGCAGCAAGCTGTTGACCGCGGGACGAGGCGGTGCGCTGGTGACTCGCGATAGCGGGATCGCTCAGCGAATCCGTGTTCACACGCAGCGTGGCAACGACGCTTATCCATTGTCCGAGTTGCAAGCGGCGGTGCTCGTGCCGCAGTTGGATCGGTTGGCGGAACGGAATCAGTTGCGAACGGAGAACGTGTCGCGTCTGTTGGCACTGTTGAGCGATGTTGCCGGCCTGCGCTGTTTCGTGGAAGCGGCGGGGTCGGGAGACCCGCGCCGAGCGCAGTCTCGCGAAACACTGCCGGGGTTCTACAAGCTGGGATTCTGGTTCGATGCTGTTGCGTTGGGATGCTCGCGAGACGACTTCGCGGGCTCGATGCGGTCGAAAGGAATCGCACTTGATCCGGGGTTTCGTGCGTTGCATCGGACTCACGCTCGCGGACGGTTCCGAGCGGTGAATGATTTGCCGAATGCGACTCGTGCGGATGAGTCGATCTTGGTGCTACATCACCCGGTGCTGCTGGGGACGGCGGAAGAATTACGGGCGGTGCGCGATGCGATCAGGTCGTAGGTTGAGCTGTCTTGGCCGAGGGGGCGTAACAACAATTCCAAGGGCAGGGGTCAGGCACCGCAAAATTCAAAATTGGCGGAGCTACGTCCTGAGTACTTCCAACGCTTGATTCCGCCAATTTTGAATTTTGCGGTGCCTGACCCCGGACAAATCCACTGCCTGACCGAGCGACGGGCAAGAGTGCCCGTCCTACGGGGTTACAGCCAGAGATATTTCTGGATGAACTCGACGACGTCGCCGAAGAGGACGTAGCCCAGGCTGCGTTGGCCGCAGTTGATCTTCGCGCGGACCTCGGCCCCGATGCGGAGCCGTGTGTTGTCTTGATTCTTTTCGAGGTCGTCTTTGTTGATGTCCACGCGGACGTTGACGATGGCTTTGTCTTTGTCCGTCGAAGCGTTCGAGCGGGATTCGATGTTGGCTTTGCTCAGCTTGCCGCTGAAGCGGTCTTCGACGTTCGTGGCCAGTTGAAATTCCACGTCGAGCTTGGCCGCTTGGAACAACTCGTCCAGTCGGCGACCGTCTTCCTCGGTGGCGGGGGCGAGGCCCTTCCGATGAGATTCCAGCAAAGAACGCAACTGGCGACCTTCTGCCGGTTTGCTGGCGATCAAGTCCGCGACGGTCTGATCGAGCTTCGCTTCGACGGCGCGAAGCATGTGGCCCATGCGTCCCTCGGCGACTTCCAATTGCAGCCACCACGCGCCGGCTTCGTCTTTGATTTCCAGCAGCAGTTCGCCACGGCGCACGGGACGATTCAGGAGTTGGCGTTCGACTTCGAAGGTGGCGATCGTGCCGGCTCGCGGAGCGAGGACCGTCAGATCGGCGACACGACGTTCCAAGAGTTTGAGGAGTCGTTGGGCACCAGCGATTTCCACGTCAGTGGCTTCGATCTTGCCTTCCAAACGGCGAATGTCGAGGTTGTTGCCGTTGTTCTTGGCGACGTCCAGTTCGCCCAACAGGCTGTAGCGTGTGGACTGCTTTTCGTGGAGCGTGGTCTCGGCCGTGACCTGCGCCTGGAACAGTTCCGGGCTTTGCAGCCGCATCAAAACGTCGCCAGCTTGAACTCTCTCGCCACCTTTGATGGCGATCTCCACAACGTTGGCATCGTTCGGAGCGAAGACATCTTTCTGACTCGACGGCATCAGGCGGCCTTTGCCTTCGACGCGGTAGTCCCAGGGGACGATGCAGAGCGCGGCGATGGCGGCGGCGGTCGCCACGACGGCCGCCAGTGCTTTCACTTTGCCGCGGCCTTCCATGAAGCGGAACGTTTCGCCGAGAAAATCCCACAGCGGCAGCAAGAACAGCCGGTTGTGCTTGAGGCTGTTGTGCATCGCTTCGGAAATGTGATCGGACAGCGAATCGACCTTCTCCTGCAAGCCGGGGCGCGGCTGGCTTTCGGAGATTTGTTCGATGATCAGGCCACCGATCGGCTTCTTCTGTTTATCGAGCCGCTTGACGCCCTTCTCATCCGCCTTGATGACCGCTTCGCTTTCAAACAGCGGCCAGACGATGACCATGCGCGAGCCGCTCTCTTGGATGTAGTCAGCCAGCGGAGTGGTGATCTGCGGCGGCAGATGGTCGAGCTTGCCGGAATAGGTCAACGGCTCGCGCATCAGGATGACTTTGTTGGCGATGTTGCGCATGCGTTTGACGAGGTTGGCTCGCTGATGCACCGAGTCCTGTCCGCTGATGGCCTTGATGACGGTCTTCTTACCGTATTGCACGGCGACGCTCAGCCGGTCGCAGCCGAGCAGCAGCCGGCCGTCGTTGGCGGCGGTCGCGGCGACTTCGCCGACGTTGAGGCTGCGGTGCAGTTGCAACAAGAATTGCTCGAATTGTTCGGTCAGCTTTGGCTTGTTCTCGGCCGGCTTCGGCGTGGATTGGCGATCGAGATAGCGGCAGGCGTAGCCGCACATCTGTTCGACGAATTGCAGGAAGCCGGGGCGTGCCTGATGCGGGGTATCGACGCGCTGGAAAATCTCGACGACGCCGACGCACTGCTTCTGCTGCTGCAACGATGCGAGCACGATCAAGTCGTTGGTCGGCACTTGCACGCCGCTGCCGTCGTTAGGGCTGTGCGTGCAGGCTTGGCCGTTGGACATGACTTCGTCCAACAGCTTTTGGTTGAGTCCCGCCGCGTCGGTCTTCTCAAAATAGCCGGTCGTTTTGAGATTCAGATCGGTGAACAGGTTGAGCTTGTTGCTGCCATTGCGGAGCCAGACGGCTCCGGCCCTCGCCCCGACCGCGCCGACGACTCGGCGCAGGAATTCGCTGAAGAACGCTTCCGGTGGCATGTTGGACCGCGAGTGCTCTTCGATCTCTTTGGCGAGCTGAATGATCTTTTCGCGGACGTTCTTGACACTATCAGATTCGGTCGTGGACATGAGGCGTCTCGTCGAGGGTAGGCGAAAACCATACGAACGAGCCGATTGGCGTTCTGCCAAACCAAGCTCGAACCTCGCGAAACGACCGAGAAATCGCCATCCAAAACCCGATGACCACGGCTCCATTCCGCGCGCGGGAGTTTGTATTGGCTGTCGCCAAACAGTGACAAGAGCAAAGGATGAGCGTCATCGGTCCGAGATGAGCTTCAGCGTGCGGCTGTTGGCGATCTCGCGGAAGACGGTGTCCAACTGCGATTGAACGGCGGCGATGCTGCTCCCGCCTGGGACGTTGAAATGCACTCCGCCCGTGATGTCGGCGACCTGTTGCATCAGGGAGGTGTCGGCTCCGGCTCCCAGGCTGATGGTCAGGATTTTGATTTTGTTGGTCTTGGCCAAGTTGGCCTCGGTGATGACCGCGGCCATGGCTGTGGCCGAGTCGCCCGGTTCATTGGCCACGCCGTCGGTCATCAAGACCATCAGCCGCGATGAACGGGGGCGTGCGTGTTGAACCAGTTCGTTCCGCGCCAAACTCATGCCGGCCGAGATGTTCGTCCCTGGCTTGTAATGTCCGGCTTGGCGATGTTGGGTGGTGGTTTTGATCTGATCGAGATTCTTGCTGAGTCCGTGCTCCAGGATCGCTCCGGTGGAGTTGGTGTGCGTGTAGATCGACAAGCCGACGTAATCCTCGGCTTCCATTTCCACGAGATAATCCGTGAACTCACCGACGGCGTCTTTCATCACTCCCACCGGTTGTTCGCTGGTCTTCCACAGGTCGGGCGTGTCGGCCGAGCTGTAACGCCGCATCTGGAGATACTCGATCCAGGTCAGGTAGCCGTACATGTCGCGATAGCCGGCGGCCTTGATGTTGTTGGTCGACTTCTGCACTTCCAAAATGTACTCGTCCCAACTGCCTCCGGGATACGGATACGGCGAAGTCAGTCCCAGCGCCGATTTGAGGTTGGTCAGGGTGAAATCAAACTGCTCACCCTGGTTGCCGGACGACAGACTGGCGTTTGAGCCGGAGATCACCCAGCAATTCGTGATGGCCTGGTTGGCGTTGCTGCCCGTGCCGGTAATGGTGCCGACCAATCCCGACAGCCCTGAGATTGTCTGCGTCGCACCGTTGGAGAATTGGAGCTTCACCGTTTGCAAAGCGATCGTCGAGGTGACGACCACGGACGTTCGCTTGTAGTTCACTTCGATGTGCGGAATCGTGCCGGAGGCCGTTCGTCCTTTGAGCGTCGCGTGCTTCGGCGTGAAGGCCAGATTGCCGTAGACCGGCGAACCCAGTTGAGTCCACATCGTCTGCAGGTTCGATTCGACGGCGGTGCGGCCCAGTTTGCTGATCGCTCCCAAACAACTGTCGTCGTTCATGGACCCGGAGAAATCGAGCACGACCATGATGTCGCGTGGCTGGAAGGTCGCAATCGCCTCCGCCCCGACGTCGGCGTTCTGCGAGCCGATGGCCGGCGCGAAGAACAGCGGCAGACGGTTATCGCCACCCGAGCTGATGGTTCGCATGGCGCGCACTTTCACGACGTTGTACGGCGTCGCATCTAAGCCCCACTGAATCGAGTAGGTCTGCGAAGCACCATTCCAAACCAGTTTGCCATACGTGATGTCCGCATTCGGATTGATCGTGACCGAGGCTTTGTCACCAGCCCGGTACATGGCGGCGGTTTTCACGATCTCGCGATTGGCATTCGTGCGAACCAAGGCGGGGTCGTCCGTGCCACTGAGTTCCATCGCGCCCGACAAGGCCGCGGCATCTGCCGCACATTGCAATTGTGTCCGGGTCAGTTGGATGAACCCGCTGTCCACGGTCAGCGCGACAAACCCCAACAGCACGACCATCAGCACCGCCGCGAGCACCAGAATCGCCCCACGACGGACGTTCGTCCGCAAAAGCTGTGACGGGAATCGTTGCATGATGTTGTTGTTTCCTTGTCCAGAGGCCAGGCCGTTTTTTTCAAGACAGCGAACCGCTGACGAACTTGAGAGAACGGCTATTGGCCGAGAGTCGTAGGACGAGATTCTCCAGAAAAACCAATCCCAGATTTTGCCGTTGAAACCTAGGACACGCTTTCGATTGGTCAAACAGAATCTGCCGCAGGCATCGCGTGACGCGGCGGCGAGCATCTCCGTCGGAGACGAGCACGCATGTCCTGCCGGTTCTCCGTTTCCAGAAAGCATCATTTTGATTCCCGGCCCAAAAGTTTTGGGAACGCGGAGGGGTCGAGTGCAATGTGCGTCGCGCACTCGGTCAGGCCCCCTGCCGCAAGCTGGTCTTGAGGCGATTTGACGGAAGCCGATACCGTCCCGCCCCTCGTGCCGAGCGTGTCGCGCGAGAATGTGTTGGGGGGCTAGGGATAAGCCATGAAGCGCCGTGGCCAGTGGGCCGTCGTCGGGCTGTTGTGCGTGAGCGGCGCGATCGGTTGCGTGCAATTGCCGACTCGTGGCTTGTTCACGCGACGGCCGCAGCCGGCAGCCACGGACGACGATCTCACGGATGAGCCAGATGACAGCGTTCGTGAAGGGGACACGCCGGAGTTGGCGGACAACGCGCAGGATTTCTCGCGTGATTCACACTCCGCGGACTCCAGCGGCGGACTGTTTGGTGTGTCGAGTGACGGCCCGTCGAGCAACCGCTCCTTAGCGGTCGAAGCTCCTCCACCGCAGCACCGCTCGGCAACAGCACCGCTGAGTGTGGAGTCTCGGCCGCCAAACGTGTTTACTCCGTCAGGCAACGCACGCGAATTGCGGCCGGAGTTGCCGCAGAGATCCATCGAACTTGCCAGCGGTTCCTCGTCTTCCGGAAGGCTCGAAGCTGGCGGCGGTGTGGTGACGGCCGACTATGCGCAGAACACGCCCGGCGGCTATGCGTCCGAAATTGAATTGACGGCCGGTCAGCGGCGAACCAACAACACCGCCAATGGCGCGGCGAATCCGTGGGATCGCTTCCGCGATCTGACGAACAACCTCGAACCCAAGGCGAATCGCCCGGAACAACCACTCGCCTCCGAGCGGCCCAGCGCGACAAATTTGCCAACCGTCAATCCGAGCCCGTCGTGGTCGCAAAACGTCACGCCGGCAATGGCGACCGATGCTGCGTCAAACAATTCCAACGCTCCCGAACTTTGGCCGCGAGCTCCTGACGTTGTGGCAGCCAACTCCGCCTCCGCGCCACAGAACGTGCAGTGGGTCAATGCCGAGCAACCCGCGGCCATCAACCAGCCGAATCCGGGACTCCCCTTTCCGACTCAGCCCAACTCGCCCGTATTCGTGCCGGCCGCGAATGGGTCGCTTAACTTGGGGCAGCCAGTGGGATCACCAGTGGTGGTCGTCCCCTTTGCATCGTCTGCCGAACTGGAACGGCTCATCACGCAAACCACGGTCGAGGCCGCCGCGCTGATTCCCGGAGACAATGACACCGCTCGGCAGCTCTATCTGCGGAAGCATGTGCAACTGCGGCTGCTGCACCTGATGACCGGCCAGATGGACCGTGCGCTGCAACCGGTGCCGGGGATCGACCCCGCCGATCAGGAATTCTGGCAGCAGATGTTCTGGGGCATGGCGAATTACTTCGACACGCAAGGGATGCCGGACAGCTCCGAACGCGCGACGCAGACGATCGCGCAACTAAAGTCCGCCGCCGCACGCTTGCAGGAAAAAGCGCGGCTGGAACTGCACAACGTCGCGTTCTGTTACAAGATTTCCGGCTTCGGAAATTATCAACGCTTCAAACGGGACGAATTTACTGCCGGTCAACCGGTGTTGCTGTACGCCGAGGTCGGCAACTTCAAAAGCGAATTGGTTTCCGAGGGTCAGTTTCGCACGCTGTTGAAATCGACTCTGGAAATTGTCGAAGGGGGACCGGCCGGCCGCGTGGTCGAGACTCTGCCGCTCGCTCCCTCCGAAGATCGTTGCCGCAATCAACGCCGCGACTACTACCACAGCTACGAATTCGCCGTCCCGCAGGGCTGCAATCCCGGTCCGCACACGCTGCGATTGCGAGTGGAAGACCAGCTCGGCAAGAAGCTCACCGTGACCACGCTGAACTTCACGGTGCAGTGATGTCCGACCAGCACGACGCGGCAGCGAGTGCTGTTCGTAACGCGTCGCACCGAAGACCGCCGGCAACAGGCGGAACTCTGGGAGTTCAGCGCCGAGACCGCGGAGTTCCGTCAATTGGCGAAACTCGGACACCAGCAGCGACCGCGCAACTACGCGGCGATCCAAGGGGACACGTTGGTGCTGGGCGATGTTTGGATCGTTGCCTGGAATCTGAAAACCGATAAGTCGGAGTTTGGTCGAACTACAACGTCGGCGACTTGCCAGTGAATCACCGCTTGTGGTTGCCGCAAGCCACCGCATCGGTCTTCTGCAAAGGCTTGATCTGGTGGGCCAACACGAACGGCTTGCTGGGCGAACTCACCCTTGCCACCGGAGCAACGGAGAATCATTTGCTGGAGGCGAGTCATGCCAAGCCGCTTGAATCTTCCTATGACAACTCTCTATTCCCGGTGGATGACAAGCGCTTTCTGATGTACCACGGCGGCGTCTTAACTTTGGTCACCCCGGGCGAACGTGCCGCGAAGTGACTCCGCGACTTCGACCGTGTTGGAAGGGCATTGTCGAGCAACGTGTGGCTGAATTGAGTTTATGGTTCTTGAATTACCAACTCCGGACGAGCTTTGCGAAGCTGTTCAATCCCGGCGGGGGTGATGTTCTTCAGGCCGCTGAGCGACAGCTTTTTCAACGACTTCGAAGCCGCCAGCGACTGCAAGCCGGCGTCCGTGATTTGAGCGCTGCCGAGTTTGAACTCTTCCAGCATCGGCATCTGAGCGACCAACGGCATCGAATCATCCTTCACGGTGGGAGCGTGTGAAACGTCGAGTCGGCGGAGTGTGGCGATCTTGGCCGCGTGGGCGAGGCCGATGGGGGTCGCCTGGTTGTCGAGCAAGGAAAGGTCTTCCAGCGGCAGCTTCGTCAACGCGGCGACCGCTTCCCCGGAACTTGCTTTGTCGGCACTGCCGATGCCGCAGCGTTTCAGTTGCGTCTGGCTTTTCAGATGCGCGGCTCCCTCGTCCGTGAACCGCGTATGAGCGAACCACAGGCGATCAGAAATCGGCACTTGCGAGATCGCTTGCAGCCCCGCGTCGTTAAGCGGCGTGAAATGAAAGTTGACGCTCTCCAGCTTGCGAAGTGCCTTCAGATGCGTGAAGCCGGTGCCCGTACACTGCGTTGAGGCCAGTCCCAAGACCCGCAATTCGGTCAAGCCGCCGAGATGCCTCAGCCCGTCATCGGTCACGGGAGTTAAGGTCAGATTCACTTCGCGCAACCCGGTGAGCGCGGCGATGTGCTGCAAGCCGTCGCCTTGAATCGCGCAGTTCGCCAGATCGAGTCTCCGCAGCGTCGTGAGTCCCGATAGCCGCTTGAGCCACTCGTCGGTGACTCGCTCGTTGCGTCCCCCTTTGCCCTTGAGCGGATTGTTGCCGTTGTAGAGGTCGATCGCGGCCGGCACATCGAAGATCTCGGTGCCGACGTCGCCGGTCGCCAGTGAGAGCCACTGCGGACCGCTCGGCGTGCAGATCAGCTTGCCACCGATCTCCTTGATCTCCGCCTCCAGCGCGAGCGTGCCGCGACGCACTTTCGCCGCTCGTTCAATCTCCGGCAGCAGGTCGGCGAGCTTTCGTTGCAGGTTCGAGTCGGACACCTTCGCGATCAGTGCCGAGCGATCGACCGTTTCCTCGATGGAGAGGATTTGCGTCAGCAACGACTTGTCCGCCGGAGTCGTCGCCAGTTGGGCCAGTACGCCGTCCAGATACTGCTTCACTTTGGGATCGAGCATCTCAAATCCGGCGGCGGATGGTGCCTGTCCGAGCGCACGCCGCATCGCGTTGTGTGCGAGATACTTTCCGTGGCTGTGAGTCAGATGAATGTCGTCGCGATACAGGTCTTCGAGCTTTTCGAGAGGAGCCTGCTTGGCGGCGATGTCCTCGGCGATCTTCGCCAACAGGTTCTGCACGAGTGTCTGACGTAGCTCTCGTCCGGGATGCAGCCGCCGCAACTCGGCCACCAACGCGCGGACATAGCCGGGGCTGTGCGTCATCTGCTCCGGCGGTGCGTAGCTCGCGAATTCTTCCGCGCGTTTCGTATGCCAGGCCCAGCCCGAATGAATGACGAACACCGCTTTCGGTTGCAGCTTCATCCAGGCCGAAATCGTTTCGACATCCTGCGCCAACGTCGAGCCGTAATGCGGCTGCACGGAAATGAAATCGTATTGCTTGTCACCCAATGCGGTCGGCCACAACGTCGATTCTTTCACGCAGGGCTTGCCCGGATTGGCATGAATGAATGGCAGGTTGACGCCACAATCGACATGCCACTGCACGTCACCAGACAACCGCGGCGGCACGGTGTCCCAAGTCAGAGAGTTACCGATCAAATAACTCCGCGATGCGGCCGGCTCATCCGCCATCACCGCGACGCAGGTGGCCACAACAAGAATCGGGATCACGAATCTCATCCAGGAACGCAGCATTGGAAACCTCTGGTGTTGGGGAACGATCTGTTGGAAAGAAACCCGGTTCGCCGCCGGACAAGTTTTTAAGAGCGGTGATGTTACTCCCCTTCGACGGGCGTTTCAGCTTGAGCGTCATGCGGATGCCATGTCGGATTCCGGCACAACGCCGACAACCGGGAGGGGGATGAGCCAACGAAGGGTTCGCTGGACCTGTTTTCGTCCGCGAACCCAGCGGAGGAATCACGGCAGCCGGATCGTGGAGCACGCGTCGTTGCAGGGTCTCATGCCCATCAGCCTCAGAGAGGCTATCCCCCGCGATGCGAGTGATATCGCTCGCGAAGTCGTCGCCCGATGGCGTTGACTCCGTATCCCGATAGATAAACAATTTAATCATGCCCAGCGAAACGCCATTCCGCGATGTCGAGAAGCTCTTGAAGCAAGCCGGGTATCAGTTGGCGAGGGTCAACGGCTCGCATCACATCTTCACCAAGCCGGGCCGGCAACCCGTGTCGATTCCGGTTCACCGGGGAAAGGTTAAACCGTTCTATGTCTGTCAAATCGAAAAGCTCCGCGACGAATAGCGTGGCCAGCAAGGCGAAGGGCAAGCGTCCTGACCGGGCGTTTGATCCTAACGTGTGGGCTGAAGCCGAACGGCTCGTGTGGCAGTATCAAGTCATCCTGCATTGCGAGGATGACCATTGGTATGGCCGGGGGCTGGAATTTCCGAAGGTGTTCGCCGATGGCGCGACCGCCGAAGAGTGTGTTGCCGAGACTCGGAAGGCGATGCAAGGCGTAGTCGCGTTTCTGATCGAATCGGGCAAGTCGCCGCCGGCTCCGGCTCGTGATGGGGCGCGGCATCAGCAGGTCAACGTCCGCCTGACTTCCGAAGAGCGGCTGTTGTTTGAATCGGCGGCTCGCCGAAAAGGATTCGCGGGGCTGTCCGATTTCTTCCGCTCGGCGGCCACCAACGAAGCCGCGAAGTAGTTGGTTCGCTCATCCGCCATAGGCGGACCAAAGGCTTCAACATGCCCATCCGAAGCTGGCCCAGCAGCTTGCGCGGCATTCGACCATCACGCTGACGATGGATCGTTACTCACACTTCGGCTTGCTCGACATGAACACGGCGTTGGAGTCGCTCCCGAACATCGTCGCGTCTGACTCGCAAACGATGCGAGCGACCGGCACCACGCATGACGCGGCCGATTTCAGTTGCACAAAAAGTTGCACACGCCCTGCCAAATTCAGCCGTTCGCAACCGTTTTTCACGGGTCGGATGGCGACCGATTCAGCGTCGGACCAGAAACGGCAAAACCCTCAGTTTCCCGCAGAAAACGAGGGGTTTGACGAAGTGAAGGTGGTGGGACTCGAACCCACGACCTACGGATTAAAAGTCCAGCAGAAGGACTACAACACGCTACCGAGGGCTACAAGAAATCACGGACAATCACGGCGTTTTCGAGTAGCATCATCGTCGCCGACTCTCACGGAATCGTGCCGTGGAGTTGGAACAGAGATGGAACGGACTTGAGACAACGCGGGCTAGGTTGATCCCCGAAAAGGCGACTTCCTGACGCCCTGCCCGCGTTCTTTTTTTCATCAGGATCGGCATTCAGGAACCGAATCATGGCGAAAATCCCGGCTGAACATTCACACGCATTTTGGGCATGGGCCAAGTGTGTTGGTGAAATCATCTTTTGGGCGACAAATCCCGACGCGGAAACCACGTCAGGGGACGGTTGGCGTGAACATTTCAGGAACGACATTCGAGACAAGGGCGACCGGGCACGCGATGCCTCACCCGATGACGTGACGCGAAACCAAGTCAGTCGCTCACGCAGTCTCGCATCCCAACTTGTGCGGATGCTGAACGAGACTTCCGAATTGAACGCCTCACCGTGTCGGAATTGGTCGCAGGTTGATCGGTTCGTTGTTGAGCAACTTGCCGAATTGCAATCGCACTTCGCAAAACTCGGCGACGGAGAACACACGACCGAAGCCGCCACAGTAACGGCGATGACCGGCAACGACACGAAGCCCGAACCAAGCTGGCCAATGGGGACGGGCTGGGAATTTCGACCGGGAGAGGCCGCGTTCCAGGGGCGGCCATTTGTGATCACCGGGAAGCCCGTGATCATTCTGCAACGGTTGGCCGTGAAACCGGGAGCACCCGTATTGAAGAGGATTCTGCGGGACATCATCGACCCCGACAGCAACGCCGAAGAGGGATGCGTCAGAGACAACATTAACGCAACACGCGCGATACTTCGGAAGGCGTTCAATTTGAAAAAAGGCATCGACCCCATTCCCAATCTTGCAAGGGGACCGGACGCGGCGTGGAAGCTGGACGAGAACGCTTTCGCCATCGCTACGAAGAATCCACGATAGCCCGACGATGTTCCAACGATGATGTTGATGATGGTCTCCCGTTGATGGTTCACCAACCACGCGGAGACAAAATCAATGTCAGTCGCACAAACGCCCGCGCAATATCTCCAACAACTGCCGAGTGCCGCAACGCTTCGCGACAAGCTCCGGCAGCATCGCGACGAAGGCAAGGTCTTGCGTCGCCTCTTGAAGCTCGCCAGTGAGCACGAAGCCACGTCAAAAGCAGACGCACCTCACCGGGAGGTCTCGTCATGCTGAATCTCTCGCTCGATTCCGACGCATTGCGACCGCTGATCGAAGCCGTTGTCGCCGAGACTGTCTCACGCTTGGCTGATGAGCAAGCTCGGCTTGGCGATGTGTTGGCGTTTGAT
Organism: Planctomyces sp. SH-PL62; assembly: GCA_945893075.1. Classification (GTDB taxonomy): domain Bacteria; phylum Planctomycetota; class Planctomycetia; order Planctomycetales; family Planctomycetaceae; genus SXKJ01. Next base: position 1,764 of record CAMDDX010000131.1, on the reverse strand, counting down.
GAGCCAACCGCGGCGCGATTGCTTTCGCTGGAATCGCACCAACTCCGTGACGAACGACTGCGGAAACGGATCACGGCTTCGCAGATCGTCGGGCGAAGGATTCGTTACGTCCGCGAAGACCTCTTGGCTTACCTCGCACGCAACCGGACTGAGGCGCGGACCTGACCCTCAAGAAACGACGGAAGCCGCGCTACCGACCAAAGCAACGCGGCCACGTCTTGGAGATCACGAGCATGGACGTTAATGGCTTCTCCCTCGAAAGCGTATTCCAGCTTCGCGCGAAAGCGATCGCGGAAATTCGGCAGCACACGACCGCGATTGCTCGACTCGCTGCCGCGCTCGCTGACCTCGATGCCGCGATGACATGTTGCATCGACGAACGCTCTATCGACGAGATGCAAAACCTCATCACCGCCGCTCGACTGCTCTCCGATGCGATGGATGGGAGGGCGGTATGACGACCCCAAACGGCAACGCTGCGAACTTCGCAGCGATCCAAGCGATTGACCGTGCTGGCTTCCGAATGGTCGCATGCCTGCCACGCAGCAAAGAACCATACCTAAAAGGTTGGACTGCCGGACTCGACCTCGAAGAAATGACCGAGCATCTGAGCCAATGCCCGCGCGACAACTTAGGCGTTCTGACCGGCAAAAAGAGTGACGACCAGATTTGCATCGACCTCGACAACCTCATCGCCGTTGAACTTGCCGACCAATACTTGCCGCCGACTGGGCTAATCGTCGGACGCAAACAGAATCCGAGAACGCATTGGTTCTATCGCGTTCGGGACGGCATCAGGGCGACCAAGTTCAAATTGCCTGCCGACCCCAACGACAAAGAAAAGAAGCTGACCGTCGTGGAAGTGCTGGGCGACGGCAATCAAGTCATCGTTGGCCCGTCCGTGCATCCCAGCGGCGACGTTTACGACATCCTCGAAGGAGAACCGGCAACGGTCGATGGTGCCGTGTTACTTGAAGCGGCCGAGTCCCTTCACAATGCGGTGCTTGATCGACTCGGATTGATTCCAGAAGAGAAGCCGAAATCCAACAGCAACGGCAGGTCACAAAACACCGGTGGGGGCAGCGGCTTATCTCCCGGCAAAGATTTTGACGACCGAGGCGACGTTCGCGAATTGTTGCAGCAACATAGTTGGACGCGGATTGGCACCAGCGGAAACGACGAACGATGGCGGCGACCAGGCAAGGATTACGGCATCAGTGCCACCCTGAAGGATGGCCGGCTGTTCTATTGCTTCACGTCTTCGGCACCGGGTGTAGAGGGCGGTCGGGCGTATGGTCCGTTCGGATTGTTCGCGGCATTGGAGTGCAGCGGCGACTTTCATCAGGCACACGAGGCGCTAAAGACTCGCGGATTCGGCGCGATGACCAACAGCCGGCCGCCGTCGCCGACACGTTCAACCAATCATCAACCGGCTGGCGAGCAACACGACGATCAACCGGAGACGCAACTCCCTACGGTGACGCTGCCCGGCGGCGCGATCACGATCACGGAAGCGGCGACGCGGTTCGGTGAATTGCTCGCCGCCACGGGGCGCATCTTTCGCCGTGGCGATTCGGTTTTCGTTTTGTCGCACGATCAAGACGGCCAGCCCGTTTTGGGTGTGCCCAGAGATTTTGGCGGTGTTAAGTTTTAGTGGTGTCGCAAGTTGACCAATAGAGTTGCCATTGATTGCTATCGCGGAGGTTGGTCAGGGCGGAGACGGATTCGGCGTTGCGGAGATTCCAGCGGGCACCGGAGCGTTTC
>CAMDDX010000130.1 GCA_945893075.1 Planctomyces sp. SH-PL62 | reverse complement strand
GTGCCTGACCCCTGATTCTGGAATTGTTGTTATGCACTCCCGTTCAAATGCGAGCCGAACTTGCTCTGGACGCCGCGCCGGAAAGCTGGCACAACCCCGCCCACTTTGGGGGCTGTGGAGTTCAATATGCCGCGTCGAAAAGGCTGGTTGTGCGTCGTCTTGGCAGTCGGCGTCTTTGTGCCGGGCTGTGGGCTGATGCAGACGGCCAAGAACGTCACGCGCGAGTCGATGAAGCCGCTGAAGATGCGCCCAAACGACTATCGCGACACGACTCAAGAAGTTGAAGACGAATGGACCAGCGTCGGCCGCACGGCCAGTACGGTGCGCGGTGTCGAGAAAGACGACGACCCGTTCCGCAGCATGATCATGTCTCCCAAAGCCATGAGCATCGAACGCAATCTGGGGATCGAGTAGCCAGCGTGCCCTCGTAGCCGCAGTCGCCAGACTGCGGGCTGCGGACCCCGCGTTCTGGCGAACGCGGCTACGGGATATCCAAAATCGGCTGAATGACTTGGCAGCCGATCGCGCTCAAGTCGGCCTTCAGCCGCGCGAACATCTCGTCGTCCGTGTAAATGCCGACGATCGCACCGCCCGAACCGGCGAACTTCGCACTCGCCCCCGCGCGACGCGCGACCTCAATCATTTCGACATGCTTCGTCGCCAACTGGCAGATGCTGCGGCGGGTGTTGAAGTTCTCGTCCATCAAGGCCGAGAGCCGAGCGACATCTCGCTGCAAAATTGCCTCGCGCGCCTCGGCGGCCAGTCCCGCGAATGTTTGCATCGCCGTGAGCACGGCTGGATCGCCCGCTTGGAAGCGTGCTCGCAACGGATTGTGAACAGCCTCGGTCGGCTCGCTGAAGTCCGCGCTGTACGCGACATAGATTGGAGGCAGCAGCTTCGGATCGAGCGGCTCATAGATGCCGCAAGAGAACCCCATCTGTTCGGTCATCCGATCCTTCGCGAAATCCATGTAGACCAAGCCGCCGTAAATCTGAATGACGCGATCCTGCAACCCGGCGGCGATGCCGAGTTCTCCGCTTTCGACGCTCAGCACCAGCGACGGCTGCACCTGCTTCGGGATCTCGACGTGGTAGAAGTCCATCAACGCTCGCAAGGTTGCGACGATGATCGCACTCGATCCGGCCAGGCCGACTTGCCGAGGGATATTGCTCTGATACCGCACGGCGAAGTTGCGGTCGTGCAGCGGCAGGTGGTTGCTTTTGCAGAACTCAACAAAGCGTTTGATCGTTGCCTTCACCAATCGCACGCCTCCGTAGTAGCCGTGCAGGCGGACGTCTTGAGCCAGTTCATTCACCGATTGAAAGCGACTGCGGTCGTCCTGGCTGAGCACGATTTCGACTTCGTCCCACTCATACAAGACCACTTCGGCCCAGAAGTTTTTCAGGCTGAGCGAAATCGTCTTGCCGAAATAGCCGTCGGATGGATTGCCGACCAATCCGGCTCGTGCGTATGCGCGTCGTCGCAGCAGTTCCATGGCAATTCCCAATTCCCAAATCTCAATGTCCAATCAAATCCCAAACCTCAATGTCCAAGATTGATGAATCCAATTCTAAATTCGTGATCGAAGTCGTTGTTTGAAATTGGACATTGGGAGCTTGGACATTCATTGGACATTCATTGGACATTAGAAGTTGGACATTGGTCATTACTCCATTATCCCAACAGTTTTCGCACATGCTCGCGCAGCGCGGGTCCGTATTGCGGATCGTGCAGCGCGAACTCGATGAAGGCTTGGAAGTAGCTCTCAAAGTTTCCGATGTCGAATCGTTGTTCGTTGGCCGCAAGCTTCACGCCAATCCCCTTGCGTCCTCGCTTCAGCAAAATACGGATCGCGTCGGTGAGCTGAATCTCCCCCCCCTTGCCCGGCTTGGTTTCGGCGAGCGCGTCAAAAATCTCCGGACTGAAGACGTATCGAGCCGCGACCGCCAAGCGGCTGGGAGCTTCTGCGACGCTCGGCTTCTCGATGAGGTCCGCCAACTCGAAGATCTCGCCGACCGTGCCTTTCGGCTTGGCGATGCCGTACTGGACGACTTCTTCCGCGGGGACTTCCTCGAAGCAGACGACGATGTCCGCCTTCTCTCGCTCGAAGACCGTCGTCATGCGCGACACGATGTCCGACTGCGCGTGCCGGCCGATGATCGAGTCCCCCAGCGCGACGACGAACGGCTGCTGACCGATCATCGCTTTGCCGCAGAGCACCGCGTGGCCGAGTCCCAGTTGCCGCCGCTGCCGCGTGTAAAAGTATTCGACGTCTTCTCGCTCGAACTGCAATTCTTGAAGCTGTTCTTCGCGGCCGGTCTCGCGGAGGTACGTGATCAGCGGCGCGTCGATGTCGAAGTGATTTTCAATCGACGTCTTCCCCTGTCCGGTGATGAACAGCACTTGCCGGATGCCGGAGTTGACCAGCTCCTCGATGACGTACTGCACGACCGGCTTGCGACCGACTGGCAGCATCTCCTTCGGCTGCGACTTGGTCGCCGGCAACATCCGCGTGCCCCAACCGGCCACAGGCACCAAAGCAAGATCGATCATCGACTCCCTTTCGACGAGTTGAGCTACGTGAGAACCGCTCGATGTCTGGACTGCTGTCGTATCTTCTTGACTGTTTGCGGCACGGCATGCGCGTCCGGCAACCCGACGACTTCGGCGACGACTTCTGGCCGCTGGTCGATCACCTGTAAGAGCCTCAAGGACGACTGAGCCGGCGTTCGCAGGCCGCGTTCCCAGTCCTGCACGGTACGCGGCGCGACGTTGAGCATCTGAGCGAAGACCAATTGCGAGACCTGTAATCGCTCGCGAAGCCGGATGATTCCGGCGGCCGTCATCGGTGGTGGCCCATCGAGAAACACCGTGGCCTTCAACGATATCTCGCCACGGCAAAACGCCAGCCCTTCTTCCAGTCCCTGGAGGATTCGCTGCGCCAATCGTTCTCGCGGCTTTCGTGCGGCCATGACGAGTCACTCCGGTCTGCAAGACTTAGGAAACTTCCGATCGAATCGCTTCCGCCAATCGGGTGAAAGCACGCTTTTCATCTGGAGTCAGGTCTTCTTTTTCATTTTTGTCGAACGCCGCAATCAAAAAGAAGCGTTTGACTCTGGGAAGATACAGATAAATCACGCGAATTCCTCCTCGTTTTCCTTTTCCTCGTCTCGGATCGGGAACGCGAATCTTTCGCAGCCCGCCACAACCCGGCATCAAGTCCCCCGCATCCGGATTCTGCATGAGTTCCTGCTGCAAATCCGCAAGAGTGGTATCGGGCATTCGATCCTTGATCCAGTTGGAGAATGATTCGGTTTCCACAAACAGGGCCTTCATGAATTCGTCTTCTATTCATGTGGAAATGTTTCAGGCCAACTCCTGGCTCATGCCGGCAACAGGGCGATCGTCTCATCAAACCCGCACAGCAAATTGAAGTTTTGCACGGCGACGCCGGAGGCTCCTTTGATGAGGTTGTCGAGGCAGGCGATCACGATCAGTTGCTCGCGGCAGAAGCGGACGGTGATGTCGCAGTAGTTGGTGAATGCCGAATCCTTCGTCGACGGCAAATGATCGACGACTCGGATGAACGGTTTGCCTTTGTAGAAGTCACGCATGACTTGCAGCAGTTCGGACTGCGTCGCCTTGCGAGTCAGGCGCGGATAGATCGTAGCCAGGATGCCGCGGTCCATCGGAATCAGGTGCGGCGTGAAGACGACTTGGACATTCTGGCCGCTGGCGTCGGAGAGGACTTGTTCGATCTCCGGCGTATGGCGGTGCTTGCCGACCGAGTACGCCGACATCCCTTCGTTGCACTCGGAGAACAGCGTGTTGAGCTTCGGCACGCGGCCGGCACCGGTTACTCCACTCTTGGCGTCGATGATGATGCCAGTCGGTTCGATCAATTTCGCGCACAGCAGCGGTGCGAGCGCAAGGATCGAGGTGCTGGTGTAGCAGCCGGGGTTCGCAATCAGCTCGCTGCCGGGAATCTTCGACGCGAACAGTTCCGGCAATCCGTAGACAGTGCTGCCGAGCCGCGTGGGGTCGGTGTGAACCTCGCCGTACCACTGCTCGTAGACGGCCGGGTCCGAGAGGCGGTAGTCGGCCGAGAGATCGATCACCTTACAGCCGGCGGCGAGAATCTTCGGGATGACGGCGGTGCTGGCTCCGTGAGGCAGACACGCGAACGCGACATCGGCTCGGTCGGCAATCTGTTGTGGCGAAAGATCTTCACAGCGCAGGTCGAGCCGGCCCGTCAAACTCGGATGCACCGTCGCGATCGGTGGCGCACCTTCTTGGCGGCTGGTGACCGCCGTGATCTTCACTTGCGGATGCCGTAACAGAATCTTGATCAATTCCAGAGCCGTGTACCCGGACGCTCCGACAATCGCGACGCGAACCATGACCGCTGAACCTTTCGTGGAGGAAATTGTCCGGGGTCAGGCACCGCAGAATTCAGAATTGGCGGGGCAGAGCGTTATTTCCGTTCTCAGCTCAATTCCGCCAATTCTGAATTCTGCGGTGCCTGACCCCTACTGCTGGGCGTTGCTCACTTCTTCTCGATCCCGCTCGCCGAATCGTCCTTCTTGCGAGGCCGGAAGAACCGCATGGACTGCAACACGACCATCTTTCGCCGCGCGAGCCGCACGCCGAACGAGATCAGCCAATTCTTCCAGCCAGGAATCACAAATTGCTTGCGACGCTCCAACGCTTTGAGCGCCGCTTTGACGACTTGCTCCGGCGTTGAGAACTCGTGTTTCTTCAGCCAGCCGGGGACGTTGGCGACGTCGAAGAAGTCGGTTTGCGTCGTCCCCGGACAGAGAGCCGTGACCGTCACTCCGCGGTCGCGGCATTCGGCCCACAACGCCTCGCTGAAGTGCAGCGAGAACGCTTTGCTCGCGGAGTACACCGGCATGTAAGCCACCGGCTGAAACCCCGCGATCGAAGAGACGTTGATGATGCCGCCGTGACCGCGCTCCAGCATGGCGGGCAGCCAGCGATACGTCAGCTCTGTCAGGGAAGCGATGTTGAGCTGCACCAGTTCCCGCATCCGAGAGGGCTGGGTCTCGTCGATGGTCCCGACCCAGCCGAATCCGGCGCTGTTGACCAACATCTCGATTTGAATTCCCTTCGCCGAAATCACGTCACTCAGACGCTGCGGCTCGGCGGGATCAGTCAGGTCGGCAGCGATGATCTCGGTCTTCGTGCCGTGCCGCGTATGCAATTCCTCGGCCAGCTTTTCGAGCAATTCTTTCCGCCTCGCCGTGAGCACCAAGTGCATGCCGTGAGCCGCGAGCCGGCGGGCAAACTCGGCCCCGATTCCGGAGGAAGCTCCGGTAATCAGTGCCCAGCGATCGGCGTACGCGTCGAGCACGTTGGTTGTTCCTCTTCTAAGCTGTCAAACTCGTTGTCCCAGCGGATTTGCGGGGCGGATCGTAACACACCAACCTCGAAAGAAAAGCCGCCTCGCCGCTTCCGGCGAACCTCGCCCCCCGCACAGTTTCGCTATGCTGCGCCGTCGCATTGCCAAGTAGGACGGACACTCTTGCCTGTCTTCTTCAAACGACGGGCAAGAGTGCCCGTCCCACAGGAAATCATCGATGTCCGACCGCAGCCTCAGCCGCGACGAAGTCCGCGCCGTCGATCGACGTGCGATCGACGAGTTCGGGATGACCGGCCTCGTGCTCATGGAGAACGCCGGCCGAGGCGCGGCCGAGCGACTGATGGAACTCGGCATCGACGGATCGGTCGTCGTCTGCGCCGGCAAAGGGAACAACGGCGGCGATGGCTTCGTGATCGCGAGAAATCTCGAACTGCTCGGCTGCGACGTGCGAGTCCTGCTCTTCGCGAATCCATCCGATTTGTCCGGTGATGCCGCCGCGAATTGGCGAATCCTCGAAGCCGCCGAGATGCCACGAGTTGTTCTCGGTCGCCAACCGGCGCTGTCCGACATCGACCACGCGCTGACCCACGCGGATTGGATTGTCGATGCGCTGCTGGGCACCGGCACCGTCGGCGAAGTCCGCGAGCCGTACCGCACCGCCATCACGTCGATCAATCGCTCCGCTCGCAAAGTCCTCGCCGTCGATCTCCCCTCCGGCCTCGATTGCGACACTGGTCTGCCGATTGAATCGCTCGCCGACGGCACCCCCCTTTGCGTGCGAGCAACTCATACCGTCACGTTCGTCGCCCGCAAACGCGGTTTCGACAACCCCGCCTCGCAAGCCTTTACCGGCCAAGTGTGCGTCGTCGGCATCGGCATCCCGATGAGGCTGCTCGACGACGTGCTCGCGAACTCGTAGGCCGCCTCAGATCGCAATCCGGACTACTTATTCCGAATCGCCCACAGAGTTTCAAAACCCCGCAGATATAGCGTCCCATTGGCGAACACCGGTGACGCGGAGATGTCTTCGCCGAGGTCATTCTCGGCGAGCACTTCAAATTCGCGACCCGCCTTGATGACCGTGATGATCCCGTCGCGGGCCACCATGTAGAGCTTGCCGTCCGCATAAACCGGCGAGCCACGATGCCGGTGGCTGTGCCCACGCTGCTGGTAAATCAGCTCGCCCGATTTCTCGTCCAAGCAATGCACTTGGCCGTCTTCCATGCCCAGGTAAACCAGACCGTCGTGAATCAAAGGCGAGGGGACGTCCGGAGTCTTCGCGTACTTCCAGAGATGGAACGACAAGTTCTTCGTGATGTCTCCCTTGCCGTCGGGCTTCAAGGCCAAGACATGCGACTTCTTCGCGGTCGGTACGACGATGATGCCATCGCCCACAACCGGCGAAGCCACGAAACGCAGCGTCTTGTCGTACTTTGTTTTGAGGTTCAGATTACCGCAGCGCCACAGTTCGTGACCGTCCTTCAAATCGTGAGCAACGAGGAAATCTGCTCCGTGACTGAGTAGGAATTTCGTCTTGCCGTCGTCGTACATCATTGGTGAGGCATAGGAATGTTCGTTTTCTTCGATCGCGTCGCTCGGCCGATCGCGTTTCCAGATTTCTTGGCCGGACTTGTTGTCCAAGCACACGACCACCGCCTCGCGCGTCTTCGCGTTTCCATCACCGTGAATGAGCTGCAAATACAAGCGATCGCCATCCAGCAACGGCGTTGAAGTCATGCCGAACTGAATGTTGAACTTGCCGTAGCGATCCTGCAAATTGAACTTCCAGACTTCTTTCCCCTCGACCGTCCAGCAACCGATCACGCCGTTGATCAGCATCGCCCACACATGCTCACCATCGGTGCTCGGAGAATTGGAAGCCGAGTTCCCCTCGTCCTTATTGACGTCCCGATTGCCTGACGCCATCACCTGCCGCCACTGTTCTTTGCCGTCCGTCCCGACACACAACAGCAACAAATCGCCCGACTTCTTTTCAACCGACGTGAGAAAAATCCGCTCACCCCATACCACCGGAGTCGCCCCCGCCGGCCCCGGCATCGGCAACCGCCACGCCACGTTCTCTGCCTTCGACCACTTCGTCGGCGTGTTCGTCTCATTCGAGATGCCGTTGTTCTTAGGCCCCCGCCACTGCGGCCAGTTCTCCGAGCGAACCGCATCACCGACCGTGACCAAAACGATAACCGCGACCAAAGCCATTCCAACCCATCGAGATTTGAACAACGTCACCGACTTCATGCTGTCTGCTCCTTGCAAGGAATTGCGGGCCATCTCAAATCGCCGAGCAGTGTCCGAGCCGGCTCGCAGAGCGTCAATCTTTGGAGTGCGGTGGCTTGGTACTGCTTTGGAAGTTTGGATGTCGCGTGGGCGCTAACGTCGAGTCGATCGAGTTCCATTTTCTGCGTCACACCGCTCGCGGTTACGTGGCGACTCGCCCCTCCGGCGGCTAGCGGAAGTCCGCCGTGTTCGGCAAGTCCTTCCGCCTCACTCGCCAACTCGACGACTTGGGACATCCTAACTTCACGCTCGATGTGAGGTAGGTCGGTCAGCGCGGTTTCGTGTCATTCAAGAGCGTAACGAACCCGTCGAACGATCCATTTTGATCGACGGTGACATCAATCAAATCGCGTTGACTGTGGTTGTCATCAAGCTCGATGAGAACCAGAACGGTCGGGTGATTACATCCAATGTTCTGCAGCGAGTCTGGCGGCATCAGTTGCCGTGTGAAAACGTCATGAACCCAGAACACTCGTTTGCAACGGTCTTGCACACCCTTTTCGAGAGCTTTCGCGCAACCAGCCGCGACATAAGCCATCACGATGGTTCGGCTACCGGGTGCGGCTTCTGCCAGCTCATCTGCGAATGTTTGCCGTGCGATCGGCTCGCCGTTCCGAACAAGTTCTCGACTTTCGAGTTCGCGGACCACCTGTCGAGCCTTGTCCGATTTCTGTTCAAACTCTTTGACCCGCTCTTCAGCGAGAATCATTCGCGCCTCGAAGCCGCTATCTCGTGACCACAGAGAGCGAATCACAGCCGCCTCACCAACCGCCGCAGTCGCGAGAACCAGCAGAACAACGACCTCAACAGCCGAAAGGAATGCGTTGCGTCGAACAGGAATTTGATCGGATGACATGGCAGGTCTCCGAAATGGGATGCGGATTAGCCGCATACGCCTCACATGAGCAATCGCGTTGGATTTCGATTCTTCAAAAACAACAGCCCCGATGAGTTTCCTCACCGGGGCTGTTTCTATCACGGAGGTCGATCTCAGTTGAAGACAGCTTAGTAAATGTCTTCGTCGTGGTGGCCGTCCTTCTTGTGGTCGTCTTTCGGCTTCTCGGCGATCAGGGCGTCGCTGGTGAGCAGCAGGGTCGAGACCGAGGCGGCGTTCTGCAACGCGGAGCGAGTCACCTTGGTCGGGTCGATGATGCCGCTCTTCACGAGGTCTTCGTACTTGCCGGTCGCGGCGTTGTAGCCCTTGTTGCCATCCAGTTCGAGAATCTTCTCGCAGATCACTCCGCCGTCCACGCCGGCGTTGTCGGCGATTTGCGTCGCCGGAGCACGGCAGGCTCGCAGGATGATCTTGTAGCCGACCGTTTCATCGTCGGTCAGACCTTTGCCCTTGAGGCCAGCGGTCGCTCGCAGCAGAGCCACGCCACCACCGGGGAGGATGCCCTCTTCGACGGCCGCACGGGTCGCGTGCAATGCGTCTTCGACGCGAGCCTTCTTCTCTTTCATCTCGGATTCGGTCGCGGCTCCGACGTTGATCTGAGCCACTCCGCCCGACAGCTTCGCGATTCGCTCTTCGAGCTTCTCTTTGTCGTAGTCGCTGGTGCTGCTTTCCAGTTCGCGGCGAATCTGGTCGATGCGAGCCTTGATGTCGGCGGTCTTGCCGTGGCCTTCGATGACCGTCGTGTTGTCCTTGTCGATGATGACCTTCTTGACGCGGCCCAGGTCGCTGAGTTGGACGTTCTCCAACTTGATCCCCAGGTCTTCGAAGATCGCGGTGCCACCGCACATGATCGCCAGGTCTTGCAGCATCGCCTTGCGACGATCGCCGTAACCGGGCGACTTGACCGCGACGCACTTGAACGTGCCACGCAGCTTGTTGATGACCAGCGTCGCCAGAGCTTCGCCTTCGACTTCTTCGGCGACGATCAGCAGCGGCTTGCCGGACTGCACGACCTTCTCCAGCACCGGGACCAAGTCCTTGATGTTGGTGATTTTCTTCTCGTGAATCAGGACGTAGCAGTCTTCGTAGAACGCTTCCATCGTGTTCGGGTTGGTGACGAAGTACGGGCTGAGGTAGCCGCGATCGAACTGCATGCCTTCGACGACTTCGAAGTCGGTCTTCAGGCTCTTGCTTTCCTCGACGGTGATGACGCCGTCCTTGCCGACTTGGTCCATCGCCTCGGCCAGAATGTTGCCGATCTCTTCGTCGCCGTTGGCGGCGACGGTGCCGACCTGAGCGATCGACTTCTTGTTTTTGCAGTCGGTGGCCATGGCCGCGAGTTTCTCGACGACGTCGACGACAGCCTTGTCCATGCCGCGCTTCATGTCGATCGGATTCACACCCGCGACGACCGCCTTCAGACCTTCGATGAAGATCGCTTCGGCCAGAATGGTCGCAGTCGTGGTGCCATCGCCGGCGATGTCGGAGGTCTTGCTGGCGACTTCCTTCACCATTCGAGCACCCATGTCCTCGAACTTGTCGGAGAGTTCGATTTCACGGGCGACGGTCACGCCGTCCTTGGTGACGGTCGGCGAGCCAAAGCTCTTCTCGATGATGACGTTTCGGCCGCGGGGGCCGAGCGTCACGCGAACGGCTCTCGCCAGTTTGCTCACACCACGGCGAACGGCTTCTTTCGCCTCTTGATCGAAGGCAATCATCTTGGGCATGTCGGAAATCTCCTGAGAACTTTGGAGTACGGTGTGTCAGCACCGCTTTGGATCGTTTGAGTTTTGAATCCACAAGGTTTGGTGAATTGGTTTCGTTTGCCACAACAACCGAAAAGATTATTTCAAACAAAGCCATCCAAAGCGGTGCTGACACACCGCACTCCAAAGTTAGAACGTCGCGAGAATGTCGCTCTCGCGCATGAGCAGGTACGTTTCGTCGCCGACCTTGATTTCGTCGCCGGCATACGAACTGAAGAGGATGCGATCGCCGGACTTCACGGTCAGGGCGACCTTCTTGCCGTCGCGACGGACATAGCCTTCGCCGACCGACAGGACTTCACCGCGTTGCGGCTTATCCTTGGCCGAATCCGGCAGCACGATTCCGCCGAGCGTTGTCGTCTCAGCTTCAGCACGTTTCACAACCACGCGGTCCCCCAACGGAACCAGCTTTTCGGATTTCTTGGCAGCGGCTTTGGCCATCTGTGTCTCCTCAAGATCAAGCACGTCGTTCAGAGAGTAAATGCCTCAAAAACCAAGCAACAGTTTCAGGCATCGCGGCAAAGAGCGAATCGCGGGCCAACGGCTGGCGAGTTCCTAAGAGCCAAATTCGCTGTGGGTTGCGTTCTCGGTGGTTTCTGCCATGCCTGCCAACCTCGGCATCGAAACCAAGCCCATTCACGCTCTGCTGCCATTACGGCATTTCCTGCATTTGATGCGATCTCGGCCTGTCGCCGCACCTTTGCCAGTCATTCTTCGGCCGACCTGTGGAATTCGCGCGGCAATCGGACGGAAGCTAAGAACCTGTTCAAGAACAACTCCGTAGGGTGGGACAAGCTCGCTTCGAGCGCCGGCCCACCAATTTTGCATTCAGGGCTGGCGTCGTTCATCTGGTGGGCCGGCGCTCGAAGCGAGCTTGTCCCACCCTACAAAACGCGACATTAGTTCTGGGACAAGTTCTAAGGTGTCGCCGTTGTCGGCCAGAAGCCGCGCCAGCAAATTCCTGCCGATCAGCGTCGATGTGCTTGCGAATTGTCCGGCCGCTTGGTGAACTTTCCACCGCTAGCTGTCGGAGCTTTTCGACGGAGACCGTCGACGTGATTTTCGGAGAAGGATGGCAATGATGCGGCAACGATTGATTGGGTTCACCGGCCTGGTTGTTGTTTTGATGGTGGGAGCGTTCGCCAACAGCGGGCGGGCGGAAGAAGACTTCATCGAGTTCCTGCGTGGCTTGCACGGCCGCGGTCACGGTGAGTTGGCGGTGCATTACCTCAACCAAATCAAGGAGCGGCCTGATCTTCCCGACGACATGAAAACGACGTGGGATTTGGAGATGGCTCGCAGCCTGCGGATCGCGGCCAACGAAACCCCGAACACCGATCTCCAGCAGAAGTACATCGTCGAGGCTCAAACGTCGTTGGATAAGTTCCTCAAAGAACAACCCAATCATGAAGAGGCCGCATCGGCTCAAATGACTTCCGGCGACATCTCATTGTTTCGCGCGCAGAACGCCTTGCGGGTGGGACTGCGTGACAAAACGAAGAAGGACACGCTGATCCCGGAGTCTCGTAAACTGCTCGGCGAGGCTCGGCCGAAGTACGAGAAAGCGGTGACGATGTACAAGGAGCGCGTCGATAAGGCTCGCGCGGGAATGGGAGCGAAGGCGAAGGTTCTCAGCACGAAAGCACAGAAACAATTCACCGCCTTGGTCGAAGCCTGGTACAACGCGCGCTTCAAGGTGGCGACGGTCGATTACAACCTCGGCCTGACCTATACCGAGCCAGCCGCTCCGCCACGCAAAGTCGCTCTTCTGGAGGCCGCCAAAGGCTTCGACAGCATCTATCAAGAAAACCGCGATGAGCGTGTCGGCATCTACGCGAAATTGTGGGGAGGCAAGGCGGCTGAAGAGATGGGGGAATTCGACAAGGCACTGGATATCTACGACGAAGTCATGTCGGCTGCTCCTCCCGACAAAGACAAGCGGCAGTCGGACTATGCGGCGATGTTTCAAGAGGTGAATCGTTTCCGCCTGATGCTGTTAGGACGCACTAAGAAATACAACGACCTCGTGGACGATGCGACCGAATGGCTGAGGTTCCACGATGCGGCCCATCGCACCAATGGCTATCAGGGCATCGCGCTGGAGTTGGCCAAAGCCCACCTTGAACTCGCCAAGACGCGCAAGGGAGTGGAGGCCACGAAGTCCGCGGCCGAAGCGAAGAAATGGATCACCGCGATCATCAAAGTCCCCAGCGATTACCAAAAAGAGGCGATCCTGCTGCAACGGCTTTCGGCGGGTGGTCAAGAAGTTCCGCTGGCCAGCTTTGATGAGGCGATTGCGGTGGCCGATTCCTCAGCCAAAGCCGCGGGGGAGGCAGCGACTCCCGCCGACGTGAAGGCCAACTGGGTCGAGGCGGAGAAGGCCTACTCGAAGGCGATCGAACTCAGTGCGGACGTGAAAGACAAGAACCGAATCTTGCACACGCGCTTCGCCTTGGCAACGGCTCAATACATGGTGGGCAAGGCCGCCGAGGGCTACACGACGGCGCTGACTCTGGCCAAGGAAAACACGAACTATGCGAAAGCTCCCGCGGCCGCCTCGCTGGCGGTCAACATCGCGCTGTACCTCTACGGACAAACCCGCGATGCCGCCGCGATGGAACGGATCAACGAAAGCACCGAGTTGTTGCTCAAGCAGTGGCCGCAACATGCTGAAGCGGACGACGCCCGCATCGCGAAAGGCAAGCTGAAGCTCTTGCAAAATCCACCCGACTTCAACGGAGCGATCGAAACTTTCACCAGCGTGAACCCCGTCTCTGACCGATATCCGTCGGGGCTCCAGTTGGCCGGGCAGACGCATTGGGTCGTCTACAACAACGAAAAGAAAAAGGGCGATGCCGCCAAGCCCGGTGTCGCGCAGACGCATCGCACGAAGACCGTCGAGCTGTTGCAACAAAGCTTGACCGCCTTCGGCAAGTCTGAGTCAGGCAGCGCAGCAATCGCCCAGTCACTGCAAGACACGCAGCTACTGCTGGCGGAAGTTCGATTGGAAGGAGACCAAATCGAAGAGGCTCTGCAACTGTTGCAACCGATGGTCGAAGCCTTGAAAGCGAAGCCGCCCGCCGGTGTGGACAGGACGACGCTCCGTATTCTTGTCAGCTCCGTCCGAGCTTACGCCGCGCTCGGCAAAGTCAATGACTCGATTGAGGTCGGCAACATTCTGGTCACGGGTGGCGATGACATTCCGCCGGTCAACGGCGTGCTGATCGAATTCGCCAAGATGATCAAAGGCGAGTGGAAGAAAGGGGCGGCTGAACTGATTGCCGCTGAAGAAAGCAAAGAAGAAGGCCGCATCAACAACGCCAAGCTCAGCGAAACCAACACCAAAGAAGCCCTCGTCAAGCTGTTGGAAAAACTCAACGAACGTAAGCAGTACGACTTGGCCGGCCTGGTCTTTCTGGCGGAGAGCAGCTTGGAGATTAGCCAATCTCTGACAGACAAGCCGCGTGAGGATTTCCAGAACAAAGCTCGCGACCAATTCCAAGCGATCATTGACCGCGAGCAGTCCGACCCAGCGTTCGCCAAAGTCGCGGCGAAAGCGATGAACCGCGTCCGCTCGCAACTTATCGGTCTGCTGCGTGAGGAGAAAAAGTACCCGGAAGCTCTGGCGCAAGTGGAAGCCTTGCTCAAGGCGCAACCGAACGCCCTGGAACCGATGATTGAGAAGGGCAACATCATGCAGGCTTTGGCGGAGTCTGATCCCAAAAAGTATGACGACGCGGTCAAGTGGTGGTCCGGCATTCGCAACAAGCTTCAAAATCAGCCGGGCAAGAAGCCGCCCGCGTACTACGAGGTCGTCTACAACACGGCGTTCTGTCTTGCGGCTCAAAAGCAACCGGAGAAAAGCACACAAGCGACTCAGTTACTCAGCGCCACCTTGGCACTCGCCCCTGCGCTCGATGGCCCTGACCGCGTCGAGAAGTACAAGGCGCTGCTCAAGCAACTTCCGGCCGTGAAGGCCGCACCCGCAAAGGCTGCCACCGCGAAGCCCGCCGCGGCGAAGCCTAAAAAATGATCGGGGCGGGAGGCCGTGTGATGATGCGCACTCAGCGATGGATTCGCGCCGCCATCTTTTTGGTTGTCGGACTGGCGGCACTGTTCTCAGCCGCTTCGCTGTCGGCGGCGAAGTTCAACAAAGTGCTCGACATCGGCAAGCCGGCACCCGCCTGGAAAGAACTGCTCGGAGTTGATGACAAGCGGCACAGTCTCGACGACTTGAAAGACGCCAAACTGGTGATCGTCGTCTTCGCCTGCAATCACTGCCCGGTCGTGAAGGCTTACGAGCGTCGGCTGATTCGCTTTGTGGATGATTACCGAGATAAAGGAGTTGAGTTCGTCGCGATCAGCGTTAGCCGTCAGCCGTCCGACCAGTTGCCACAGATGAAGATGCGAGCCTCCGACAGTGGCTTCAACTTCCCGTATCTGATCGACCCCACTCAGAAGATCGCGAGAGCCTACGGTGCGACCTGCACACCGCATGTCTTCGTGCTCGATCAACAGCGGCGCGTCGCCTATATGGGCAAGATCGACGATCACTTGGACGAGTCGAAAGTCGGCGAACGATTCCTGCGAGACGCCGTCGATGCGCTGCTCGCCGGCAAGCAACCGGAAGTTGCCGAGACCCGGCAAGTCGGCTGCGACATCGAATTCGCAGAGTAGACGAGTCAGTCCGTGACTCGAACATTCCGGTCGCGGAGTGACCGGTCTACTTTCGCCCGCGTGCCGGCTGCGAATGCGGATGGGCCTTGTCGTAGGTTTCGCGCATCCGTTGCGTGCTGACGTGCGTGTAGATCTGCGTCGTCGTCAGACTCTTGTGGCCAAGCAGTTCTTGGACGCTGCGCAGATCGGCTCCGCCGTCGAGCATGTGGGTCGCGAACGTGTGCCGCATTGAGTGCGGGCTGATTTTCGCATCGAGGCCATTCGCCTTCACATATTTCTCCAACATGCGTCCGACACTGCGAGTGGTCAGCCGCTTGCCGAAGCGGTTCAGAAAGACGGCATCGAGATCTTCTGGCCGAGCGTCCGTAGCAACTTCTCGCACGTCGAGCCATTTGTGGAGAGCCGCGCTGGCGTGACGGCCAACCGGAGCAATCCGTTCTTTGCGTCCTTTGCCCCGAACGCGCAGCACGTTCGCATCTTGGTCCCAATCGGAAAGATTGAGTCCAACTAACTCGGCCACACGCAGGCCGGCCGAGTACATCGTCTCCAGCATGGCTCGGTCGCGCAGGCCGGCGGGTTCGTCGCTCGGCGGAGCTTCGACGAGCGCGACCGTTTGTTGAGCCGTGAGAAAGCTCGGCAGCTTGCGTCCGGTGCGTGGCGTCCGAAGTGCCTTGGCGGGATTCGAGGTCGTCAGCTTCTCGCGAGCGCAGTACCGAAAGAAGCTTCGCAAGCTGGCCAGCCGCCGCGCGATGGTAGTCTTGGCGTACTGGCACTCGTGGAGATACGCGACGTAGCCCCGCAGCACGGAGATGTCCGTTTCCGACGGCTCCGGGATGCGGCCGACTCGATCCTGCAAGTAGTCGAAGAGGCTGTTGAAGTCTTCCGAGTACGACTTCAACGTCAGCGGCGAAGCATTCCGCTCGATACGCAACGATCGCAGAAATCCGTCAACGGCGGCGTGCATCGAAATTTCAAATTTCAAATCTGAGATTTGAGATAGCAACGACTACCACGTCGTCTCTCGCGACCACTGCTCGCGAGCTTCCGCCTCGGCCTCTTCCTTCAGCCGGCGGACCTTCTGACTGAGCACCGCCGCGTCGTACCAAGTGAAGCTCAGGTCTTTGTCGGCCGCAAACTGGCCAAGCTGTTGTAGCAAGACGTCCGAGCTGTCTTCGTCGTACAGGAAAATGTATCGCTCCGTGTCCTTCACCAACGCCAGCACGTTGAGTTCACTTGTCATGGCAGATGTCCTTGTGGCCGAGCCATTCGGCATCAGTCCTGATCGGCAAAATCGGCAGAGTTTCTTCAACCGAACCGACTGGCCGAACTTGCCGACCTGACTCTCGTCGGTCTGGACGCGAGACTCGTCCGCCACGCTACTCGCGACACGCCTCGACCGTCACAATGTTCCCACAATGACGGACTCAACCTCGAATTCGGGCTGGAAATCCTGGCTGCGCGACCGTTGGCACGGGGGCGATTTGGCTCCCGTGATCAGTCTGCTAGTGCTGCTGGCGATTTTCACGGTGCTGGTCGGACCGCGCGATTTTTTGACCCTCGGCACCGCCAGCCTCGTGTTGGAACAAGGAGCCGTGCTGGCGATCGTTTCGGTGGGACTGACCTTTGTGCTGCTGACCGGCGAGATCGACTTGGCTGTAGGTCGCATCGCACTGCTGTCGGCCTGCGTGTGCGGAGTTCTGTTTCAACTGCCGCTCCTCGCGGGCACCGGTGGCGAATCTCAGATGAGCAACCTCTCGCTGCTCGTCGTGTTGGCGGCACCGTTTCTCATCGCCTTGCTCGTGGGCTGGCTGTCTGGAGTGCTGACGGTCACGTCGCGGCTCCCAAGTTTCATCATCACCCTGGCGATGATGTTTGTCTGCCAGGGCATGGCGAAGTATCTGACGAAAAGTAAACAGTTCCAGTTGCCGTCGCTGCTGAAATCGCTCGGCAATGACAGCCTGCTCGTGGGCGACTTAGGCATTCCCTACAGCGCGATTCTGGCGGTGGCCGTCATGTTGGTGGGCCATGTCGTCCTGCAATACACGCGCTTCGGCCGCTATGTCTACATGACCGGCGGCAACCGCGAGGCGGCTCGCCTGGCAGGCGTGCGCACGCCGCAAATCGTTGTCGCGTGCCTGGTGATCAGCGGTTGGACGGCGGCTCTCGGCGGACTGGTCAATGCCGGCCGCATGGGGAGTATCACGCTCGATCAGAACGCCGATCTGTTGTTGGAGGCGGTCGCCTGCGTGGTGCTCGGCGGGACCAGCCTGTTCGGCGGCGAAGGGAGTATGCCGCGCACGTTGATTGGCGTGCTCACCTTCACCGTGCTGAATGTCGGCTTGATGCTGGCGAAGATCGACTGGATTCCGGACTTCGATTTTCTGCGCGACTTTGTGAAGGGCGTCGTTCTGCTAATCGCGCTCTTCATCAACGGCCGCATCGCTCGCGGCCGGGGCTGAGATGTTGAACCGCCACGCCAGCGGCGTGGGCGTGAGTCAATCGGCTCTCCGCCGAGGCCGCTGTCGCCGAGTGCGGGGTGAGCGGCCAGGGGTCTGGCGGCGGCACTCGCTCGGTCGCTGGCTGGCGATGGGGAACAGGTCGCGGAATAATCGTGGGCGTGCTTTGTCGGGCGGACAGGCAGGCCGAGTCGGTTCGATGTCCGCACGTTGCGAGTCTGGCTGGCTTGGCCGGGGCTGGGATGCGGCTCGGAAGCCCAGCTCGGTCTTCTGGAAACGAGATTGCTCATGGCTGCCACCGATCGAGACGACCGCAGGCTTTCGCCGCAAGACCTGCAAGGCGTGCTCGCCACGGCCCGAGCCGAGCGTTGGCAGAAACTCGCACTGCTTGGATCCGGGTATGATCTGCAAGCGCGGCGTGAGCGACTCGTTCGCCAGGGGTGGCATCCCAAGCGCATCGTTGCGCTAAAAGATCCATTAGGAGCCGGCGATGCCCGTGCCCTGGCCACGCTGACGAACCTCACCTCGCTCGACCTCGTCGGCAACGGCCTCGGAGACGACGGTGCCCGCGCCCTGGCCACGCTGACGAACCTCACCTCGCTCGAACTTTACGCCAACGACATCGGAGACGACGGTGCCCGCGCCCTGACCACGCTGACGAACCTCACCTTGCTCAACCTCGGCGGCAACAGCATCGGAGACGATGGTGCCCGCGCCCTGGCCACGCTGACGAACCTCACCTCGCTCATTCTCGCCGGCAACCACATCGGAGCCGACGGCGCGCGTCCGCTGTTGGAGGCGTGGGTGGATTCGTCGACCGCGAAGCGGCTTGAGAGGCTCGACCTGCGCGGCAACGGAGATCTGTCGGCGGTGCTGCCGCCCGAAGCACTCAATACGACCGACGCGCAGGCCATTCTCGCGGCTTATCGGCGATTTCGCGGGGAGCGGCGGAAGGCGGCGGGGCTGACGCCGCTGAATGAGGCCAAGTTGCTGGTGCTGGGGAATGAGGCGGTCGGCAAGACGTCGCTCATTCGCTATCTCGTGGACAATCAGCCGCGCGATCCCAATGAACCGAAGAC
This sequence comes from Planctomyces sp. SH-PL62, assembly GCA_945893075.1. Classification (GTDB taxonomy): domain Bacteria; phylum Planctomycetota; class Planctomycetia; order Planctomycetales; family Planctomycetaceae; genus SXKJ01. The sequence continues at coordinate 1,228 of CAMDDX010000130.1, read as the reverse complement.
GCCCCACGCCGCGATTCGCGAGAAGATTGAAACCAAGGATTGGTCGGTGGCTGGCTCGCCCATCACGCTGCATGTCTGGGACTTCGGCGGGCAGGAGATCATGCACGGCACGCATCGCTTCTTTCTAACGGAGCGGAGCCTGTACCTCGTCGTCCTGGAAGCCCGCCGCGAGGACGACCGCTCGATCTATGACTGGCTCAAGACGATCCGCAATCGGGGGGGCGATTCGCCGGTGATCGTCGTGGTCAACAAATCCGATCTCAAAGACCACTGCTTGCAGCTCGACGAACGGGGCTTGCGCGAAGACTACCCCAACATCGTGGCCTTTCTGCGGACCTCTTGCGATCCCGACGAGTCGTCGGCCCAGTCGATCGCCGCGCTGCGCGCGAAGATCGTCGAGACGCTCACGCAGGACGCACGGCTGCAGCATGTGCGCGACGGCATCCCGCCGTCGTACCTCCGCATCAAGCAGGCCATCGCCGACCTGGCTCGCAAGCAGCGCGTCCTGGAAACCACCGAGTTCATCCGCTTGTGTACGCAGCCGGTGAATGGCTCCGCCGATCCTGACGACCTGATCGCGACCGAAGCGGAACAGCGCGCGCTCCTGCGGCTGCTGCACGATCTGGGAGCGGTCGTCGCACACGGCCTGAACCGGGATGCTCCCGCCGCACTCCGCGAGATCACGCTGCTGGATCCGAATTGGCTAACCGGAGCGATCTACACGCTGCTGACGCATTCCGTCATCCGCGATCAGCAAGGCCAGTTCGCCCGACGGCAGCTTGGCGAATGGCTGGACCCGGCGATCTATCCTGACCAGCGGCATGAATTCATTCTCGACATGATGCAGCACCCAGAGGTGGGGCTGATGTTCCAACTCCCCGGCGAGCGGAACGAGCAGTACCTCATCCCGGAAGCCCTTCCCAAGAACCAGCCGGACTATGGCATCTGGCCGGAGGGAGGTTGTCCCTGTCGTAGTTGAAAAGTTGGCGGCGGCTCCGGCCGGGCTTACAAGCCCGGTTGAGAGTTATCCACAAACCGGAGGTCGCCGCCATGAGTTCAAAGTATCGGTCATCGAAGAAGAGTCGCAAGTCAGTTCGCAAACCACATCCGAGGCGAGAAACCCAAGCACGAGAAGATTTACAGGCCGCGCATTCGTCGTCGTCTGGTGAGGCTCGGCGGGTGCTGTTGGATCAAGTGGAGCAATGGCTGCCGGAGTCGATGGATGTCG
>CAMDDX010000129.1 GCA_945893075.1 Planctomyces sp. SH-PL62 | reverse complement strand
AGCACATAAAACGGCGCACCGTGGCAAAGCTGTCGTTGCAGCTTCATGTTGAACTCAATCTGATCGAACGGTACATGCCCCGGCCCTTCGATCATGACTTGCACACCCTTCCGCCACGCTCGTTCGGTCAGTTCGCCCAGCGTGCAGAGCTCGGCCAGTTGAGCTTGATCGGTCGCGTCGGCGAGTCCGCCCGGTCGCAAGCCGTCGCCGATTGAGAAGCTGACGTCGTACTCGCGCATGATGTCGCAGATTTGTTCCCACAGATCGTACATCGGGTTCTGCTTCTTATTGAGGATCATCCACTTCGCCAGCAGCGAGCCGCCGCGACTGACGATGCCGATCAGCCGGTCCTTCACGAATTGCAGATGCTCCATCAGCACGCCCGCGTGGATCGTGAAGTAATCGACTCCTTGCTTGGCCTGATGCTTCAGCATCTGCAAGATCGAAGCCTCGTCGAGGTCTTCCAGCCGCCGCGCGATGATCATCGAGTAAATCGGCACGGTCCCAATCGGCACGGTGCTGTTCTGAATGATCGCCTGCCGGCACTCGTCGATGTTGCCGCCGGTCGAGAGGTCCATGACCGTGTCGGCTCCCCACTTCTCGGCCCACTGCAACTTCACGACTTCTTCGTCCGTCCCCGATGAGACCGGCGAGGCTCCCATGTTGGCGTTGATCTTCGTTTTGCCCGCTCGGCCGATGCACATCGGGTCGAGCTTGTAACCCAGATGGACTCGATTCGCCGGAATGATCATGCGGCCGGCAGCCACTTCATCACGAACTTGTTCCGCCGTGAGATGTGGTTCGCGTTCAGCGACTCGTTTCATTTCGGGCGTGATGATGCCGCACCGCGCGCTTTCCAATTGCGTGACCGGTTTGAATCCCGCCGGAGTTTCCCACGCCTCAGCCCGTTCGTAGTCGCTTTCAAATCCCGCCTTCAGCGTCCAATCGAGTGGCATGAAATCCCACGCCGTCTTCTCCGACGGAGCCGGCATCCCCGGCGTATCCGGCGACGCGAACGTCCAGCGGCCGACACGGCCATTCGCGATTTTGGGCAGCAGCGAAAAGCTGCCCGGAGAAGTCCCCTGTGCCTGAGTCGAGGGATTCTTTCCCAGCGGCGGCAGCGAGTAAGTCCGATCGGAGACGATGTTGTTCGACGTATTCATGGCGATCCTTCCTTGAGCGGGAGTGAAAATCCCGGTTGATGGGTTCAGCCGGTATCGTAGTGGTGGCCGGAAACGCGCGGAAGGAATGGACGCGAACGCAATCCAAAACGCCGCGGATGCCGAGCGGAAAATTACGCAAGGGCGAATGGAAATGTCGTTCGTCGAAATACTGCGACGGCTGGATTATTCTCCGCGTGATTGCGATTGGACCACGGTCGCCGCGGTTTACAGTGGCTGGGACGCGGTCGTCATCCGCCGCTAAATCTTGTCAGGAGGTCTCAAACATGAAACTTTCGGCCTATGCCGTGAATCGGATCATCGAAGAGGAGGCCGCCAAAGACCCGAAAGTGGCGCAGCAACTCGCGAGAAACGGGCAAATGCGACTGGACGATGTGCGAGCATTTTCCGATGAGCAGTTGCTGGAGAAGCTGCGCGAAGTTGGAACGCCCATTGATCGCGCTGAATTCGAGCGAGCTACCGAAGGGAAAATCTCTGCGATCGCGGTCGCTGAAGAGCTCATTCAACGCTTCCAGCCGGATTTCAGTGGCACGAAGTCACTCAATGAAGATTGGCCTTGGATGGCCTGCGTCTGTCTTTGGGAGCGGTGGATGCCACGTCCAAGTTGTGAAATGCTGGATGACGAAGCGCAAGCTGGCTACGACGAATTGGAAAATGGCGACTCCGTCGCGGCCTGTATTCTCTGGGAAAATGTTTGGAAACACTGGCTCAGCATCGCGGACGAGTGTCATTGTCAAACGTTGCAGCAACTGGATGAACTCGTCTCAGGAACGCAATACGTTTCCAATTGGATCAATGATTTCGAGACGGAGTTGTACAACGCCGGAAGAGATGCCTCAGAATTTCATCGGCGTCATGTCGAACTGTGCCAGACAGTACTCCAGCGGTTTCCGAACGAAGACCCACTCTTGACGGAGAACTTTCGGCGCGGCATGGCTGAAGCTCATTCATTGTTGGGAGAACGAGACATCTCCGACCGTTTGTTCGAGGAATGGCTGGCCAATGATCCGCAGTGGGGCTGGGGTTGGATTGGTTGGTCAGACTGCTATTACTACGACTTCGCAGATTCGTTGCTTCTTGACGCCGACAAAGCCGAAATGCTGCTCAAGCGTGGGCTGGAGATCGAAGGCTTGCGAAGCCGGAACGATGTTCTCGAACGGCTCGCCGATTTGTACTTCGGTACGGATCGTGACGATGAAGGCGATGCCGTTTGCGAGCAGATGACGGACGACGAGGACGACGAGCGCGATGAGGACTATGAGCCCTTCGATCCGCCGCTGCGGATTCGAGATTCCATGACGCTTCATGACCGGGCGATTCAATACAAACGATCGTTCGACTTCGGTGGTGAAGGGCTGCCATTGGACGAATTTGGGCGAATGGCCGAGGCACTGAGATCAGACATTGATCCGTTCGACGACGAAGACTTCGATGACGAACCGTCTCTGAACGACGACCGGCCACGACTCACGGCGCATCGCAAAGTCGGACGGAATGAACCTTGTCCCTGCGGCAGCGGAAAGAAATTCAAAAAGTGCTGTGGCAAACAATGATCGATGGATGCCCTCCCTCTTCGTGACAGTCATCCGGCCGAATTCTCGAACAACTTTCGTTGATGGAGAACCCTCCAATTGCCATCGAGTTCGTCGCTTCATAAGCGTGTTGTCACCGCCGCCGAGCGAGCCTTGAAGCAAGGCGGTTCGGTGGGGCCACTGGAACTGTTGCAGGAACTCGGCTTCCTCTATCCGGGGCACGTCAATGACTGGCGGAAGGGAGTGCCGTGCTACACGCCGATTGAGCCGCACATTCAGTGCGGGACGGCGAAGTTGGCGGAGATGTATCGCCTGTTCGCGGAGTGGGCGGCGGCGAAGGGGATGCAGTCGGTCGAGGCGGAGTATTCACGGCGCGGGGTGGGCGGAGTCGCGGCGTTGCAGGTCACGGTGGATGGGAACGAAGAACGAGAACAGTTCTTTCGGACGCATTATGCCTCGGCCGAGTTGTCGAAGAAGAAGACGGAGCGATTGCAGCAGAAGCTGACGAAGGCTCCGGACTTGGTTGTGTTCATCACCGTTGCCGACGATGCGAAGTGCTCGGAGTGCGGCGTCGAGATCACGCCCGGCGAGTTGCTGTTTCTCGAACAGCAACAGCCGTTGTGCGTCGGCTGCGCGGATCTGGATCACTTGGTGTTTCTGCCGGCCGGGGACACGGCGATGACTCGGCGAGCCAAGAAGCACAGCCCGTTGTCGGCGGTAGTCGTGAAGTTCAACCGCTCGCGAAAACGCTACGAGCGACAGGGCTTGCTGGTAACGAACGAAGCGTTGGCTCACGCCGAGGACGAGTGCATTGCCGACGCCGATCAACGTGCTGCGCGCCGAGAAGTTGCCGCCGTTCATCGAGTTGTGCTCGATCAGCGATTGGTCGAGCAGATGACGGCCGCGATCTTGGACGAGTTCCCGCACTGCCCAACGGTTGAGGCACGTCAAATCGCCGCACACGCGGCCGAACGGGGCAGCGGGCGAGTTGGTCGTTCGGCCGCCGGACGAGAACTCGATCCGAAGGCGATCACGCTGGCGGTCATCGCTCACATTCGGCACGTCCACACGAACTACGACTTACTGTTGATGCGCGGCGTCGATCGGCGGGACGCTCGCGAACAGATTCGCGGTTCGCTCGACAAGGTGCTCGGCCAGTGGTGTGCCACAAAGTAGACGAGTCACGGAGTGACTCGTCTACTTTGCGGCTTCGCCGCCCTATACCTCTGACGCACCGATGGTTCACTGTCCGCCGTTCATTTCAAAGGCGGAAGTCCTCGTTGGATCACTTTCCACCCGCGTCGCCGACGGAGAGCAATCGCGCGAGGGCGTTCGCCATCGAATCCAGCGAAGCCGCGTTCGGCAGCGTGATCGTGAGGCGTTGCCGGCCGGAGTCGTCGGGGGTGATGCACTCGGCCAGACGGTTCTTGAGGTTGAGGGCCAGTTCGGGAGCGGGGTGTCGTTCCGGGTTTTGTTGGGCGATGAGTTCGCCCAGGAAATGGAACGCGGCTCCGAGCAGTTCGCCTCCGGCGGCGGCGACTCGCTCGCGGCGTTCGCGCTGCGCGGGATCGTCATTCGTCGCCGAGGCAGCTTGCGTCGGTGAGTTGAATCCTTCGATAGACCCGGTCACTGCGACTTCAATCACACGGTCGAGCTTCTGTGATTCATCGACCGGCGCGTCGGCTTTCGCGCCGAGCAGAATTTCGAGACGGCGTTTGAGGTCTTCGGAGTTCGACTTCATCACGATTTGATTCACGTCGGAATCGGCATCGAGCGCGGCGAGGGCCAAATCTCGTTTGTTCATAATCGTCGCGAGCAAACTCTCTTCCAGCGTCCCTTCGGTGATGAGGATGAAGACTTGCACGGGGCGCGATTGACCCATGCGGTGCGCGCGGGCGATGCGCTGATCGAGCACGGCGGGATTCCACGGCAGGTCCACGTTGATGACCGTGTTCGCGGCTTGCAGGTTCAGGCCGGTCGAGCCGGCGTTGGTCGTGAGGAACAGTTTGCATTCCGGGTTCGTTTGGAATTCATTGACCAACTGGGCTCGGCGAGCTTGCGGGACCGAACCGTCGAGTCTCACGAACGGCAGCTTGCGTGACGTCAGCAGCGGTTCGATCAGGTCGAGCATCCCGGTCCATTCGGAGAACAGCACGACTTTGCGGTCGGATTCCTCGAAGAGCTGATCGAATAACTCGGTGAGTCGCTCCAGCTTGGACGAGAACGCCGGCTTCTGCTTGTTAACTAGGAACGTACTGTTGGCCGACAAGCGGCACATCAGCAGCGCCTGCCGCAGTCGCAGCAAGTCCATCTCGCTGATGAACGGCTTGCGGACGATTTGGGCAACGATATTCAAGAAGCCGTTGTGCAGAGCCAGTTGCTCATCGGTCGGCGGAATGCGGAGGTACTCGTCGGTGCGTGGCGGGACTTGCAGCTTGACCGACTCGCGCGTGCGGCGGAGCAGCACGGGCTTTAATGTTTCACGCAGTTGATCGAGGTTTTTGTAGCCGATGACTTTGCCGTCCTCGTCCACGATGCGGTGCCGGTGAAAGAATCGAAAGACCGGGCCGAGCCGCCGCGCGTCGATGAACGTCGCGACCGAATACAGGTCTTCGAGCCGGTTCTCCAGCGGCGTGCCGGAGAGCACGAGCGCGAATCGCGAGCGCAGGCTTTTGACGACCTGCGTGGTCTTCGCTTCCCAGTTCTTGATGCGCTGGCCTTCGTCGAGCACGATCAAATCCCACGGCGAGTTTTCGATGGCCATGATGTCGCGCAAGACTTGCTCGTAGTTGCAGACGGTGAAGAACGTCTCGCCGCGATACTGCGGCAACCGCTCGTCGGCTCGGCCGGTGATGAGCTGCACGTCGCGGTCGCAGAAGCGGTGAATCTCACTTCGCCATTGCGCCTTGAGCGACGCCGGGCAGACGATGAGTACCTTCTTGATGCCGGCTTCGCGGGCCAGCAGTTCCGCGACGCCGATCCCTTGAATCGTTTTGCCGAGGCCCATGTCGTCTGCGAGGATCACTCGGCCCGCACCGACGGCGAAGGCGATGCCGTCCAACTGATACGGCAGCAACTTCGCTTTGAGCAGTGTCTCGCGGAGCGGATGCGAGGCTGGATCGCGCCGAATCTCCGCCACACGTGCGGTGAGGCGAGCTTCATGCAGACGCCGCTGAATCAGGTCTTCGGCATCGAGATAGATCGTGACCGCGTGCCCAAGCTGTTCGAGCTTCGCGATCCGCTGGACCAAGTTGCCGACGTTGTCGATCGGCTGGTCTACCTGCGAACCGATGACCTCGGCCGCGTCATCGGGCAATCGGGAAGGCAGTTCCCAGCGCAGGGATAATTCCTCGCCGTAATTGACGAACACGGCGATGCCCTTCGGCCGGAACGTCCGCTTCAATTGGGCGGCGTCGAATCGGCGACGCACAGTCTGCGTGACTTTCATCACATGCTTGCAAGTCCCCAGCGTGTTGGTGCGGAAGTCGGGGCAGGTGCAAAACGCCTGGCCGGATTCGAGACCGCGCAACGCGATGCGGTACGTCTTGCCCGACAGCGTGCTGGTCACGACGTAATCGGTCCACGGCTGGTCCTTGTCGCCGGATTGAACCTGCATCCGTTCGGTGCGAGCACGCTCACGCCGATCGTCGAGAGCACGTTCGATGAGTTGCCGCTCGTTGAGTGTTTCGATCGGTGCGTCGCTCGACGGCGGCGCGGCCAGGCCGAGCGTGACTTTCTCTTCCAGTAAGAGCGAGAAGGCGGCTCCGACATGCAGACATGGCTCGGTGCAGACCGAACAACTCCAGTCCAGCCGTTGTTTGACGTCGTCTCGCAGATTCACGGTCACATAGGACGCTCGGCAATCGTCTAGGGAGCCGAAATCCACTCGGAAGCGGCTGTCGGTCAGCTTCACTTGCGAGTCGATGTCGATGTCCCATGTGCCGGCTCCCTGCATGATGAGCTTTTTGGCACGCGGGCCGAGCAGCTTGCAGGCTTGCTCGAAATTCAACCGCGAAAGGCGATCCCACAGGGACAGCGAAGAACTCCGTTTGGTCGTCGGCATGAGCCACCTCCTGAGCTGGGACGGGGAAGGCGGGGATGATTCGATTCTTGATCCGCAAACGCAACCCTCGCGACCGGTGACTCCGGGGTCGGGCGGTCAAATTTCAAAATTGCCTCGGCAATTTTTGAAATTTGAACGCCCGACCCCACGCCAACGATTCGAGAGCTTCGGAACTCGTTGACTTCTCCGTTAGGTTGCTCGCTACCTCTCGCTACCGCGATCTTCTGACGTGATATTCCCCCGGTGGTTTTCGGTCGATTGGTCCGGTGTAGGAGCGAGAGATGGATATTTTGGTCGTGGAAGATGATGCCGTCTTGGGCAAGGCGATCCAGCGTGGGTTGCTCGAAGGGGGACATCAGTGCGAGTGGGCTCGCAATGGCCAGAAGGGCCATGAGCAGGCTCAGTCGCAACAGTTCGATGTGATCGTGCTCGACCTGTTGCTGCCGGACATGCTGGGCATCGAAGTCCTGAAACGGCTGCGAGCGCAGGGCCTGCGCACGCCGGTGTTGATCCTGACTGCGCTGGGCACGGTGGATGAGCGGGTGGCGGGATTGAACGCGGGAGCTGACGACTACATGGTCAAGCCGTTCGCGTTTCCCGAATTGTTGGCGCGGCTGGATGCGATCTGCCGCCGCTCGCAGGCCAAGCCGTCGGCAACGACGACGGCCGGCGAGCTGACGCTGAACCTGACAAATCGGCGAGTCATGCGGCAGGGCAAAGAACTCGATCTCACCCCCACCGAGTTCAGTCTCATGGAATTCCTGATGCGGTACGCCGGACAAGTCGTGACGCGCAAGATGCTGTGCGAGCATCTGTGGGACTCGAATTGGGAAGGGGCCACGAACGTCATCGAAGTCCACATCAATCGGCTGCGGAGCAAGGTCGATAAAGGCTACGATCGTCCGCTGATCCAAACGGTGCGCGGCCGAGGCTATTCGCTGGTGGCGGAATGACGTGGCACTCCAAGCGAGAATTTGACAGCTACGCGGAGGGCGCGGCGAACGTCGGACGATCCTCGCCGTCGGTTCGCGGCGTTTGGTCGCGGCTGAACACTTTGCGACACACGCTGCGGTTTCGGCTGATGCTGTGGAATGCCGTGGTCGTGGGACTGACGACCGTCGTCGCCTTGTTCGGCTTGCGAGCCGGCGTTCGGTACGCGCTGCTGCGCGAGATCGATTCGCTGCTGAAAGAAGACGTGCAGGAGGTCGCACTGGCCATCCCCGAGGTCTACTCGCCAGACTCCGAAGTCTTGCACGAAGAGCTGAATCGCAAGGCGCTGGGGCATAACGCTCATCGCTGGTACGTGCGTTTCATCGCCGACGATGGCGAGGAAATCTGGGCCAGCCGCAACACACCCACGCCTCGGCCCGGCTTTCCCAACAATTTGGATTTCGCCCCCGCGACGGTCGGCGAGTTTCGTGTGATGCAGTCCCGTCTGCGGAACATGCCCTCCCCGATCACGATCCGCGTGGGTGCCTCGCTGTCGCTGATGCAAGAAGACTTGGTGCAGCTTGACCGGCTGATCTATTTCGCGATGAGTGCCGTTTGTCTGGCCGCGCCGTTGCTGGGATATTGGTTGGCGGGCCGCACGACAGGCTATCTCGGACAAATCATCCACACGACGACGCACCTGCATCCGGAGCAGCTTCAAGAACGCTTGCCGGTTCGCGGGACCGATGACGAATTGGATCGACTCGCGCAGGCGTTCAACCTGTTGCTGGACCGCATCGCGCTGCACTTACAAGAACGTCGCGACTTTCTGGCCAATGCGGCTCACGAATTGCGCACGCCGCTGGCCGCGATCCGGAGTTCCGTGGAAGTCGCTCTGGGCCGACGACGTTCGACCGAGGAGTACCAGGAACTACTCGATGGCGTCATCCTGGAAGGCGCGTCGCTGGAAGCGCTGGTCAATCAATTGCTGCTGCTGTCGGAAACCGAAGCCAACTGGCTGGAACAGCGCGGCGAGCGATTCGCGTTCGACGAAGTGGTCCGCAAGGCGACCGACATGTTCGAGGCGGTCGCCGAGTCGAAAGAGGTCCGACTGCAACTTCTCGAAGCGAATCACGTGATGATCGTTGGCAACCGTCAGCACCTGCGGCAGGTGCTCAACAATTTGTTGGACAACGCGATCAAATTCACTCCGGCCGGTGGCCGAGTGACCGTCAGTCTGCGCCGCGACGAGGAACGGCGACTTGCGGTGCTGGAAGTCGCTGATTCCGGCATCGGCATTTCGGAAATCGAAGTGCCGCGCATCTTTGAACGCTTCTTCCGCGCCAACAACGCGCGCCGCGAGTCGGAACTCAAAGGCAGCGGCCTGGGACTAAGCATTTGTCGCGCAGTGGTCGAAGCTCACCACGGCCGCATCGTCGCGCACAGCCAACTTGGCCAGGGAACGAAGTTCGTCGTCACGTTGCCGCTGGTGACTGACTTCCCGGAGCCGACTCGCGCGGCAAACTGAGAGTATTCGTACGGGGTCAGGCACCGCAGATTTCAGCGTCTCGAAGCTCGGCTTGTGTGGTTTGAGGGGTTGGCCTAGTTTCCCGCCGCTCCCACAGGACGGAGCGGGATGATTCATCGACGGAGGACGCAAGGATGCGACGCTTCGGATTGTGTGTGTTGGCCGGTGGATTGTGGCTGACGTCTTCAGGCTGCTCGTTGATGCACAACATGCAGCCGCATCGGATGTGGCGTTGGAATCGCGGGCCGGCACCGAGCACGAATCCGTTTTTCTCGATCAGCGATCCGATTCCGCAATTAGGACAGCCGAGTGAAATTCCTGAGCCAGCCAGCTCCGCACCGGATTTCGCTGCTGCGAGTCTGGCAGCGCAATGACCGTGAGGCAGGGTTTCAACCTGCCCGCGCTGATCGGCAGGTTGAAAACCTGCCCCACGTGGCGGCTTGACACTCTTGGAAATGCCCCGCTAGGGTGAGCGTCATGATTCGCCCGTCTCGCTGGGTCGCCGAGTTCTCGGCATCGTCCAACTCCCATTCTTGTTCAATCTTCGTCCCGGCAGTTCTCCCATTCCTCCGAACCGACCGTGGAGCGGCCAGAAACGGTCCGTTCAGGGAACGCGACGTGGCAAAACCCGCGGCTTCTGACTATTTTGTCCGCCTCTTGCGAGCAGCCTTGGTTCCGCCAAGACGGCTCGGTGGAGTTGGTGTCCAAATTGCGGAAACTGATTCGCCTCCGGACACCGTCCAACGCTTGATCGTGCTCAGCCACTCGACGAACTTCTTGCGAAGCTTGCGACTCATGCCTGCTCGAACTGTTTGCTTCGGATCGCCGTGCCGTACCGCCACGCTGAGCGCCCTGCTGTGGCTCGCGGTGGCCCCGTGGGCTATTGCCCAAAACGCCCCTGCCTCCGCCCCCGCAGACGCTCGCGCCCCAGACGTCGCTGGAGACACGGGAGCTGGCGGGCTGCCCGCCGGGTTGATTCAGACGCACGAAACCGCGCCCGAATTGAACATCCACAACGAGCTCTACACCGACGGAGACGAAACGAAGTTTAAGAAAGATTTTGAAAAGCCATTCCAGGAGGCGCTCAAGAGTTCGACGTTGACCGACAACGACAAGAAAGCCATCGATGCCGGTGCCAAGTATTGGGTCTACCGCTTCACGATGAAGAAGTACTACGAAGAAGAGACTCCCCAAAAAGCGAACAAGCTCGCTACCACGAAGAACGCACCACCGAAAGAACGCTTGCACAACCTTCGTAAGAATCTGATCGACGTGGTGAGGAACAATGCGAAGATCACGCCGGCGGCTCGCGAGTACTTCCTCAAACAGGTCACGAAGCTCAGCGAAGATTTACTCGACAATAATTTGGTGGTGCGGCAAAACATTCTGCTGCTGCTGGGCCAACTGCCGCTGGACAACGGCAACATCGCGAAGGGAATCGAACCGGCCCCCTACGTTCCCGCCTACACCGTGCTGCTGAAGGTCATCAAGGACGAGAAGCAGCACGAGGCGGCGAAGATTTCCGCTCTGACCGGCCTGCTGCGAATTTGCAAACTCGGCTTGGCGGCAGCGGACCCCGCCAACGACAAGAAGCGCGCGGAAATCGCGATGGCCCTGGTTCCCGAATTGGCCAAGAAGGACACCCACTGGTGGTATCAGTTCCGATTGGCGGAGTGCCTGGGCGCGACGGGCGTGACCTTCGATCCCGGCAACAAAAACAATCCGATCGTGCTGCAAACGCTGGCGGACGTGGTCGCCGACAAGAGTCGACACTGGCAGGCTCGCTGCGAAGCCGCGCGAGCGATCGGCCGCTTGCCGCTCGACAACACGCTCAACATGACGCCCGTCCTGTTTGAGATCGTCAAGTTGGGCAATGACATGGCTCAAGCCTACAACGCGAATCCCAAGAAAGATTCTTGGGCCAACTACTTCTTTACTCTCTACCTGGCCTTCAAAGCAGAGAATTCCAAACCTGAAACCCACATCGCTGGCGGAAAACGCAAGCCAGGCTTACTCGAAGCGCTCCCGCCGAAAGAGGTCAAAGACGTTTACGAGCAAGTTCTGCAAATGGTGTCGCATCTCGTCGACAATCCGGGCAAACAGTATTCGGCAGAGCAACTCGAGGGCATCGACACTTGGCTGAAGAATCACACGCCCACAAACAAGCGCATCACGGCCAGTTCTCCGGAAATCGGGTCCAAACCCGTCCCCGTGCCCAAGCCGATGCCGGCGAATGGCAAGGCTTCGACACCGCCGACCGCGCCCGTCGCTGAGAAGTAGCCTGACTCTCCGAGTCGGGAGTGCCGTGAAAGAAGTCCCGACTCGGAGAGTCAGGCGACGCGTTGAAACCCGCGACTGGCATCACGCCCAATATGTCCGGTCGAGCGTGCGGTAGTTGATCGCCTCGTGCAGGTGTTGCGGTTGAATGACCTCGCTGCGGTCGAGGTCGGCAATCGTGCGGGCGACGCGCAGAATCTTGTCGTGAGCACGCGCGGAGAAGCCCATCTCTTCCATCGCTTGCCGAATGAGCGTTTCCGCTTCCGGCACCAGCTTGCAGAACTGGCGAATCTGCCGAGTGGACATTTTGCCGTTGCACATCCCCGGCAGATTGCTGAAGCGGCGATTCTGAATCTCTCGCGCGACGTTGACTTGCTCGACCATCTTCTCGCTCGACGTGCCCGGCTGGCTGTCGGAGATCTCGCGGAACGGCACCGCAGGGACTTCGACATGAATGTCGATGCGATCCAGCAGCGGCCCGCTGATTCTTTGTTTTTGCATGTAGGACAAAAAGAGGCGGACTTTTCTGGCGATTTCCGCTATCATGTCCATTTTGGGCCGAACAAGCAAGGAAGCAGGGACATGGCAAAACAGCCCTTAGCAGAGGTTTTTGGCTTTCCGATAGCCAACCAGAGCAAAGAAGCGATCCGGCATCGGGAATCGTGCCTTTGCCCATTTAACAACAAAGTCCCGAATTGCACGAAAGACAAGGCCAATGACCCCCTTGGGGTTTGCAGCGTCTTGGCCGATGGAGGGGCGGTAATCACTTGCCCCATTCGCTTTCGGGAGGGCTGGCACATCGCCAACCAAGCCGCAGATTTCTTTTTTCCTGCTGGAACCAAGTGGACTTCTCTAACAGAAGTTCGGTTAAAAGATGCTGAGGGCGAATCAGCAGGGAACATTGACGTTGTTTTGGTTTCCTATAACGACAAAGGGAAGCTAACGGACTTTGGAGCCTTGGAAATTCAGGCAGTCTACATTTCCGGCAATGTCCGGAACCCCTTTGCCCACTACATGGAAGACCCTGCCAATCATAAGGCTATGGATTGGTCCCACGAAAAGAATTACCCCAGCCCAGATTATTTATCTTCATCCCGTAAGAGGCTTGCTCCCCAATTGCTCTTTAAGGGCGGAATTCTCAACGCTTGGGATAAGAAATCCGCTGTAGCTCTGGATAAGCACTTTTTCGCAACGCTGCCTAAATTAGATGAGGTTAAGCGATCCGAAGGGGAAATAGCTTGGCTTGTATATGATTTAGTTCCCGATTCCTCTACTAGCCGCTACGCCCTCACTCATCTTAAAACGGTCTATACCCGGTTTGCTGACTCACTCAGGCAAATAACCGTAGCAAAGCCCGGCAAGATAGCGGACTTTGTAAAGGTTCTACAATCAAAGCTGGATGAGAAGTTAGATAACGGCACGCCGCCTACGAATATTTCATTGGAAGAATTATTGTGAACCAAAACAGGAAGTTACCCAAGATAGTCAATGTTGCCTCTGTCCCCAAGCTAAGCCCGTTTCGCTATCCGGGTGGAAAAACTTGGCTAGTTCCATACGTTCGGAGTTGGCTAAAGAGCCTTCCCGAAACGCCAGACGTATTCATTGAGCCTTTTGTTGGCGGTGGCATCATTAGCCTAACCGTAGGCTTTGAAATGCTGGCCAACGCAGTTGAGCTTAATGAACTCGATGAAGATGTAGCGGCGGTATGGGAAACCATTTTAGGAAAGAACGCTACTTGGCTTTCCAAACGCATCCTTGACTTTGACCTTACCGTTGAAAACGTAAAAGCGGAATTGGCTAAATCAACCCGCTCGATTCGCCAGCGTGCCTTCAATACCATTCTGCGAAATAGAACCTTTCATGGTGGTATTCTGGCCCACGGCAGCGGATTGATTAAGCATGGCGAGGCTGGCAAAGGGATCAAATCCCGCTGGTATGCCGATACACTAGCTAAACGTATTCAAAACATTTGGGAGAATCGAGGGCACTTTACATTTACCCAGATAGACGGAATTAAGTTGATTGCTAAAAACGCAAGCAATCCCAAAGCCGTGTTTTTTATTGACCCTCCTTACACCGCTGGGGGCAACGGAAAGAGGGCGGGTAAGCGGCTATACAAATACAATGAGCTTGACCATGAAAATCTATTTGACGTTACCAAGAGCGTCAAAGGGGATTTTCTTATGACCTATGACAATGACCCAGAAGTTGCGGAAATGGCCCAAGCCAGAGGTTTTGATACGGCACTTGTGCCCATGAAGAATACCCATCATGCCGAAATGGTCGAATTACTTATAGGCAAGAATCTGGAATGGGCACGACGGCTACTATCTCCTCGTGTTGAACGACTTCTTTTTTAACAATACACATTTAACGATTCGTGCAAAACACAAGCGACGGGTGACTGCCATCGGAGTACCCGCCCGAATGGAACCAGCCGCAGAGGTTTTACAAAATAGTTTTTGTATTCTTTGTTTTGAATAAATCGCCTTTTGGAAATTGTTCTTGCCCAAGGGCGGCGAGAATCTTTTCTTCAGATTGAATTCCGACCAATCGGCCTTCTTCGCACCCGTCTAGGAACACAATCAGCGTCGGCACACCACCGATCCCAAGATAACTCGCCAGCCATTGATTGCTTTCGACATTCATTTTGGCAAACAGCACTTGCCCGTGAAGGTTGGCCTCCATTCGGTCAAGCAAGGGCTGGATTCGACGGCACGGGGGGCATCCATCCGAGTACATCTTTAGCAAGACCGGGACTTTGGCCTTAATTACAGTTTCTCCGAATGTGGCTTCCGTTACTTCGATCATTACTGGTCCTCTGGGTGTAGTGGCCGAATGATATTGTTTGTGGTGTCGATGATTTCGGCGGCATCACCGGCAGTTGGTTCAAGTTGAATTGCCAGTTTGAATCGGCGGCTGTGGAGTAATCCCCTCACCAGTAGCACGGGATAAGGACAGCATTGAACGCAGTGGGTTTTGATGACGGCCTGAACGATGGTGATTCCGGGTTCCTTGCTAAAGGCCGTTATGTCGAACGAAAAGCCGGTCCACACTTTGGTTCCATCCATTCGACCGCCGAATACTTCTTGATTTACAGGGGCCGCAATCATCATCCCGCCAACGTCCGACCACTCGAAACTGCCAACCAACCCATGCTGGTCGGCGTGTTTGTAAACAAGGTGGCGTAGGTTTTCCTTCCACTTCATCAATACTCGCTTTTCAAAAGTAATGTCGTTGCTTCCCGCTGGTGGTTGTCATTTTCCGCTTCAGAAATCACCCACAGCGGCGTGCCATCCTTTAGCCTGTAAGACGACAGCAACCGGCCACCTTCGATGACAGCCTCAATGTTGGCCTGCCGGTCGCCTTCGGTGAGTTCGCCCCAATCACCCCGGACATGGCGGGACAGAAATTCCCACGGGCAATGATCGTTTTGCAGCAATGCGGCTTGTGCCCCCGGCGTAAGGTACACCTGACCCAAGCCAAACATTGCGTCTCGAATTGTTATCATTTGCAACCTCTGATGACGGTCGTTCCAGAGGTTTCAGGTACACCTTTACTCTTGCCGGTCAGTAAGTCATCTTGTCAGCGGCGGCGGCAAGTTGATCTTCGCCCCGTTTTGTATAACGAGCCGTGGTATTCAGAGATTCGTGACCAAGGATTTGGGCAAGACTCACAAGGTCATTGCCGCTGTCTTCCAAAAACTTCTTGGCCATCGTGTGTCGTAAAAGATGGGGATGAATCTTGAACCCGCAAATATCGGAATAGCGGTTACACAGGTCACGAACTCCCCGGTCGGTCAGCGGTCCACGTTGCCCACAAAACAAATTTTTACTTTCACTTTCTGGCCTTACCGTGAGGTAATTGTTGACAGCTTGCCGAGCGAATAGCGGGAGAGGCACGGTGCGTTCTTTGTTCGCCTTTCCGTTGCGAAAGGTTATTTTTCCTGACCGTTCTTCTATGGTTAGGTCGGAAAGATTTATGTGAACCAAGTCACCAACCCGGCAGCCCGTAAACAGAAAAACGTGAAAAATTGCATTGGCCCGATGGTCGCCCCGTAATTCAACCTCACGAAGCAATTTGCGAACTTGGGATCGTTCAAGCCCCTTTGGGGAAAGCTGCTGACGGCGAAGTTCTTTAACCTTCTTTGTTGGATTGGTGGCAATATGGTCGCCTTCAACGAGCCAATTGAAGAATGATCTTAGGGCGACCAGCGACCGATTTACCGTTGAAACAGAAAGCCCTTGCTCCCGTCGCAGGGTATCTCGAAAGGTGATAATGTCCCCAGTCGTCACCCGCGTAACCTTGAATGACTCCCGGTTTGCCTCCCGGAACCAGCGTATAAAGTTATTCAGATCGCTTTGAAAGGCCCGCCGAGTATGGGGCGAATAATCTTGCTCATCAAGAAACCGACCGGCCAGCGACTCGTCACCAGATGCACCTAAAACAATATCACCGGAGTTTTGCACGGCTTATACCCACGAAACAAAAAGGAAAGAGACACAAAAACATCGAAAGTGGGCTGATATTGTCTATTATCAGCACAGTTACAATACCCGAAGTTCGTGTTTACTTTCACTTTTCCTGATCGTGAGTAGGCCGAAATCTGGACACTGGATGCCGCCGAATCTGGTGAAAATGTTGCCAATTAAACAGGGATCTGGTCCACCCCGACAAAAAATTGAGTCAACACTACCACAAGGACCACTAACTCCATGCAGCACAAGAGGTTAAGTGCTACATTGATTTTGCGGGCGATGCTGCTAGGGAGTATTTAAGAAAAAGGGGCGTTGGTCGTTTTCGGCACAATCATTTAATCTAGGCGATCCTGTGCATTGCCCGAAGGCTGTGATATTCCCGTCTAGCCAAGAGTTTCCGCCACTTATAGACGCTCATTTCTCCGGTGGTGCGATAAATAACACGAGCATGATTCATAATTGACTGTCGCCGGGAAATGACCTCGATTTCTTTTTCTTTTACAACAATATCTTTTTGCCAATATTGTTCCCAAGGCTTCAGCCAGAACTGTCCAATTGGTCCGTGTTTCACCAAAAAAAATGTGCTGGCAAAAACCTGCCTTTCTTTGAAATATACGTCCCTCGTATAATGGTGGTTTATCAAGGCGTTATTTCCGTTTTTCCGCCCGCCGACTCTGGCTTTTGTAAAATAATTTGCAGCATGGCGTTGGTCTCGAACACGATCAACATGAACTTCGGTCAAGCCTACAAGCTCCTGTGGAACAGAGGCTTTGAACTTGTTCGCTAGTTCCTCAAGTGGTGTTTTGTCCGCAACTAAAAAATGATAATGAATGTAGGTGCCGGTACGATTAGCCTCTCTGATATAAAGTGCCGTTAAATGCACTTTCCGAAGGTATCGTGAGATAACGCCCCAGATGCGTGCATGATCCTGTGGCGAGTAATTCTTGAAAATGGAAAGTCGGGCTTCACTATAAATAGGCCGATTCATTTGGATGGCATAAGACAGGCGTTTGGCTCGGTTACAATATCCGTTTATTGTACGCCAACCTGAATTGTCGTCTTTAGGCCCATCTTTGATTTGATCCTTCGGGATCGTGTATATATACATTAGCGTCCTTTCAACGGCTCCCGTTCACTTTTGAGTGAATCATAACGGG
The DNA here is from genome assembly GCA_945893075.1 of Planctomyces sp. SH-PL62. Lineage (GTDB taxonomy): Bacteria > Planctomycetota > Planctomycetia > Planctomycetales > Planctomycetaceae > SXKJ01. The sequence continues at coordinate 2,689 of CAMDDX010000129.1, read as the reverse complement.
GGCCGTTGTCGTATTGTTACGGTAATATTATATAGGCTAGACGGGGCAAACCAAAATCCACTTTTGAAAAAATGTCTCAAATAACAAAATGGCACATGTCTGTTGCACATCCGAAATCTGGTTGTAAAGCCGACTCAAGTTTCCTTGGCATCAATAAATGTCGCCAAAATCCTTTTTAAGGACTTCTTATATGTACTTAAATCAGGACGATCAATCAGGTTTGGACTTTCAGGCGTCGGATCGGTATAGGCAATTGATTTATGGCGATATTGTATAAGTGAACGCCTTGCCCCGGAGTGGAATTCGATTTCTATATGGCATCCCACAGGGCTGCGTCTCATCTTTCCGAGTTTTACCGGAAGGATAATTATTCGTTTTACCACCCTTTTTATTGCTTCTCGTAGTTTTTGCCGGTTGTCAGGTGTGTTGTCTAGGTCCGCAAGTAGTTTTAGTGTGTCGAGTGAAGTGGCGGATAGATTAAGTGTTCGTGTCTTTAAGTGATCGACCTGCGTTTGTAACGTATGAATGTCCTCATCCAATGTTCGCATCGCAGGAAGCAGAACATTTAAGTTCTGAGAATCATCGGTTACTTTGTGTTGTAGTTCGGCAAGTCGAGCCTGCTTTTTATTGATGTTGAACTCAGCAGCCCTAAGTTCGGTTGCTGTCGATTGACCGTCATTAAATATACTCGTATCCAACTCTCGCAAATGCCTTAAAACGACTTGCTCAAAAGCTGGCAAGTCAACCGTCTCTGTCGATGCGTCAGGGAGGTTATCCATTGCATTCTGACTTTTCAGGCGACGGAATATTACACGGCGACCATCGGCCCGGCGTTGTTGATATGTGTATAAGTTCATTGGGCAATTATCCACAGCGTGAATTATCGTGCCTGTGAATAAGTTTACAAAATCACCAGACGGACCACGCTCAATACGGCGATTCTCTCTTGCTGCACTTGCCTGTAGAAACGTATCTTCATCCGTCAGGGACGGATAATATCCGATAATCGGTGGATCGGCGGTTGGGACACGTTTCCCGTCGTCGTTGATAGTGTGAGGCTGAAAATCGCCAAGAATACGCCGGTCGATAATTAACTGGCGAATATATGTTTCATTCCATTTCCGAGACTTGCCTAGTGGCTTAAAGCGGGCATTTAATTCCTTACAAAGCGTGTGCCCGCCCGCTCCTTCGATCATGCGGCGAAGAATATAAAGAATTGTTTCTTTTGATTCTGGAATGACGTGAAACACGCCATTCTTTCTTTCAATCCATGCGGGAGTTGGCCCGCTATTGATTGGAGTCTTGTCGGCGTAGGCACGTCGGCGTTCTTGAGCGTGAAAGCTCTTTAAGCGATCCGATAGTAACTTAGAATATGCGTGGGCCTGAAATGCAAACGCCGCTAATTCAATTGCCCCGCCGATGTCATTGTCGTCGTTCGCCCGATAAAGTTTTTCGGTGGGGAACAGGATGGCAATGTCTATCCCTGCAATTAGGATCGAGTTGACCAAAATTTGGGTTTGTCGAATTCCCTTGCGGGAAAGTCTGTCCACCGCTTCGACCAGCAAGATGTCGCCCGACTTAACTCGCCCGTCATTGGCGTGCATGATCCGCAAGAACTCTTGAAGGAGTTTTTGCTTTGACCCACTAAAGGCGGACTTGCCCTTGTCCCAGAAGCTCAGGTCGGACAGGCGATAGCCATGCTTTTCACAAAACTTGACGGCTCCATCGTCCTGCCGCCGCTCGCTGTCGCCATCTTCTTGCTGCTTATCTGAGAACCGCTTGTAGCTGTGGACCGTTCGCATTTTCGGTTGCCCTTCCCGACCAAGTTATTTCGGGGATTCTTGGGCATTCTATCGTACATGTAAAAAGATGGCAACGGCCCGCTGATCTTGGCCAGATAGCGGTCGATCAGCAGCGGATTGCACTGGCAGTTGCGCTTCGGATCACCGCGATAACCGCACGGGCAAGGATTCATCGCCGCGACCAGCATTAAGTTCGACGGAAACGTGACGCTTCCCATCGCGCGTGAAATGGTGACGTTATTTTCTTCCAACGGCTGGCGCAGCACTTCCAGAGTCCGGCGATTGAATTCGGGGAGTTCGTCGAGAAACAACACGCCGTGATGCGCAAGGCTGATTTCACCCGGAGCCGGCGTGCTGCCTCCGCCGACCAAGCCCGCTTCGCTGGGGTTGTCAAAGTGTGTGGAAATTGACTTCTCGTTTTCTGGTGATGCCATGCTGCAAATCCCCGGAAAACACGTCTCTTCCGCTTACGTCGCAAATCGACTTGGTTGTACACCCACCCTCGTTCGTCGCATGGCTCGGCTCGGCACCATTCCCAGCGAATGCGTTGTTCGGACCACCGAAAACGGCGAACCTTGGGAATTCGACCGGGAACAGGTTGACCTGTGGATCGAAAAGCGGCTGAAGGCCAAAAACCGTCCTGCGTCCTGACCTGCACTTTCCGAGCCGGGAAGTACGTCGGAATCCATTGTATCCTGATGGGATTGCACCGTCTCTAGTCCACCCATCGAGCACCAGCTTCGGAGTGATTCTTGCAAAAGGCGGCAGCGATTCTCGTGGTGGTCATCGGTGCGGTTGCCCTCGCTTTATTCCTGAAGGGCAACTCCCGCACTAGCACGCCGACGCCTTCCAATATCGAGAACCGCATCCCCAAGCTGAAGCAGCGG
>CAMDDX010000128.1 GCA_945893075.1 Planctomyces sp. SH-PL62 | reverse complement strand
TTCAAATTTCAAAATTGCCAAGGCAATTTTGAAATTTGAAGACCCGACCCCTGACCTCAAAGGAAACAACCCATGCCCACCGCCACTCCTCTCCGAGTCCTCATCGTCGACGACAACCGCGACGGCGCAGACGCCTTGGGTTTGCTCGTCGAAGCACTCGGCAACCAAGTCCATGTGACCTACGGCGGAACGCAAGCACTCGGAGTCGCAACCGCATTTCGGCCCGACCTGATGTTCGTCGATCTGGTCATGCCCGGCATGGATGGCTGCGATCTCGTGAAGCGTTTTCGCCAGATGCCCGGCTTCGCAAAGACGACCGTCGTGGCCATCACCGGCCTGAAAGATGACGAATACAAAGACTTGGCGAAGCAGGCCGGATGCAATGCCGTCATCGTCAAACCCGCGGCTCTGGCAGACATCAAAACAATTTTAGGCAGCGTCGTGGTCTCCCCCGCGGACCATCCGCCCAAACGGACCAAAGAGCGTGCCAGTCGTGAAACCGAGCAACGCCTGCCGATGGTCGAAGCACGCCGCATCAGAAGCGAACGCAAATCCAAAAACCTGACTCAAGCCGAAAGCGAAGCCGCCATCTGCGACGGCATCATTCGCTTTCAAGAGGAGTACCAAGGCTGGCGTTCCGAGCGGATTCACGTCCACTTCATCAACGACCTGTTGGTAATTCGCATTCTCGGCGTCTTGACTCTTGCCGAACGACAACTCAGCCAATCGTCGTCGCCGGAATCCGGCCGAGACCTCATCAAACAAGTCCGCAAACGACTGCTGGAGTTGGCACGCCCGATGTTGGAATCGCTGGTCCACGAAGCCGCCGGCGTGAAGGTCTCCAGCATGCACCACGACATCAGCACCGTGACCGGCGAAGAAATGGTGATCTTCTCCCTGGCCGCAGCGCCGCGCTTTGAGTGATCACCTCGTTTATTGGAACACAGATTGATGTTGGCGTTTTGGCCCGAAGGGTCATCACTCGAAAGCCCAGGGCAACGCCCTGGGTTACCGAAGTCGCGGACTCTCAAGCCCTGAAAGGGCGGGACTCTCTTCGATTGTTTGTTTCGCCCCTTCAGGGCTTTGGCTTTTACCAGATCGAAAACCCAGGGCGTTGCCCTGGGCTTTCGAGTTGCGGCCCTTTGGGCCAAAGCGCAAAGCTGAATCTGAGTCCCAATAAACGAGCGCGGCGAAGCCGCAACCACAAATAGAAATTCAATCCCTTGAAATTAAGCAGCAAGAAAATCCGCCTGGGACTGGAACGACTGAAGGCGCGCATCGGCGTCGATGGCCTGTTCCGCGAATTCGGCGACGACCTGCCGTTGCGCTCCGAGATGTTCAGCGTCGCGCAATTGGAGCAGCACGCCGAGGCGCTCGCGGAATGGCATCAGATTGATCCGAGGCGCGGCCCAGACAAATTGCTGGCGCGCCTGGCAGCCAACGAAAAGATCCTGCTCGAAGCCTACAAGCTGGTGACGGAAGCGGACGAAAACCATCGCCGCGTGTCCCCCGCCAGCGAATGGCTGCTCGACAATTTCTATTTGATCGAAGAGCAGATTCGCACGGCACGCCGGCACTTGCCGAAGCAATACAGCCGGGGCTTGCCGCGCCTGTTGAACGGCCCGTCGGCTGGCTACCCCTGCGTCTACGATCTCGCGCTGGAGTTGATCTCGCACGTCGATGGCCGCATCGACGCCGACACCCTGCGGAGCTTCGTCGCCGCCTATCAAAAGAAGCGACATCTGAAACTGGGTGAGCTGTGGGCCATCCCGATCATGATGCGCCAAGCGTTGATCGAAAACCTGCGGCGCGTGGCCGCACGCATCGCCACGGGAACGCTGGAACGAAACACGGCCAGCCAGTGGGCCGACCTCTTCATCGAGTGCGCCGAAAAGACACCGAAGAATCTGATTCTTGTCGTCGCGGATATGGCTCGACCGAACCCGACCCTCAGCACTTCGTTCGTGGCCGAGATGGCCCGTCGTCTGCAAGGACAAAGCCAAGCGTTGGCATTCCCTCTGACCTGGATTGAGCAACGACTTTTAGAACACGGCCAGACCATCGAGCAGATGGTGCAATCCGCCGGCCAGCAGCAAGCGGTCAATCAAGTCTCGATCGGCAACAGCATCAACAGTCTGCGCGAGCTGGACGCGATTGACTGGCAAAAGTTCGTCGAGGAGTTGAGCATCGTCGAACAAACGCTGCTCGGCGATCCAGCCGGCCTCTACGGCGGCATGGACTTCAACACGCGCGACCAATACCGCCACGTCATCGAAGCCATCGCGAAACGCAGCCCATTCACCGAACACGAAGTCGCCACTCAAGCCGTGCAACTCGCGCAATGCAACGCGGCGATTCATGGGACCGATCACCGGACTGCTCACGTCGGCTTCTTCCTGATTGAAAAAGGATTGCCGGAACTTGAGCGTGCGACGCGGATGCGACGCCGCCTGTCATCGCGAGTCCGTCGGATCATCCGCAAAGCGCCGCTCACAACGTACGTCGGCGCGATTTTCCTGATCGCGACTGCGGTCACGGTCAGCGTCGTAGCCACGCTCGCCCAGAGCGTGGGAATCGAGGGTCAATCCATGCTTCCCACGCTCTGGGCGAGCGTGGCGACAACATGGACAGCGACCCTGTTGCTGTTCGTCGGCGCAACACATCTCGGCGTCGGCTTGGTCAATTGGCTGGCGACGTTGTTGGTCAAGCCGCACCGCCTCCCGCGCATGGATTTCTCCGAGGGCATCCCGCCTGAGTTCAGCACGTTGGTCGTCGTTCCGACGATGCTCATCAGCCCGCGCAACGTCAGCCGCCTGATGGAAGCGCTGGAGGTGCGCTACCTCGCCAGCAAGGGGCCGAACTTGCGGTTCTGCCTGCTGACCGACTTTCGCGACGCACCGCAGCAGGCAATGCCGGAAGACGAATCGCTGCTGCAACTGGCTCAAGCAGGCATCGAGGCCCTCAACGAAAAGTACCGAGACGACGACAACACACTAACCCGACGCGCAAGCGAGGGATTGGACGTCACCGGGAATCCCTCGCTTGCGCGTCGGGTTAGTGTGGAAACCGAATCTAGCGAAACGAACGACAACTTCTATCTGCTCCACCGCCCACGCCGCTGGAATCCTCAAGAACAAACCTGGATGGGCCACGAACGCAAACGCGGAAAGCTCGGCGACCTCAACGCGCTGTTGCGCGGCGGCTCGACCGAAGCGTTCTCATTGATCGTCGGCGACACGTCGCTGCTGATCGGCACGAAGTACGTCATCACGCTCGACACCGACACGCTGCTCCCACGCGATGCCGCCTGGCAGCTTGTGGGCACGCTCGCGCACGTCCTGAATCGTGCTCAAGTCGACGAGCAGCGAAAAGTCGTCACCGAGGGCTATGGCATTCTGCAACCAGGTGTCGCGATCAGCTTGGAGAAGGAGAGTCCGTCCTGGTTCGTGCGGCTCTGCGCCGGCGAGCCGGGCGTGGACCCGTACACCCGCGCGATCTCCGACGTCTATCAGGACGTGTTCCACGAAGGCTCTTTCATCGGCAAAGGGATCTACGACGTCGATGCCTTCTGCGCCACGATGGAGCAGCGTTTTCCTGAGAACCAAATCCTCAGCCATGACCTCATCGAAGGCTGCTACGCGCGGTCCGGCTTGGTCAGCGACGTCCACGTCTACGAGAGTTATCCGTCGCGCTACAACACAGACGTCAGTCGGCGGCACCGCTGGATCCGAGGCGACTGGCAGATCGCCGGCTGGCTGCTGCCGTTCGTCTCCGGGCCGGAGCGCTGCTCCGCACGCAATCCGATCAGCCTGCTCGGCCGTTGGAAGATCTTCGACAACCTGCGGCGCAGCATCGTCCCATTTGCACTGACCATGTTGTTGCTGCTGGGATGGCTGGCCTTGCCACCAGCCTGGCTGTGGACGGCGGCCGTCGTCGGCATCGTGTTGATTCCGTCCGTGTGCATGTCGCTCGTGGCATTGTTCCGCAAGACGGTCGAGTTGCCGCTCGTTCCGCATCTGCGGCACATCGCCAAGTCCGTTTGTGTGAGCGTGACGCAGGCGACGTTGACGATCGTCTTCCTGCCGTATGAAGCCTGCTTCAGCCTGGATGCCATCGTGCGCACCGGCGTGCGGATGCTCTTCACGCGAACGCGAATGCTGGAATGGAAGACCGCCAGCGACGCCGAACGTGAAGGGAGCGGAGACCTCCTCGGCTGCTACCGCACGATGTGGATCGCGCCGGCCTTGGCCACGCTCACTGCCGCGGCGCTGACTCTATGCCGGCCGGATGCCTTGTGGGCCGCTGCGCCTCTACTGGGGTTGTGGCTGCTCTCTCCGTTGATCGCATGGAAGATCAGCCAGACCGTCTTGCGAAAAGAATCCCATCTGACGCCGCAGCAAACGCTGTTTTTGCATCACGTCGCCCGCCAGACGTGGCGCTTCTTCGAGAAGTTTGTCGGCCCCGAAGATCATTGGCTGCCGCCGGACAACTTTCAGGAATATCCCGCGACGGCGATCGCGCATCGCACCTCGCCAACAAACATGGGCGTGTCGCTGTTGTCCAATCTCGCCGCCTATGACTTCGGCTACATCGCGGCGGGCCAACTGATCGAGCGGACGACGAACACGTTGCGAACGATGGACCAGCTCGAACGGTTTCATGGCCATTTTTTGAACTGGTACGACACACAGACTCTGCAACCACTCTTCCCGAAGTATGTCTCGTCAGTGGACAGCGGAAACCTCGCCGGCCACTTGCTGACATTGCGCCGCGGGCTGCTGGAACTGAGCGACCATCCGCTCGTTTCATCTCGGCTGTGGAATTCGTTGGCGATGACGCGCCAAGCATTGGAAGAAGGTAGCCGAAGTCGTGAGACTTCGGAGCGTGGCGAAGACACCGAACTCTCACGAGTTCGGCTACACACTGTCCTGGAACTGTTGCGTCGGCCCATGCCGACCAGTCTCTCGACGACACACGTCTTCTTGCAGGAACTGCTGACGGCGGCCGCCGACGCGGCTCAAGGCTTACCGGCCACCGGCTCGCAAGACCTGGTCGGATTGATGCGCGACCTCGAACATCAATGTCGCGACCACTTGGCCGAGCTGCTGTTCGTCGCCCCGTGGCTCGCCCATCCGGCCGCCCCACAAGAACTGTGGCAGCGCGGGCCGCCGGAGCAGTTGGAGCGGTTGAGCACTCTCCAAGAAATGCTGAACCGGCTGAGCGCGATCCCCACGTTGCGCGACGTCGCAGGCATCGAAAGCCAATTACTACCGGTCCTCGACACGATCCTCGACGGTCTGGCCGAGGACATCAGCCGGAACGCGCTAGCGTCCGGTTCTCAGGCGGGTAACACGTCCGAACCGGGGGCTAGCGCCCTCCGGCTGATTGAGTTGCCCGGATCATCGGACGAACAAACATGGCTGCTTCAACTGCGAGCGCTGCTCCAAGAGGCCAGCCAGCGTGCGAACGAACGGTTGCTCGCCATCGAACAACGTGCGTTGCATTGCAGCGAACTGGCGGACATCGAATACGACTTTCTGTACTGCAAATCGCGGCGTCTGCTCGCCATTGGCTACAACGTCAGCGAACACCGCCGCGACGCGAGCTTCTATGATCTGCTGGCGTCCGAAGCGCGGCTCGCCAGCTTCGTGGCCATCGCGCAGGGGCAATTGGGGCAAGAGCACTGGTTCGCTCTAGGCCGCTTGCTGACGACCTCGAACGGCCAACAAACGCTGCTCTCCTGGAGCGGCTCGATGTTCGAGTACCTGATGCCGCTGCTCGTCATGCCGACCTATGAGAACACGCTGCTCGATCAGACCTACAAGGCGGTCATCGACCGGCAGATCGAATACGGCCGGCAACGAGGCATCCCCTGGGGCGTTTCGGAATCGGGCTACAACACGACCGACGCGCACCTCAATTATCAGTATCGAGCGTTCGGCGTGCCCGGTTTGGGTTTCAAACGTGGACTGGCGGATGACCTCGTGATTGCTCCGTATGCCACGGCGATGGCTTTGATGGTCGCTCCGGAAAAGGCGTGCGCGAACTTGCAGTTCATGGCGACCAAAGGCTTCGAGGGGCAGTACGGCTTTTACGAAGCGGTCGATTACACCCACTCCCGCTTGGCACGCGGCCAGACGAGTGCCGTCGTCCGTTCTTATATGGCGCACCATCAGGGGATGAGCTTTCTCTCGCTGGCCTACTTGCTGCTGAATCGCCCGATGCAAAAGCGGTTCGAGTCCGACCCGCAGTTCCAGGCCACCGAGCTACTGCTGCAAGAGCGGATTCCCAAAGTCGCACCGTTCTATCCGCACGCGACCGAAGTCTCCGGCGTCCACAAGAATGACGGCGAACGGGAGGCGCTCCTCCGAGTCTTCACGACGCCGCACACGCCAATGCCCGAAGTGCATCTCCTTTCCAACGGTCGGTATCACGTCATGGTGACCAATGCCGGGAGCGGATACAGCCTGTGGAAAGACATCGCCGTGACTCGTTGGCGTGAGGACACGACGCGCGACAATGCGGGGATGTTCTGTTACCTCCGCGACGTGACGAGCGGCGAAGTCTGGTCCACCGCGCATCAGCCGACGCTCAAGCCGACAAAGAAGTACGAGGCGGTCTTCTCGCAGGCCCGCGCCGAATTTAAGCGGCGGGACAACGACATCAAGATTCACACCGAGATCGCCGTCTCGCCGGAAGATGACATCGAGATTCGCCGCAGCACCATCACCAATCGCTCGAAGGTGTCGCGCACGATCGAGATCACCAGCTACGCGGAAGTGGTACTCGCGGCACCGGCCGCCGATGCCACGCATCCGGCGTTCTCCAACTTGTTCGTGCAGACGGAAATCATCGAATCACGGCAGGCCATCGTCTGCACGCGCCGGCCGCGATCGCACAAAGAACACCCGCCGTGGATGCTGCACCTGATGGCGGTACGCGGAGGCTCGGACGGCGATGCGTCCTACGAAACCGACCGTCTGAAATTCATTGGCCGAGGCCGCACGGTCGCGGCTCCGGAAGCGATGAGCCGCGCGGCGAAGTTGTCGAACAGCGCCGGGTCGGTCCTCGATCCGATCGTTGCTATCCGTCGTCGGCTAACGCTCGCGCCGGATGAAACGGTGATCGTGGACCTTGTCACGGGCATGGCCGAGACGCGCGATTCCGCCGTGGTGTTGATCGACAAGTATCACGACCGCCACCTGGCCGACCGAGTCTTCGACATGGCTTGGACTCACGGGCAAGTCGTCTTGCGGCAGTTGAACGCCAGCGAAACGGACGCCCAACTTTATGGACGGCTCGCCAGTTCGGTCGTGTATGCGAACCCCTCACGCCGAGCCAATCCGGCGATCCTCGCCAAGAACCGCCGCGGGCAATCGGGCCTGTGGGGGCACGGCATTTCTGGTGACTTGCCGATCGTGATTCTGCGCATCGGCGAAGCGGAGAAGATCGACCTCGTGCGACAACTCGTCCAAGCGCATGCGTTCTGGCGGCTCAAGGGACTGGCGGTCGATCTGGTGATTTGGAACGACGGGCATTCCGGGTATCGGCAGGTGCTGCAAGACATGGTCATCGGCCTGATCTCCGCCGGGACCGAAGCCCACACGCTCGATCGGCCGGGGGGTATCTTCGTCCGCCGCGCGGAGCAGATGTCGGACGAAGACCGCATCCTGCTGCAAACGGTGGCCCGCGCGATCATCGTCGATACCGAAGGAACTCTGGCCGAGCAGATCGAACGGCGCATTCGCTCGGACGTGAAAGTTCCGGAGTTGATCCCCAGCCGCCTGCGCCGCTTCGACGTTATTCCCAATAAAGAGTCACCGCGCCGCGACCTGACGTTCTTCAACGGCTTGGGAGGCTTCACGCCCGACGGACACGAATACGTGATCCGCATCGAGCCGGGGCAATTCACGCCCGCTCCGTGGGTGAATGTGCTGGCGAATCCGCACTTCGGGACGGTCGTCTCGGAAAGCGGCGGAGCCTACACGTGGTGCGAGAACGCGCACGAGTTCCGGCTGACCCCGTGGTACAACGATCCCGTGAGCGACGTCAGCGGCGAAGCGTTCTATCTGCGCGATGAAGAGAGCGGCCATTTCTGGTCACCGACTCCGCAGCCCGCGCGCGGGAGTCAGCCTTATGTCTGCCGGCATGGGTTCGGCTACAGCGTCTTCGAATACACCGAGAACGGCATCACGTCGGAGCTATGGATCTATGTGGCGATGGACGCGCCGGTGAAGTTCGCCGTGCTCAAGATCAAAAACAGTTCGGGGCGTTCTCGGCGACTCTCGGCGACTGCGTACTGCGAATGGGTGCTCGGCGAGATGCGTTCCAAAGCGCTGATGCACGTCGTCACCGAGACCGACCCCAAGTGCGGAGCCTTGCTGGCTCGCAACCCGTACTGCATCGAATTCCCCGACCGCATCGCCTTCGTCGATGTCCACGACTCGGCCCGCAGCCTCACGGGCGATCGAACAGAATTCCTCGGCCGGAACGGCAACTCGGCCAAGCCCGCCGCCATGTCACGCACGCGGCTGTCCGGAAAAGTCGGCGCGGGACTCGATCCCTGCGCGGCGTTGCAAGTGCCGTTCGATCTCGCCGACGGTCGCGAACGCGAGATCGTCTTCACGCTCGGAGTCGGCCGCGATATCGAAGACGTGCGGAATCTGGTTTATCGCTTCCGTGGATCCGATAACGCTCGTCATGCGTTGGAAGGAGTCTGGGACTTCTGGAACCGAACGCTCGGCGCAGTCCACGTCGAGACCCCCGATCCGACCGTGAACCTGCTGGCCAACGGCTGGCTGCTGTATCAAACACTGTCGTGTCGATTCTGGGCACGCAGCGGCTACTACCAATCGGGTGGAGCGTTTGGCTTTCGAGACCAATTGCAGGACGTGGCCGCTCTCTTACACACCGAACCGCGACTCATCCGCGAACATTTGCTGTTGTGCGCGGCTCATCAATTCCGTGAAGGAGACGTGCAGCATTGGTGGCATCCGCCGATCGGCCGCGGCGTCCGCACACATTTCTCCGACGATTATCTGTGGCTGCCGCTCATCGCCTGCCGGTACGTGATGGGGACCGGCGACACAGGCATCCTCGATGTAATTGTTCCGTTCTTGGAAGGGCGACCGGTCAAGGACGATGAAGACGCTTACTACGATCTCCCCACTCGGTCGGAAGAGTCCGGCACACTTTACGAACACTGCGTCCGAGCCATCACCAAGGGTTTGTCGTTCGGCACGCACGGTCTGCCACTGATCGGCTGCGGCGATTGGAACGACGGGATGAACCTCGTCGGCGAAGAAGGGAAGGGCGAAAGCGTTTGGCTGGCGTTCTTCTTGACCGAGATTCTTCAACGGTTCTCTGAACTGGCTCGCACACGCGGCGACCTTACGTTCGCCGAACGCTGCGACACCGAAGCCGCTCGCCTGCGCGAGAACATCGAACAGCACGCCTGGGACGGCGAGTGGTATCGCCGAGCCTACTTCGACAACGGCGAACCGCTCGGTGCGGCCAGCAACTCCGAATGCCAGATCGACTCGCTGCCGCAAAGCTGGTCCGTCCTGTCCGGAACCAGCAACCCGGACCGATCGCGCATGGCGATGGATGCCGTCGATCGGCGACTCGTGCGCCGCGACAACTCGCTGATCCAACTCTTCGATCCGCCGTTCGACAAGTCCGAGTTGGATCCCGGCTACATCAAAGGCTACGTCCCCGGCGTCCGCGAAAACGGCGGTCAATACACGCACGCGGCGATCTGGACCGTCATGGCCTTCGCGGAAATGGGAGACCACCGTCGCGCCTGGGAATTGTTCGCGATGATCAATCCCATCAACCACGGCTCCACACCGCGCCAGATCGCCACTTACAAAGTCGAACCCTACGTCGTCGCGGCCGACGTCTACGCCGTCCCTCCGCACACCGGCCGAGGTGGCTGGACCTGGTACACCGGCTCGGCCAGTTGGATGTACCGCCTCATCATCGAATCCCTCTTGGGTCTGCATCTCGAAGTGGACAAGCTCCGCTTCACGCCGTGCATCCCCGCCGGCTGGAAGTCGTTCAAACTCCATTACCGCTACCGAGAAACCCACTTCCACATCACGGTCCTGCAACCCGAACCCAGTCGCACCGTGAAGCACATCACCGTCGATGGCATCGAACAGTCCATCGAATTCATCCCCTTGAGTGACGATCGGCAGCATCATCAGGTCGAAGTGGAGTTGGGGTGAGCTTGCTTGCGTAGCTTTCCGATCAGCCGCAGGGCGCTAGTCCCGGTTTGTGTCATCTGAACCGGGGCTAGCGCCCAGCGGCTCATAGCAGACTGTTCCACTTCGGGAAGGAAGTTATTGAGACTTCGTTCCTCAGCGACATGATTGGGCGAAACGTGACTATTGAGCTTGTCGTCTGACTTTCGCTGGTTACCTTCCTGCCCATCACTCGGTCTGGGGCACGCACGGAAGTGGCCGTAGAGCAAGACGCTCCCCTGGACGTTGCGACTGTCGCTCAAGGGACAGCTCGCGCGTCTTATCTTTTCCAAGGAAGGTTGCACCATGCTCGTGCTTTCTCGCCGTCCCGGCCAAAAGATTGTGTTCCCCAGTCTCGGCATCGCGATCGAGGTTCTCCGCTCGCATGGGTCCGTGACGCGATTGGGAATCGAAGCTCCCGACGATGTCCCCGTGCTGCGCGACGAAATTCTGGCGAAGAAACTGGCCTCGGCCGGCGACATCGCCAGTGCGACGCTGTCACCGAACGACCGCCAGCGTTGTCACGAGTGGCGCAATAAGCTCAACCAATTGATGCTCAAGCTGCAGCTTCTGCAACGCCAACTGGAACTTGGCCAAGCCGTCGATCCCGAACGGAATCTGGCCGACGTGTTTTCCGATCTGACGGATCTCGAGCATTCGACGACGGACGTCGTCGTCGAGAGTACTCCACCGAAGGTCTTGATCGTGGAAGATCAAGCCAATGAACGCGAATTGCTCGCGACGTGCCTGCGACTGGGTGGCATCGAAGTGGCAACCGCCAGCAATGGCCGCGAGGCGTTCGACTACCTCCACGACCACGAACTGCCCGATCTCGTGTTGCTCGACATGAGCATGCCGGACGTGGATGGCCCGACGTTTTTGAAGAACATCCGCGACGACATTCGCCTGCACGACTTGCGGGTCTTTGCCGTGAGCGGGTCCGCGCGCAATGAGTTCGGTTCGGCATTATCCGTCGATGGTTGGTTCTCGAAACCGGTACGCATCGATTCGCTCTTGCAGGCGGTTCGCAGCGAGAGGCTGCATGCGGCGATCATTGTCTGAGTCCCCAGCCATGTTGCGAATCCGGATGAACTCGCGTCTTACGACGGCATTGCTGGTGACAACGTTGCTGCTCTCGCCAGCAATCACCCGTGCGGCCGATGTCTTGGATGGAGGCAGCTTCTTCAGTGCCGACGCGCTCGCACGAGCGAATCAGACGATTCGATAGATCGAACAGAAAACAGGACACGAGATTCGTATCGAGACCTTCGCCATCCGCCGATTGGCGACTCATCAAACAGCGGCGGCAACGATTTTGGTGGCGGAGATAATGGTGGCGGCGACGTTGGAGGTGGAGACCTCGGCGGTGGCGGAGATTTTTGATTCGTCACGCTGAATTCGTGAGCCGTTGATCGCTAAAAGTAAACCCAAGGCCGGGCCGCAAAAGCGGCCCGGCCTCATTGTGATCAAGCCTCTGAAGCAATGCGTTCGCGTTAGGCAGTCAGCGCGGTTATCCCACGACAGCCCGCACATCTCGACCACGTCTTGAATCGTCACTCGCGACAGACAGCGGCAGACATGCGACTCGAAGTTCTTCGTGTACCGCTTCTGCCCACGTGCGAACTTCGGCTGATGCCAGGTCTTCGCTCCGCAGTTCAGGCAGCGGACGCGCGGGGACTGCATCACAATCCAGACAGGCTTCCCGGCGAACGGTGTGTCCTTCCAACTCCGCAGCTTGCGTTCGTGAACATGCACCCGATCCGCCGCGGCGGACGACACGCTCGACAACACAACGACTCTCACGGCGGTTCGATCAAAACCTCGATCTCCCCGCCACGAGACTCCCACACATCCACCACCCAGTAGCCCGACAAGCCCATCGCTCGATAAAACACTTCTGCGGACATGCTGTTCTCGACTTTGGGGGTTCGGTAAACACACACAACCCGATTGGAAACCAGCATGTCCGCTTAATTCAAACACCAGACCCCAAGAGTCTCGTTGAACCCTGATTTGGAGACCTCATGTTTGACCTGCCCGCGATTCAACAGGCTTTGCAGCGATTTGGTTTCGATGGTTGGTTGCTGTACGACTTTCGTGGCAGCAACGTGCTGGCTCGGCGAGTGCTCGGCATGGGCGAGATGCCGGTCACGTCGCGGCGGTTCTTCTATTGCGTGCCGGCACGCGGCGAGCCGCTGCGTCTCGTGCATCGGATTGAAAGCGGTGCTCTCGATCATCTGCCGGGATCGAAAACGGTCTATCTCAAGTGGCAGGAACTCGAAGCCGGGATCGCTCAATTGCTCGGCGGCATGAAGCGCGTCGCGATGGAGTACTCGCCCCGCAACGGTAACCCCTATGTCTCTCGCGCCGATGCCGGGACCGTCGAGTTGGTGAAGTCGCTGGGAATCGAAGTCGGCTCGTCGGGAGATTTGATTCAGCTCTTCGAGGCGGCTTGGGATGATGACCAAATTCGTTCGCACTTCGCGGCTGAGAAAGTGACCGACAGTGCGTATGGCGTGGCGTGGAAGTTCATCGCCGATGAGATCCGCTCGCGCGGCGAGACGAATGAAGTCGCCGTGCGTGACGTCATCGTGGATCACTTCGCGAAGCATGGCGTGACGACGTATCACCCGCCGATCGTTGGCGTCGGGCCGAACTCCGGCGATCCGCACTATGAGACCGGGACCGGGTCGAACACGACGATCCGGCGCGGCGACTTCGTGCTGATCGACCTGTGGGGCAAGCTCGATCAACCGCGAGCCGTCTACAGCGATCTGACGCGTACAGGCTTTGTCGGTGAGACCGTGCCGGCTCGTATCGCCGAGGTATTCGCGATCGTCGCGGCGGCTCGCGATGCGGCGATCGCATGTGTGAAGTCGGCCTTCGCGGCGAAGCGGCCTTTGCAAGGCTGGGAGGTGGATGACGCCTGCCGAGCAGTCATCGTCGCGGCCGGATACGGCGATCGCTTCGTGCATCGCACCGGGCACAGCATCGGTCAAGAGGTTCACGGCAACGGGGCGAACATGGACAATCTCGAAACACACGAGGAGCGATTGGTCCTGCCGCGCACCTGCTTTTCGGTCGAGCCGGGAATCTATCTGCCGGAGTTCGGCGTCCGTTCGGAAATCAATGTCTTCGTTGATCCGCAAAGCCAAGTGCATGTCACTGGCGGAGCACTCCAAACGGAAGTCGTGCCGATTCTGAGCCGGTTCTGAGCTTTGGTGGCACCGCCTCTATATTGCCCATCTTCTCTATTTTGACACTTCTCGGCTGAGATTTATTGCTGTATTTTGTCCCAGCAACGTCGCGCACTTGGCTGCTGGAATTGGTTGGGTCGGGTGACGCAACTCACTTCTCAGATTCAGCCACCGAGTGATCCGTTTCTCACATCTCACGTCGAAAAGGAAGCAACATGAAGAAACTCTTGTGGGTCAGTCTCGCCGCCGTCGGACTATTGGGCGTCCCCAGCAGTCCTGTCTCCGCCGACCACTGTTGTCAGCCGGCGTGCCCGGCTCCGGCCACCTGCATGGTCGAGCGGACCGTGCTCGTGCCGCACATGACGATGGAGACTCGCAAGGTCTGCGTCACCCAGTGCCGTCCGGAAACACACACTCGCAAGATCACCGTTTGCAAGATGGTCGAAGAGCGGAAAGAAGTCGCTTACGAATACTGTGAGTGGCATCCGGAGGCGCACACTCGCCAAGAGACGTATCAGGTCTCGGTGCCGGAATGGAAAGATGTGACCACCGAATTCACGGTGATGGTCCCGCACACGGAGAAGCGTCAAGGAGTTCGCAAGGTCGCCAAGTGCGTCGCGTCCACCGAGAAGCGCACTGTTTGCGAGCAGGGCGGACATTGGGAAGATCGGCCCGTCCAAGTGCAGACGTTCGTCCGCGGCTGCGACGCTTGCGGGCGTCCGACTTGCTGCCCGCAAATGACGACCTGCACACAGAAGGTTTGGGTGCCGGAAGTGATCCAGAAGGAAATCGACGTCACGGTCCACAAGGTTGTCTGTGAAGATCAACCGTTCGAGTACGACGTGACCGTCTGCAAGCCAGAGACGCGAACCTGCACTCAAAAGGTGTGTGTCCCCAAGTGCGAAACGCACACTCGCGAAGTGCAGTACTTCGTCCACGTCGCGGAGAAGAAGACCGGCACGCGCACGGTCGTCTGCTGCAAACCGGTCATGGAAGAGAAGGAAGTGCAATGCACCGTGATGGTGCCGTACAAGGTCGAGAAGGAAATCCAAGTCTGCGTCTGCCGTATGGTCGAGAAGAAGATTCAAGTCGCGGTCTGCTGCCCGGCTCCGGTGTGCGCACCCGCTCCGAGCTGCTGTCAACCGGCAGCTTCATGCTGCCGCCCGGCCCCGAGTTGCTGTCGGTGACGGCAACGGCTTGAGTTGATCGATTACATGAAACGCAAACCCCAGGCTTGTGCGAGCGAGCCTGGGGCTTTTTGTTGCGTGCGAAGCATGTCAAACGGCAATTCCTATTTTTCGCCCTTCATTTTCTGCCAGCTCTTCCGAGTGTGCTCAGGCGGCTGGCAAAAAATGAAGGGCGAAAAATACAGACACGAAAAGCTCGCCAGCGCGTCACTCGCGTTCAAACGAATGATCCCACGGCGCGGGCTCGTTACCGGAGACTTTGACTTCGTCAATCTTGTAACGGCATTTTCCAAGCAACTGCTCCGGCTTGTCGAAGTAACTGTCGAGCAGCCCTTTGGCCTCCGGTTCGATCGGAGCGTGGTCGTCGCGCCGTTGGAAGTGTGACAGAGCCAGGATGCGGTACGTGCCGGGCGGCAGCGCGGACGACTCAAAGTTTCCGGCGTCGTCGACCGTCGCAACATCGCCACCCAGAGCTTGCAAACTCGCGGTTGCAAGTTTGCTGTCGGCGTCGGTTGCTGTGTCGGCATCCGTGGCACGAAAGCCGGTGACCGCCAACTTGGTCGTACCGATACGCTTCTCTGGCAACAGCAACACTCGCGAGCCGCGATCGGGACGCCGCTCTCCCGATTCGGTTTGATAGGTGATGCGACCGCGCACCGCGACGTTCTTGGAGTTTCCAGCGGTGGGATCGACAGCTGCATTCTTGCCGACGAGCGGCTTTCCCTCCGGGCCAGCGGAATTCTTCACAGCCATCCGATCCCAGCGGCCAACGCCGAATCCCACAATGAGTCCGATCAAGACGGCGATCACGATCCGACTGGTCCCCGCGCGTTTGAAGGGAATGTGCCCTGTGGCCTGACGGCCGAGCGGCATTTCGACATCGACGACCGGCTGCTCAGTCGCCGGATCGCGCGTGGTCGCCAAACTGGCCAGCGCGGATAACTCGTGCATCGAAGCGACCGGCGCGGGCTTGTGCGAATCATGCACTTCAATCGGAATCGGCTTCGGTGCCTGGACGGGCTCGACGCGAATCGGCACCGGCGCGGGGGGCGGCGCGATCGGCAATGCGCCCGCTTCTGAGGGGGACTTCGGAGGGGGCTGCTTGTCGCTGAGTTCGACGATCATCTCCGGTTCGGCGAGTGCGCCATCGTCGCGACCAAGTGACGCGAGTTCCTCCAGTGCGGTGGCGAGCTTCGAGTCTTTGAAGTTCAGCTTCAATTCCGGCAACGGCTGAACCTTGCCTTCGGGATCGGGGACGCGAATCGTCCGGCCGCACGTCGGACAGTCCACCAGCGTTCCCGCCTTGTTGTGCGAGATCCCCAAAAACTGCCGACAGTGATCGCAACGAAACTTGATGGGCATGGGAGAAGGGAGTCACGAGACAGGGACAGAGATCAAACGTCAGAACATCAAAGTCAACGCGGCGGTTCGCGAGGTGCGTCATCCTCATGAATCGCTCGCCACGCCAGCAGCGCGACCAGCGAGATAAAGTCGATGACCCATGCGCTGGCTGCGACCAGAAACACGCCCCAAACTCCGGACGCTCCGCCGTCGTCATCCACGGCCCGCAAGACCAACGAGATCGCGCACGCCAGCAACGCGACGAACGTCAGCACCGCTCCCGTCCAAAACAAGCGGCCAATCCAGAATCGTGAGTGCTTCATAAGGTCATCATCGCCAGGTTCGTTGGTTTCGGCTGACCGCTGGCACCACGCCGCAGAGAGCCGGAAATCGCGAACTTGGGCAACATCTTCCGCCCCGGCTGTGTGACGTCAAGCCGCGAGCCTCTCGGAACCAGTTCTTCCAAGACATTGCCCGACTCGACCGATAGACTGCCCCGCCAGTTACTGAGTGTCGGCAGCATGCCTGCACCGCATCGAAAAATTGGAAACCCATCGTGCCAGTCACCGGCACCAACGCACCATGAACGTAGACGACTTTCTGAAACGTGACTTGAATCGCCGCCAGTTTCTGGGCAAGAGCGCTCAGAACGCAGCCGGAGTCGCGGCCGGCATGGTCGGCTTGGCCGGAGCCGCGGCACTAGCTCAGGGTTCGGCCGCGGAGCGATTGCATGTCGCGGTCATTGGCGTGCGGAATCAGGGCAAGGCATTGGCTAGCGGTTTCGCGTCGCTGAAGGACGCGAACGTCGTGACGTTGTGCGACATTGACGAGAACGTATTGCCGGCGGCCGTGCAGGCGGTGCAGAACGCTCAAGGGACGACACCGCGAACCGAACGGGACTTCCGCAAGGTGCTCGACGATCCGCGAGTCGATGCGGTCGTGATTGCGACCCCCGATCATTGGCACGCGCGGATGACGACGTTGGCCTGTGAAGCCGGCAAAGACGTGTATGTCGAAACGCCCGTGTGTCATCGCGGTGGCGAATCAGCGGCGATGATCGCAGCGGCTCGACAACATCAGCGCATCGTCGCGGTCGGCCTGCCACAGCGGAGCGGATCGCACTTTCAATCGGCGATCCGGCTTGTGCAGAGCGGGCAACTCGGCAAGGTGACGCTCGCGAAGGCTTGGTTCGTGCAACGACGGCAACCGCTCACTCCGGCCGTTGCAAACGATCCGCCAGCAGGAGTCGATTTTGATTCGTGGCTTGGACCCGCGCCGCAGCGAGCATTCCTCGCGAATCGTTTCCATTATCACTGGCGCTGGTTCTGGGATCACGGGGCGGGAGAACTTGGTGCGTGGGGATCGCAGTTGCTCGATGTCGCCCGTTGGGGCTTGGATGTCTCATGGCCTCAGCGAGTTTGTGCGACGAGCGGAAAGCGAATCATCGCCGATGAAGCCGAGACTCCCGATTCGCTGCATGTGCAATTCGACTGCGGCGACAAGACGGTCCTCTGGGAACATCGCACCTGGAGCAATCACGCTCCCGAAGGCCGCACAGCCGCCGTGGCATTCTTCGGCGAGCGCGGCACGCTGGTCGTCGATCGCGGTGGCTGGAAGGTGTACGACTCGAAAGAACCGCTGACATCCGATGCCAGCGAATTGGCCGTGCCGCATCTGGCCGATTTTATCTCATCCGTCAAAGAACGTCGCGCTCCAATCGCGGATTTGGAAACCGGCACGGTGTCGGCCGGATGGGGACAACTCTCGACGATCTCGCACCGCCTGGGACGCGAGTTGATGGTCGCTGCAAGCGGCCATCCTCTGAGCGACGACGCGCTCGCACTGTGGCAGCCAACGTCAAGCGAGGTCGTGTAGCGAACAAAGTAGCCGAGTCACTCCGTGACTCGGTTACTTGGCCGTCTTACCAGTCTTCGTCCACCGCTGGCGTTCCATTGAGCTCGATATTCGCGTTGTTCCCACCGTTGTCGTTCCAGCCGAGCTGTTGATACCGGCGGCCTTGATTGAGGCGGTTGTAAGCGTTCGCCACGTCGATCAATTCTCCGCTGACCGCGTGCGAAACTTCCGACAGTCCCACGACCATTCCCAAACAGACGATGGTCGCGATCAGAATCAATTCTGAAGTGACCACGAAGCCGCCTTCGTCGTCCAGCAGTTTTTTCAACAGAGTCAACATCGTATACCTCGCTTGCGAACCGAATCGTGAGGGGCAACGTCCTCAAACGGACGGGCAACTCTAGGTCGCGATCGCGTCGCACGACGGACGTGGCGGCTGGCCAAGTCCACAAAGCGGGCCGGTTGCAACGATTGCTCACAGCCGAGCAGCCGCCGAGCTTCTAAGCCGGATCAACAATTGCCGGATTTCCCGATTCGTTTGATTGCAATTCCCTTGAGGACTCGGACAGTTCCGCACTCATCGTCAGTCGTCTCACGCACTTCTCTCTTGGTGTGGACATCCGATGAACGCCGCAACGCCGCGCTTCTGGTCGCGCTGACTTCGCTGTGCCGTTTGCAATCGCAACACCCATCGGGCGGGGCCGGGGCTCAAAAAGGAGACCAGTCCCTTCTTCCGCCGCCAACCGCCCCATCGTCGTCGAAAACAAGTTCGAGTCGATCATGGCATTGCTGGATCGAATCGGATGTTGAAGTCCCTGCGGAGCAGTGCTTGCCAACGGACTTGTGGAAGTTACCTTGTGTCCGATGCCGACGGTCATTCAACAAGCTGAATTTCGAGACATGGTTCATTCCAGCGATCATCCGCCAGCTCATGTGCATTGCTATCGGGGCAAGAAATTGATCAAGGTGAAACTTGCGGACTTCGCGATCTTGTATCGCGAGCATGCAAGTGACAGAGACGTGAAGACGGCGGTCACGATTGTTCGGGAACACCATGACCGCTTGCTAAAAGCTTGGAGAGTAATTCATGGCGAAGAAATCTAAGGACGTTCGCATCGGAGATCTGACTTGGACGCAAGACGCCTGGGATGAAATGCTCGCGGCTGCCGATCGCGCGGCCGAAGACTACGCTCGGACTTGGCCGCGAGTGATGGCCGTGCGGTACGACCGCAAATTCAAGTTGGTCGTGCTCGAATTGAGCAATGCGGCGCAGCTCACTATTCCGGCTGACAAGTTACAGGGAGTGGCGACCGCATCCGAAGCCGCCCGTTCCGACGTGCGAATCCTCGGTCCGAATTGGGCGATCGAGTTTCCCAAAATCGACGAGCAGTTCACGGTCGAGAGCTTGCTCACTGGAGTCTTCGGCAACAGCCAGTGGATGATCGGACTGATGAAGTCCACTGGCCGCGCCAAATCACCGCGAAGAGCGTCGGCGGTCCGAGCAGACGGACGCAAGGAAACACGCCCGAAGAAACTCGTCACCGTCTAAAGTATCGGCTCCCATGTTCCGCAAACCCGGAGTCACTCAAACCCCCGCCGCCAACCGCCCCATCGTCGTCGAAAACAAGTTCGAGGCGATCATGACGTTGTTGGATCGGATTGGGTGCTGACAGTGTGAAATTCAAGCAAGGCACTTCAGATCTCGAATACCTGCTCGACACTCACGCTTTCCGAAACTAAGTCGCAGCACGGTTTACTTTCCGGATTTCGGCTTGGTCCCCTGATAGCCCCCTCTGACATACTCACTGGTTGTTGGTGCCAATGGTTTCGCCGGAGGGGGAGACGGTTTTTCTGCCTTCGGTGACGCGGGCGGGATTTGATCCGGTCGATTTGAATTGTCTGACATTCCTATTCTCCTTTTTGGAGGTTGTCCCTGCCGTAGTTGAAAAGTTGGCGGCGCGGTGAAGTGGGTTAGGCAGACATTTTTCGTGGGTGAGTAGAGGGTTTTGGTGTTAGGGCTTCAAGGGCGGTGATGAGTTTGGGGATGTCGCGGTAGCCTTTGATGCGG
>CAMDDX010000127.1 GCA_945893075.1 Planctomyces sp. SH-PL62 | reverse complement strand
TATCAACAAGCCTACGAGATGCTCGACCGGCCAGCCGCGCGGCAAGCGTTGGACTTGGAATCCGAACCGGCGTCACTGCGCGATCGCTACGGGCGGCACCGACCGGGCCAGGCGTGTCTGCTTGCGCGGCGATTGATCGAAGCCGAGGTGCCGCTCGTCACAGTCATGTGGAACCACTCGAACCGCGGCCAGGACCGCTATCCCGATGAAGTCGAGCAATTCGGCTGGGACACGCACAACGACATCTTCGATGTGCTCGGCGGTTCGCTGCTGCCCCGCTTCGATCAAAGCCTTTCAGCGTTGCTGGAAGACCTCGACCAGCGCGGATTGTTGGAGACCACGCTCGTCGTCTGCATGGGCGAGTTCGGCCGCGCGCCGCTGGTTGCGGTGGAATCGAAGTTCAAAGGAGCTTCACCCGGCCGCAAACACTGGGCGGCCGCGTACTCGATCGTGATGGCCGGAGCCGGCGTCCACGGCGGAGCCACCATCGGTGCCACCGATCGGCAGGCCGCGTATCCAATCAGCACGAAGTACGCCCCGTGGGATGTGACCGCGACGATCTTCCACGCGCTGGGCATCGACCCCGCCGGCCACTTTTACGATAGCTCGAACCGACCCTATCCAATCAGCGCGGGCCAGCCCATCGCGGCACTCTACGGCTGATGCGTGCTGCATCAGGCTTCGCGATTTTCGGGACGCACCTCGGCGGCGAGTACGCCTTCGATGCGGTTCAGGTCCGACACCAGTTGCGGCAACGAGGCGGTCGGCAGCAAGGCGATCCGGTACGTCAATTCCATCGCCGAGCCTTGCCGAATGGTGCCGGCGGTGAGCGATTGCAAGTCGGACGTGTGCTTGGCCAGCGCACCGCGCAGTTGAGTTTCCAGTTCCGGAGTCCACACCAATTTCACGGCGAGCAGATTGAGCAGCGGCGCGGCCAAGTCGTCGTGAGGGCGATCGTGATAGATCGCGGCGGCAATTGTGAACGCCACCATGCCGATGACTGCGACCAACGGTTGTCCCGCTCCGACGGCCATGCCGACCACCACCGCAAAGATCACGAATGCGGTGTCCTTCGTGTCGCGCAGCACGGTGCGAAAGCGGACAATCGACAACGCGCCGACCAGACTAAAGGCACGAGCCGCGTTGTTGCCAATGACCTGCGTCACCATCGCGATCAGCACACACAACAACACCAGCGTCGCGGGAAACGTGGAGGAGGGACCGGTCGATCGGCCGCGAGTGGCTCGATGAATGCCGGTCACCGCGCTCCCCAGGATCAGTGCCGTCACCAACCGAACGGCCATCGAATCCCAGGAGACCGGGTCGTCATTGCCAAGAGTCTGTCGCAGCCAGTCGGGCATCGGTCGTTCCTAGCGGAGAGATTTGACTCGCAGGTATTACGTCGATTCGCCCACCAACCGAGCGAGCGGGACGCAAGCCTCCGCGCTCTCACGATACTTCGAGAAGGAGGTTGGCACCAATTGCAAATCCTGAATCAAGCCACGAAATGCTGCCGGCATTGCGTCTCGATATTTGAATTCGACGATCCGCCGGCCATTCAACAAGGATTCGCCGCTGAGTGGTGCCGAAGGGACTTGCCACTCGGCAGCGCCGTTCGCGAACAAGTCCCCGTCGATCGTCAGCCGGATCGGCCCCGTCGCCGAAGTCCCGATGCGTGCGAAGCGGCGATACGTCACCTGGCAGACCGGACGGAGTTGCCGCTTCTCTAATCGGCGATGAAACCACGCTCCGTCCCATTCCGGATCATGCGGATGCGCGAGCCGCTGTGAGAGATCGGCTTCCATCACCGAGACACGGCGTTTGCGCACCTGACCTTTGCGTTTGCGTTTGAGTTCCAGCCAGATGGTGGCCTCGTCGCCGTAACGTCGCAGGCGAAACTTGCGCCGCCGAAAGAACGGGCTACGGCGAAACGTGTCGAAGTTCGGCGTGTCGAGATACACGCTGTTGACGTGATAGCCATCGTGGAGTTCTTCGCCGGCATGCGGGTCCGCGTCGAGATGTTGTCGTGCCCAATCCTGAATCGTCATCGCGACCGAGTGCTCGACCACGAACTTCGTCTCGAACGCACCCTGCGACGAACCGAGCGACGGCGAAACCGCGGCAGCGAACTGATCGGGATCAGGGACGTCGTCGGCGATTTTCATGGCGTCGGCACAATACTCAAACGGCAACACGAGACCAAACCCACTCTTCGCAGAAGGATCTTTTCGGCCGATTTCCGCTTCGGCGAATGAGCCGGAACGCGCTAGCGTCCGGTTTGTTGAGGCAGAACCGGACGCTAGCGCGTTCCGGCTGATGAGGCGGTCGGCTCCAACAAGATGTGTCGACATGTCAGTCCTTCATCGCCGCCTTGACCGCTTCGTGGTTGAGTAAGAACTGACGGCGCTGATCGGCAAACGTTCGTAGCGGGGAATGCTGCGGGCCGAACCGGCGCGGTTCTTCGGCGGAGTCTTTCGCAACAACATCGGCCGTCGCCTTTTGAAAGTCAGCGAACGAACTGAGCTTGCGCGTGTCGGCTTCGATTTCTTTCCCGATCAGCGACCGATACTGCGCGACGACTGGGCCGAGCGATTTCCAATCGAGAGACTTGTCGGCGATCGTGTGAACGTGTTGCAGATAGCGAGTCCGCAGGCTCGGCACGGCGAGCACTTTGCTGCGCAGCGGCTTGCGAGCATCATCGAGTCCGATGAGTGGATCGAGATCAAAGCTGGGACCACCCGGCCGAGCGTTGTCACCAGGACGCGGTCCATTCGCGCCGCGTTCTTCCGGCCGACGCTGTTCACCACGAGGACCATCGGGACGAGCTTCACCCGGCCGGCCACCGCCGAACCCGCCTCGACCTGGAGGACCACCACCTGGTCCGCCGGGGCCACCTGGTCCAAAGCCAAAGCCCGGACCCATCGGAGCTCGAAACGCTTCGTTCATGTCGTGCGGCAGGATGTGCAACTTCTTCTTCGCATCGAGGAAGATGCTGTAGTCGCTGGCTCGAATCCAATAGCCATCGCAGTTGATGAGTGCGTTGTCGATTGCCAGAAACCACAGCAGGCCGTCGATGTCCAGCATCGGTTCGAGCGCGGCTTCGAGCTTATCGGGCGGCGTTTCGTTGAGCGTCTTGCAGAGCTTGATCAGTGCCTTCCACGCCTTGTCGTCTTCGGTCTTCATGTCATAGCGGCGCTTGTAGTCCTCGACGTTGTCGCCGATGTATTCCAGACCGCCGCCACCCCCCGGTGAGCCGGTGACTTTCCAGCGCGTCCCTTTGGTCGAGGGGAAATTCTCGGCGAGGAAATCCTTGTTGAACTGCTGCATGTTGGCGTACACGCCCCAGCTCTCGCCGTTGATGACCACTTTCACAAAGTTGGCTTTCGGAGCGGGCAGGTGCTGCCGCGCGATGTGCGAATACAGCACGCTGCTCAAGAACGAATGGTCTTCGTGAGCGTTGAGCAGATTCAGTGTTTTGTAGCCGTACAGCCGTTGCTTCGAGTCCGCGAGGTCGAGCGACACATTCAGCGATCGCTTGGAGCCGGCCGGGACCATCATGTAGGACGACATGCCCCGGAAGTGAATGCCGACGTCGGAGTATTTCTGGCCGTCCACAGTCAGCGTCGCGGGAACTTCCACGTCGGTGTTGTTGAAGTCGGCAAGTTCCGCTTCCCAGTCTTTGTTGTCAAAGTCGATGAAGATCGTGCGCAAGACTTGCGAGTCATACAGCGGCGCATCGCTGGGAGTGACGTCATCGGGCGAGACGCGCGGGCCGGGCTTGCCGGGCTCGGACTGCTGACCGAACGGGCCACGACCGCCTGGGCCACCGGGACCGCCTCCACCAGGGCCTCCGCCCGGACCACCGACGCCGCCACCCGGAGGACCGAAGCCTCCGCCGCGCCGGCCACCTTCGCTCTTCATCGAATCGCGAGCGGCTTGGCGTTCGTCTTGGTTCAAGCGGCCGTCATTGTCTTTGTCAAACTGCTTGACGAGTTGTCGTTCGCGCTGCATCGGACCGCCGGGGCCTCCGCCTGGAGGACCGAAGCCTCCGGGGCCACCTGGTCCGAAGCCGAAACCTTGTTCGGGAAACTTGAAGTCCGCTCCCTTCAGCTTGGTCCATTGCTCCTTCTGATTCGCGCTGAGCAACGCGACCGCATCGGTCTCGACCTTCTTGCGCTGGTCGGGTGACGCGAAGAACGGCGGATTCTGTTCGATCAATTCGCGCAGCTTGTCGCGTTGCTCTTCGCTGAGTTTCAGTGGCTTGCTGACCTCGTCACGCAGCAGCGAACCGACACCGCCGCGCTGCACTTGCAGTTCGGCAAAGCGCTGGCTCTGTCGTTTGTCCAAAACTTTGCCGAGTTGTGCTTCGGACTTTTTGGTGATCTCTTCCATCTGCGTGCGCATCTTCGCGAAGCGTTGATCGCGTTCCTTCTCTTCGAGCGAGAAGACCTCTTGGGGATTGAAGCTTTCAAAGGCCGTGCGAGCTTGCTCCTGCATCTGGCTGAGGAGGTCCGCGACCTGGGGCTTCTGCTCGTCGGAGAGTTTCAGTTCTTGCTGCACCTCCGGGATTCCGATCAGTGCGACCGAACCCAGCGGATCGCCGCCACCCGGCCCGCCAAAACCGGGACCGCGCGGACCTCCCGGCCCGGGGCCTCGAAAGCCCTGAGCCAGCAAGCTCGTGGCGACCAGCAGACAGCACGTTCCCAGCCACAGCACGTTTCGACGCCGCATGAGAATCTCCGTTGGTGATTGCACTCCAAACTTGTCCCATTTTAGTCACATACATCAACCCATGACCGCCACATGAGTGTCGCTGTTTGTCGAAGAATCAGACATCGCCTTCAGCGCGGCGGGCCGCCCGGAGGGCCTGGCCGCCCTGGGAAGCTCAGCGAGCCTTGATACGGTTTGCCGGTCAAGCTGCGCCACTGTTGGAGCTGTTCGACGGTGAGCACCGCGAGCATATTTTGCAGCGCGGCTTTGTCGCGATCCGCCGCCGCTTTGACGCGATTCTCAAAAGACTCCGCCGTTGTCGGCTCATTGCGAGATCGGTCGATGAAGGCCCGGAACGTCTCGGATCCGATGGCTCGCAGACGTTCTTTCTGCTCGGCGGTCAGCTTGAGCGTTCGCGCAACATCCGGCTCGCGAAGCGCTCGCGATCCCTGGCATTGCAGCGCGATTTGTCCCATTCGCTGACGCTGATCGGCGCTCAGAATCACCGCCAGCGCGGCTTCGTGCTCGCGTGCGATGACCAGGAAGCGCTGCCGCTGTTCGTCGGTGGGCGCTTCGTGAGGACCACCGCGGCCCGGTTCGCGGCGCGGTTCTTTGGGACGTTCGGTCATCGCGGCCAATCGCTGGCGTTGTTCCGCCGACGCTTCCAAATCGTCGAGCACGGCCGGATCGCGCAGCAGAAACGATTGCCGATCCGCTTGCAGGACCGCCAAGTCATCCAAGATTTTTTTCACGCGGTCGCGAGTGATCGCCAACTCCGCTTGAGCGTCCGGCTTCTCGCCTCGCTGCTGGATGAATTCCTGATAGTACTCCAGTGCCGCTTCGAGCAGCCGTTTGCGCAAGCCTTCTTGAAACGGGTTGTCCGAGAGTTCTTCTTCGGCCATCCGAATCATTTCGTCGGCGGCGCGGCGAGCCAATTCAAAACGGGCTTCGGCTTCGACGGCGCGTTGGCTTTCCCGTTTGTAGGCGGCTTTCGTCGCGGCTTGTTCGCGAGCGACCAGCGCGGTCGTGACCACCAACCCGATCATCCCGCAGACCAGCAGCAGCACCGCCGCGCCGACGAACGACGGATGCCGCCGCATCCATTTGCGAGCGCGGTCCACCAGCGTCGGACGACGCGCGTGGATCGGCAGTTCATCGAGATAGCGCCGCAGATCGGCCGCCATCTCACCAGCCGTCGCGTAGCGTTCGACGGGATTCTTCGCGGTCGCTTTGAGCACAATCGTTTCCAGTTCGACCGGAATCGCGCGGTCGATCTGTCGTAGCGGACGGGGATCGTCGTTGAGGATTTGCAGCAGCAACGTCGGACGATCCGAACCGGAGAAGATCGGTGCCAGCGACAACATTTCGTACAACGACGCGCCGAGCGAATAAACGTCGGCCCGATGATCGACCGGGATGCGGCGGCCCGACGCTTGTTCGGGACTCATGTAGCGCAGCGTGCCGACCAAGTCGCCCGTCTGCGTCACACCAACATCGGCCGCGACTTGAGCGAGTCCGAAGTCGGTGACCCACACGTTGCCCTTCGCGTCGAGCAGCAAATTCGCCGGCTTGATATCGCGATGCACGATGCCGGCCTCGTGAGCGTATTCCAAAGCATCGGCCACATGGGCCGCGATGCGGGCCGAGGTCCGAAAGGTCTCGCGGCTGCGGCCCGAATGCTGTGTCGCGGTGATGACCTGAGAGTTTGCGATGGTCGCGCTGGCGTGATACTCGGCCGTCGTCGCCAGCGACGAGCCACTCGGATCGTTGGGCGAATCGCCCCGCAGTTCGCGAATGACCGCCGCGAGCGACCGGCCTTCAATCAATTGCATGGCGTAGAAGTGGACGCCGCGCTCGCAGCCGACCGCGTACACCGGCACGATGTGCGTGTGATGCAATTGTGCCGCCGCCGTCGCTTCGTTCTTGAAGCGTTGCAGATGCTTGGCATCCAGCGCGGTCGCGAACGGCAGCACCTTCAGCGCGACTCGGCGGCCCAGCGAAAGCTGAATCGCTTCATAAACGACCCCCATGCCGCCACGGCCGATCTCGTGCAAAATCTGAAAGTCGCCCAACGGACTGGCAGTAAACTCCGGCTGCAATTGCGGCATCGGAACCGGTGGTCGCAACGATTGAGCCAACTCAATCCCGTCGAAACATTCGGAGAGCGCGTCCGCCAAATCGGGAAACCTCGCGAGAAACTCCTGACGATCCGGCCGCCGCCCCGCTTCCAACTCAGCGAGGTATTCGCGAGACGCTTCCAAGATTCTCGGATCATCGTCGGTCGCATCATCGAATGTGTTCTTCATGTTCTCAGCCTTGCCTGCTGTCTTCATTTTCCGCCCTCCATTTTCCGCCGCCCTCGATTTCAATTTTGAAAAGACAAGCTGGCGAAAAATGTGAGGCGGAAAATGATCACGGTCTTGTATCGGTAAATTCCTTTTTCAATTTCGTCAGTCCGCGCAGCCACAGTTTTTCGACGCTATCGACACTGCGCGCCATGCGTTCCGCGACCTGCGGAAACGTCAGCCCCTCCAAGTGCCGCAGCACCAGCACCGTTTGATAATCCTCCGGCAACCGAGCCAGCGCCTCAGCCACCAGCAAAGATTGCTCGCCGCGCACGACCTGCTCGCTCGGTGAACTGTGCGGATCGACGAGCATCTGTCCGAGAGCACACGTCGATTGATCCAAGTCCTCGGCAAGCTGCCGCTCCAAGCGCAGGTCGCGCGCCTGTGTCCCCAGATACCGCCGCACGATGTTGGCCAGCGTCGTCGCCAGAATCGTGCGCAGCCACTGTGTGAACTGCCCTTCGGCATGTCCGTGGAAGTTGGGGAAATGCCGATGCGCTTCGAGGAAGGTTTCCTGCACCACGTCGGACGCATCGACCTTGCCCTGCAACCGTCGCCCGATCTCGATCCGGGCCAACAATCGCAAGTAGTTGTGATACGACTCCAGCAACTGCCCCAGCGTGGCGCTGTCGCCCGCTTTGGCCTGCTCGATCCAACGTCCAACGTCCCCGGCCATGTGTGTCACCTTACGAGTCATGTGCTCTCTCACATAGTAACCTGCGGCGAACCAAAACCGCCGTCGTGCGGGCGCGATTTCAGGAGTCCGACACCTTCCGCCGGTGAATACTGCGGAACGTGCGGCGGCTTTGAAATGAGGTTCGTGACTTGCCTCTCTGCGGGATAGGTCGTCAACTATCACGGGCGACGGATCATGGTGCTTGAGCCAAACACCCCCCAGCCCGTTCCTCTCAATCAGGAGTCATCGTATGCGTCTCACGATTCTGAGTCTGACATCGGCCGTGGCCGCCGCATTGTTCGCGACCAACTTTGTGTCCGCGGATGAGCCAACAAAAGAGAGAGACCTCATCAACGCGACGCCGGCCAACGCCTTGGCATTCGCCGAGGAACGCGATCAACGTGATCGCGAGCCAGCCCGTCGTCCAGACACTAACAATCAAAATGACCGGCGCGGCAACCCCGATCCTCGATCGGGCGGTCCAAGCCGCGATGCAGGTCGTGGTCGCGAAGACGCTGGTCCGCGTCCCGGAACACCGGATCGAGGACGTGACAACTCCGGCCCTCAGTCTCGTGGAACTGACGATCGACGTCGTGACGCGCAACCACCGCAAGGTGGACGCGACAACGCCGGACCACCGCGCGGTGAACCCAATCGCGGGCCTGACCGCTCCGATACTCAGCCTCGTGGAAATGACGATCGACGACGCGACGCGCAACCACAGCAAGGTGGACGCGACAACGCCGGTCCGCCTCGTGGTAACTCAAATCGAGGGCCGGATCGCCCCGGTCCTCAAACTCGTGGACCTGACGATCGGCGTCACGACGCGCAACCGCCGCAAGCTGGACGCGACAACGCCGGTCCGCCTCGTGGTGACTCAAATCGAGGGCCGGATCGCCCCGGTCCTCAAACTCGTGGACCTGATAATCAACGTCGTGACGCGCAACCACAGCAAGGTGGACGCGACAACGCCGGGCCGCCTCGTGGTGAACCCAATCGCGGGCCTGACCGCTCCAGTCCTCAGACTCGTGGACCTGACGATCGACGTCGCGACGCGCAACCGCCGCAAGGTGGACGCGACAACGCCGGCCCGCCGCGTGGCGAACCGAATCGCGGTCCCGACCGTGCCGGTCCTCAGTCTCGTGGACCGGACAATCGCAGCGGATTCGTTCCGCCTCACAGTCGCGATGGCGGCGGCTTGGCTTCACGACACCACAACAGTGGCGAGCGTGGGCAAAGCAACTTTCGTCCGCCGTTCCGTGGACCGAGTCACGACCGTGGCGGCATGAGTTCTCCGTCGAACGATCATCGCGGCGGCTCTGATCGTGGTCCCCATCACTTTGTTCCGCCACATCGCAGTTCCGATCGTGGACGCGGCGATTTCCATCCCCCCTTCCAGGGACCGAGCCGTGACCGTGGTCACGATGGGCCTCCGCCCGGAGGCCGCGGTGGCGAACGCAATCGTGAAGGTGGTCGCCCCCAACCGCCGGTGCGGAACACTTAAGCGACGCACTGCCATTCGCGAGACATTCTGGCGAACGGGGTCTGCCGAGGCGGACCCCGTTCGCTTTTCTCATTCATGGCCGCACCAGGAACATACTGCGCACGGGTGAGGATGGCACAAACCCCACAGAGCTTGTCTCGGTGGAATCGGGCCTTTGCACTACGAGTGAACGCCCTTGAGACAACGATCCGGGCGGGGGAAGAAAGGGGAGGGGGAAGAAAGGGGACGCAGCTCTGATTTGCCGGTGGAGTCCTTGCGAGGTCGTCCACGAGGCCGAATGGTCCATTCGAGACCGAGTCGTTTTGCAGTTCGGACTTGCCACTGACTGGAGCCAAACGGAGTGCCACGCTGGACCGACCGCCGCAAGGCGGTCGTCTCCGCATCGGACTGTGGTTGATTCACGAAGTCCAACCAATCTCGCGGACGTGGAAGTGGCCAATCCGAAAGCAACTGGCGAGATTCCGCGTCGCCAAACTGCCGACGCCACAGAC
This sequence comes from Planctomyces sp. SH-PL62, assembly GCA_945893075.1. Taxonomy (GTDB): domain Bacteria; phylum Planctomycetota; class Planctomycetia; order Planctomycetales; family Planctomycetaceae; genus SXKJ01. The sequence continues at coordinate 10,437 of CAMDDX010000127.1, read as the reverse complement.
TGGACCAGCGCCATTCTTCGGCTCGGCGGACCAAGTTCGCTCGCAGCGCATTGCGTTCGACGTACCGCAGCACCGTGTAGAAGTGCTCGTCGGTTTCCATCGGAAACGCTTTGAATCGTCCTTGATAAAGATGTCCGGTCCCCGAGGTTCCATAGTGCGCGTGCCAACGCATCACATGCGTGTGAGTCGGCCAACGCAGGAAGTCGGTCAACTTGCCATCCTTCCGCGGCCAAATGACCATGTGCCAGTGATTCGGCATCAGGCAGTAGGACAACTGCCGCGTGGGAAACTCCTGCATGGCTTCGGCGAGCACTCGCTCGAACGCTTCGTAGTCCGCGTCTTTTTCAAACAACGCCAACCGCGCCACCCCACGATCCAAAACGTGGTACACCAAACCGCCAGGAGCTACACGACGTCCGCGAGGCATCGCAGGTTTCTGAACTCCGTGTCACGATCCGTCAAGAAAAAGAGCTGCGTCCCCTTTCTTTTCCCCTTTCTTTCCCCGGTGGATGGCGAGCCAGGTCATTCAGTATAGACTTGCTGGCTCGCAATCTGGTCCAGTGCATCGTCGGCACTTTTTCCGGCGCTGCTTGCCGAGGACATCGTATCGTAGGCCAACTCATGAACCTCATTTAGAAGTTGCCAACCGTCAGTTATCTTTGCGGGCTTGAATCCAATCGAGTTAGAGACGCAAGCCGCATAAAATGCTGCTCCAAATGTTGTGAGCGCCGTCCGTCCGGACTCTTCGAGAGTTTCGATTTCGTTATGAACTTCTCCGCCGACAAGAGCATCAAACTGTGTTCCCTTCTTCGCATGGAATCGAACGCTAATTAAACCGAGTTCATTCAAATGGCCTACCGCAACGAACACGAGCTGTGCGTCCGGCGGTGGCTCCGATAAACCGATGAAGTTCGCAGTGTTTTCGATGGTTTCCCGTTGTTCTTTTTTGACACTCACTTTCTGCGACCTCTTAAATCTAAAATTACCTTCGCCGACAGCGCCGAGGACTCTCGCGTCTAACACGGATAGCTGCTTGAGCACGTGGACGAAGGCCGGATGTTGGTTCGCTTCAGTCTCAACCGCTCCCGCCAACAGTTTCGCCCAGAGGTCTTGAAGTTCGATGGCTTCGATCTCGCCAGCGTGTTGCAAATAGGTAAGAAAGAATCCCTTGGGAAGCAATTTGGCATTCACGCCGCGGGCGTTTAGGAGTTGTTCACTGCCAGCGGTAAAGCCCATCGGAAATCATTTCGCCCGCTATTTCGCACGGCTTCCCCAGAAGCGTCTTGAGCAGGCCGCAGCCCGTCTCAACGATCGGCTTACCAATTTCCTTGACGACATCAGGAAGCGAGACGAGTCCGGTCATCGGGTGTCCTTAGAAAGCAGCGTTTCTCGTGGCCTAAAGAACCGTCATTTCGCAAACACTGGAAGTATCTTGTCGAAGATCACCATCAAATCCAATTCACCATGCTCTTTGATTCAAAAAGCCGGTTGAGGACGACTGTGGAACGCCGGAGTTAGTCGGCCAGAGCGTCTTGGAGGAGCTTGATGATCTGAGCCTTAGTCAGTCCGTAGAGGCGCAGATTGACCGCGAGCTTGATGAACTCCGGCTTGGTCTGCTCGATGAACCGCTTGAGGTTCGGGACACGGGTTTTGAAGAAGAAAGGGGACGCAGCTCTTATTCGTCGCCCAAAGTAGCCGAGTCACTCCGTGACTCGACTTCGATTTACGAAGTGATTCGGCGACTCAGACTTCCCAACCTTTGCGGTAAGTCTTGGTCAAGAACTGTTCGGCCTTCGCGGCGTTGGCGATCTTGCCCGTCGCGGGATCGAACGCGATCGTGGTTCCGGCACGGAACGCGACGTTGCCCAGCAGCACGATCTCCGTGAAGGGGCCGGCATATCCAAAGTTGCTGCCGGTGCGACTGCTGGTCTTGCAGGCTGCGATCCACTGAGCGTGGTGGCCGGGCGACTTCGGCAGGAACGGCTCTGGCCCTTTGAAGTCGGCGAATTGGTCTTCAGGCAACAGCTTCGGTTGTCCGTCGTGAGCAATCGCGATGCGTCCTTTGTCGCCAATGAACAGCGAGCCGTTCATCGGCAGTTCTTTGGCGATGTCGGCGCGTGCTTTGGCTTCGCCCTCGTACCAGTAGGCATCGACGGGAGACAGTTTGCCGCGTTGACCGAATTGGAACTTGGTCACCATCCACTTCGGGGCGCTGTGTTGATGCAGCGCCGGCCCCTCCGACGTGACATTCACGGGGCCGCCGAGATTCAGCGCCCAAAACGCCGGGTCCATCAGATGGATGGCCATGTCGCCGATCGCTCCGCAACCAAAATCCCACCAGCCGCGCCATTTGAACGGCACATACGCCGAGTGATAGTCCCGCTCGGCCGCCGGGCCGAGCCACAAATCCCACTTGAGATTCGCCGGGATCGGCTCCTTCCCGACCGGCTGATCGAGCCCTTGCGACCACCAACGCCCCGGACGATCGGTGATGACGTGAACCTCGCGGACGTTGCCGATCGCCCCCGATTGAATCAACTCGACAAGCCGCACATAACCGGGATGCTCGTGATTCTGCGTCCCCATTTGCGTGGCGACTTTCTTCTCCGCCGCCAACTTCGTGATCAGCCGCGCTTCCTCGACGGTGTGCGTCAACGGCTTCTCGCAGTAGACGTGCAACCCGCGCCGTAATGCTCGGACGGTTGCCGGTGCATGATGAAAGTCCGGCGTCGCAACGACGACCGCATCGAGATCTTTCTGCTCCAGCAGTGCGCGATAGTCGAAATACTTCTTGGCCGCCGAGTGCTGACCACCCGCCGCGTTCAAGCGGTTCTCATCGACATCACACAACGCGACGATGTTCTCGCCAGCCACGGCCGCGAGATCACCAGCCCCTCGTCCGCCAACTCCAATCACGCCGATATTCAATCGCTCATTCGCACCGAGAACTCGCGACGGCTTGAGCAACGGCAACAGTCCGGCCGCGAGTCCCAGTTGCAGTGACGATTGCAGAAAACGACGACGAGGAATGCGGTGGCTCATGTCAGTCTCCGTTGAAGTGAAAACAGTTTGATTCCGTTGAAGGATTCGCGAATCCGTACCACGACCGTCAGGGAGTGGCCGCTGGGTCGATGCGGACCGCTCCCTGACGGTCGCGGTACGGCTTTGATTCGGCGATATCGTGACGCAAGCGTTGCTCGACCGTGACGGACCAAATTACGCTCCCGGAGTTGAAAAACAAACCGTCGCTTCCATCACGACGGTTACTTCCGAGCGATGTCACCAAGGAACAGTGCCATGAACGCCGAACCGGAATCTGGATCGTCACGCCGCGATTGGATCAAGGGAGTCGCCGCTGGTTCGGTAGCGGCATTCAGCGAGAGTGCGCTGTCGCAACGACTCGCACAGGCCGAGCAAGCTCCGGCCGCCGGGCGAGGCAATCTCATCCAACAAGAGAACGCCAAGCCGGGATCGCTCGATTGGCAACTGACTCGCGTGCGTCTCGACAAGGTCGGCGGGTTTCGATCGCAATGGATCGAAGGGTATTGCTCGAAGCAGAGCGTGAAGGCGGGGGAGTCGATCGACATCTCCGTTTCGACCGATCCGCCTCGGCCGTTTCAGATCGAAATCTTTCGCACCGGCTATTACGGCGGACGCGGAGCGCGGCTGATGACGAAGCTCGGCCCGTTCGAGGGAAAGAAACAAGCGGCCCCGGCGATTGGCGAAAAGAACTTGCACGAGTGCCGTTGGGAAGCAGCGACGTCACTGAAGATTCCGAATGACTGGCCCAGCGGCGTGTATCTCGGACGGTTGAGCTTGCTCGCCGACGATCCGGCGGCGGGTTACTGGCAGAGCTACGTCACGTTCATCGTGCGCGACGATCGGCCGGCGGACATCTTGTTTCAATGCTCGGACAACACCTGGCAAGCCTACAACCGTTGGCCGGATAACTACTCGGTCTACACGCATCCGAAAGGGAACGAGGGACCGTGGGCCGACGTCAGCTTCGATCGGCCGTATGCGAAGTACGCGCAGATTTATGAGAACCCGAATTCGGTCGGCTCCGGCGAGTGGCTCTGCTTCGAGTTCCCGATGGCGTATTGGCTCGAACAGCAGGGCTACGATGTGACGTATTGCTCGAACAGCGACATGGTCACGCCGGATCACGGGCTGAAATGCAAAGCGTTCCTGAGCGTCGGACATGACGAGTACTGGGACATTCGCCAATACGAGAGCGTCGTAAAGATGCGCGATGCTGGAGTGAATCTGATGTTCTTCTCTGGCAACGCGGTCTGCTGGGTCACACCGCTGCGTGCGAGCCACGATGGCCGCGACAAGCGGATCATGTTTCGGGGCGGTCCTTATGGCGGTGACTACAAGCTCGCTGTGTATCGCCATGAGAAGAACGGCCCCTTTCCTCATCGCGGACCGGACGAGGGCTATCTGATCGGCGCACGCAACGTCGATCCGGTGAACGGCGGCGGCGATTGGGTCTGCACGAAGCCCGACCATTGGATCTTTGAAGGGACCGGCATGAAGAAAGGGGATCGCATCCCCGGCTTGATCGGTTGGGAATATCACGGCGATCCTCCGGCCGACATTCCCGGTTTGGAAATCGTTGGCGAAGGGACCGCGTTGCAAGGAGGCACTCGGCCTCAGCATTGGACCGCAACGGTCTATCCTGGCCCGAAGAACAACTTCGTGTTCAACGCCTCAACGATCTTCTGGTGCCAAGACCTGTCGAGCCCTCCCGGCCACATGCTGCCGTGGTCTCACTGGAGCCGCCCGCACGGTCCCGACGAACGAGTTCAACGTATCACGCAGAACCTGTTGCGGCGTGCTTTGGCGAGTCGGTGAGGCGAACGGCAACAGATAAGTAACCCGAAGCGTCAGCGAGGGCGAGCGCTTCACCGAGCTCAGAATTCAGGATTTATCACATCCCGAAGCCCTCGCCCTCGCTGACGCTTCGGGTTACTTAAGTTCTGGCGTTCGCCTAAGCACGCAACATTAGACGTGACTTTCTCACCAAACTCAGTAGCGTGATTCCTCGAACACCTGCCAGAATCTGTTCTGTGCTGCCTCTGCTCCCGCCGATGTTGAATCCAGCTCACCGTAAGGATCCACGATGCTGACGATTCGCGATCACCTGCCGACGCACAATTGCCAGGGCTATTCCCGGCGCGACTTCATACGCATCGGAGCGATTGGCTCCGGAGCCTGTTCGCTGGCAGGATTGCTGCAAGCGAAGTCGCAAGCGGCCGGTGCCGATATCCTGCGTGGCCGCTCCGTCGTGCTGCTGTTTTTGCAAGGTGGTCCTCCTCATATCGAGTTCTTTGATCCAAAATTGACCGCACCGGCGGAGATTCACTGCGTCACCGGTGAGATCCAAACGAAACTGCCGGGCATTACTTTCGGCAGCACGTTTCCGAAGCTCGCCGCGATGACCGATCGCTTCACGATCGTGCGTTCGTATGGTTCGGGACAATCCGGCCACACCTATGGCGAAGTGGTCAGCGGGCGGAATCCATCGGGGGCGTCAATCAGTTCGATCTACGCTCGCGTGCGCGGCAACAATCATCCGCAGACCGGTCTGCCTACCAATGTGCTCGTGCTGCCTGAGGCGGTCAAAGACGGACTCGTGATGGGCAGCAACTTCGAGACGTCCGCTTTGCCGACGCTCACGCAGTCCGGTTCGTTTGGGCCGACCTATGCCGCATTCAATCCCAGTGGCGGCGGCGAACTGAAACGAGACATGGAATTGGCGATCGCTCCCGCCCGGCTGGAAGACCGGCGCTCGCTGCTGATCGGGTTCGACCAATTGCGCCGGCAAGCGGATTCGCGCGGGATGCTGGCGGGGATCGACACGTATCAGCAACAAGCGTTCGACATCATCGCTCGCGGAGTCGCCGAGGCGTTCGATCTCTCCAAGGAATCGCCGGGCGTCGTCGATCGGTACGACACCTCGAAGCTCTTCAAGATGGAAGACCTGACGCGCTGGTTCGACATGAAGCGCGCCAGCAATCTCCTGGGCCGTCAAATGCTGATGGCTCGGCGATTGTGCGAAGCGGGTTGTGGCTTCGTCACGGTGTCAGACTGCGGCTGGGACTATCACGCGAACGGCAACAGTCCGAAGCGAATGGCTGGCATCTATCCGATGGGCGGGCAAGTCGATCACGCCGTCAGCACGTTTCTGGAAGATGTCCATGAACGCGGTCTCAGCGACAAGATCCTGCTCGTCGTCACCGGCGAGATGGGACGTACTCCGCGACTGAACAACAACGGCGGCCGCGATCATTACGGCGAGCTCACGCCACTGCTCGTGGCGGGTGGCGGATTGAAGATGGGCCAAGTCATCGGCCAATCGGATCGCTATGCCAGCAAAGCGGTCGGCGACTCGTACCGCCCCGCGCATCTCTTGGGAACGATCCTGCACACGCTCTTCGACGTCGGCCGGTTGCGCCTCGAACCGCAAGTCCCGCGCGAGATCATTCGCTTCGCCGATACCGCTCAGACGATCGACCCACTGCACTCTTGATGTATCCCCTTCGCGCTCTCTGCGACCTTCTGTTCAAACAAAAAGCTTTTTTGAACAGAAGGTCGCAGAGGTCGCGAAGAGAAACCGAGAAGTGACCGAAGGTTGAATGAATATCGAATGAGACAACCAAGTGTAGGAAGTCATTCATCTCCGCTGGTTGTTGATGGCGGGGGCGGCTGTTCAACCTTGGCAGTCGTCGATTTGAGACCGGGTGCCCCATCGCGTTGCAGCGGGTAGATGACGATCGCTTCGGCGGCGAGATTCGCGGCCGGATATTTCTGCCGAGCCAGTCCCACCGCGCGGCCTTGAGCGTTGTCGTCCTGTTTCACTTTCAAGTGCTCGGCATTGTGGAACTCGGCTTTCTGCTTGTTGCCAAGCTCCTCGTAAATCTGGTGCAGGTTGTAGTGCGCAGTGACGTTTTCCTTGTCGATCACCAGTGTCTTCTCGAAGGTCTTCGCTGCTTCGCGAAGTAACCGTTCGCGTTCGGGGTCGCCTTCCACTCGCACCCCTTTGGCTTGCTCAAACAGCGTCGAGCCCAGCGAGTTGATCACTTCGTAGTCGCCGCTGAAGTCGAAGTTCCGGTCCGGCTCACGATCTTCGAGCACGCTGCGAAAATTGGTTTCGGCTTCCTTGAGCCGGCCTTGTTCGCGATTGACGGTGCCGATCAGCCAGTTGAGCGTCCAGCGCGGCGCGGGAGGATCGTCCTGGGATGTCCCATGCTTCGCGGCCCGATTGAGCGCCTCGACCGCTTCCTCCAATCGACCTTCGCGGTGCAGCACACGTGCGAGATTCAACGGCCCGTCGTACCGGCCGAGTTTCTCGACGACGTCAAACGCGGCAATGGACTGACGCAGTTCCGCTTTCCCTTCGAGGAACAAGCCGATGCCGTAATCGTTCCAACGCTGCCACAGCGGAATCTCCCGCTTCTGTTCCGCAATGTCGGCAGTCACTCCTTCCACCGGGAACGTGACCGAGTCGGTGGCCATCGTCGTGATCGGCAGGTCGTTGACGTATTTCTCGCCGGGCTTGTGGGACTTGATCGGCTTGTCGCCCGGTTTCGCGGTGCGGGTCACGAAGTCCATGTATTGCTTGTCGAACTTGCGGTACTGCAGTTTGACGTCCACGGTAATCGGGGCGGCGATGTCATCGGGAACGGCGAACTCGTAGTGCGCGACCTGGCCGGCTCCGGGAGGCACCTGATGGTTGTAGAGCGGCGTGAAGATGTCCTGCGGATTGCGGCGGTCGATGCGATTGCCATCTTTGTCGAGCATGAAGACGTTGATGAAGTGGGCATACGGGTCGACCTCGCGATCGGCATCGAGCCCTCCGTTCTTGCCGATCACTTTGCCTCCTGATGTCAGCGTGACCTCCAACCACACTTCATTGGAATCGACCGTGCCTTGAGTCAGGTGATGCCCAATCTTCAGCGTGCGGATGACCGCTTCCAGCAGATACTTCTCGCCCCGTTTGAGAACGGGCAGAGTCGGTCGAATCGGCGCGAGTAACTGACCGTCAATTGCGCCTCCCTCTTTGATGCCGAAGATGTCCACGCGAGTGATCTCTTGCAGAAACTTCTGATGAGCCTCGATGACCTCCGGCTTCGCGTCGCGCATCCAGGCCAGCCCTGTGTTCGCGGCGGGGAAGAGGTGGTTGTGAATGCTCAGCTTCTTGGCGTCGGCAAACAGCCGCGCGCCGAAGTCGTTCGATTCCTTGAGCGGCATGTGACAGCCGGCGCAATTCGAGATCGCTTTCGGAGGGAAGTAAAAGCTGCGTGCTCCGTGGCCGGCACCGCTGAGCCAGTACGAATCGAAATGGTTCTGGCCGCGCAGGAAATCCTTGTAGTGATTCAGGGCATACGGCAGATGCACTTTGTGGCACGTCGAACAGAACTCGGAGGTCTTGTGCAGATCTTTCAGGAACGTCTTCTTGTGGAACGACGGCTTCGCCTTCACGAGTTGTTGATTGACCCATTGCAGCGCCGAGTTCTCGCTGAAGGCGAACGGGTAATGCGTCGGCTCTTCGATGGTGAAGTCGGCGTTGCCGCGCGTGCTGTTGACGTTGGTGATGGCGTGGCACGTCGTGCAAGTGATGCCGGCGTGCGCGGTCGGATGCTTCTGAAGATCGAACTTCGGATCGTCAAACGCTCCGCTGAAGAATGGCACGGGATCATGACATCCGGCGCACCAGCGCGATGCCTGCACGTTGCCGTCGCGTTTGAGGCTGACCTCTCGCGTTTCGCGAATCGACGCCAGGTAAGCCGGGTTGCTGAACGAACTGAAGCGATGCGAACTCTCGGCCCATTGAGCGTGTGAGTCGGGATGACACTTCTGGCAATAGTCGTCCATCATCAGCGTCTTGGCCGGGATGAAGTTGCCAGACGCGGTGCGTGCAAGGCTTGGCTCAAAGTATTTCTCGCCTTCCTTCGGTCCGGCGACGTTCCACTTTCGCGGGTCTTGCGAGTGCATCAGCACCATCGCCACCACGGCGGCCCCGACCACAGCCAAGTAGCTCAGGCCGATTTTCCATTTGATGCGCGGGCCGCTGAGCCGATGCAGCCAATACAGCCAGCCGGCCATGATCGGCGTGATGACGTGCAGCCAATAGACAGTCGATCGCGCCGCTGGCAGTCGCAGTTCAAAGCCGCTAATCCGCATCAGCAACAAGCCGCTGACCAGGACCACGATCGACACGGAGAACAGAGCGTAGCCGACTTTAACCGCTCGCCGATTGCGGCGATTCTTGGCATACAGCATGTGCAACGAGCCGAAGACGACAAACGGCCCGATCAGCAGCAGGCCGAGCACCAGGTGCCCCAAGAACATCAACTGATAGAAATAGTTCTGGTACGTCTGCTGTTTGATCGCCTCCAGCGCGGTGATCGCCACCAGATACAGCGAGTTCGCTCCCAGCAACGCCAGCAGTCCGAAGACGACATACAGCAGCTTGCGCAGTCCCGGCGTGACGGCTCGGACGTAGAGCTTTCCCGTCGGCGTGACGCTTGGCAGCGGGGCGCGGGGCGTTGACTCGGAACTGTTCGCGGGCGAATCCATGTGTGACCTCCACCCGATTTGTAGTGGCTACGGTCATGCGGCTGAAAGACATGTCTCGATCGAGAGGCGGATGAGTTAGAGGCATTGTCCGAAACATGTGTGTTTTTGCGCGCATCCTCCGGGCAATGGAAAATGAGAAATGAGAAATGGAAAGTGCAAAATGAGCGGCTTCGCATTTTGCATTTCTCATTCTTCATTTGTCATTTTCCATTCCTGAATTTGGTTGCGGCTTCGCCGCGTTATGACGGGAAGAGTTCTTCGCTCAGTTCCCGCCGGCCACCACCCACACCGGACTGGACCACGCGACTTCGCCGTCCTCTTGCAGCACGCGAGCGTAGTACCAGTTCAGACCGGGTTGCGGCAGCGCGTCGGTGAAGGTCAGATCGACTTGCTCTTTGCCGGGCGTCTCGGTGCGTAACACGGCGTTGTTGCGGATGAACTGGACTTGTTTGATCCGCGATGTGCCGACCGCTTTCAGTTTGAGTTCGACTTTGTCTTTGGCCTCGAACTCGGAGCCTTGGAATTTGCCGTTGGCCCAGAATTCGACGACGACGTTGTCGGTCCCGCCATAGGTTTGACGGCGGCGGATCGCGTCGATGATCGCTTGGCGTTCGACCTTCGGCGTGAAGACCATCGAGTAGCTGATGTGCGTCGAGCCGTGATCGCTGCTCGAAGTTGTGCCCAGGCGATAGCCCTTGAGGTAGCAGCCCAGTGAATGTGTTGTTTTGTTGTTGTCATCGACAGAGGATCCTCGCTGTGGCGACATGCTTTCCGTTCCCTGAGTAGCGGCGTTGGGGCTTCGGCTTCTTGGGACCGCGCGGGTGTGATTGGTATTTCTTGAGGTTCACATAA
>CAMDDX010000126.1 GCA_945893075.1 Planctomyces sp. SH-PL62 | reverse complement strand
GATGTCCTTCGCGGAGAGCGGCCGATCGGCGACGGTCGCGCCAATCGAGTCAGTGCGGCCGATGATGTTGCCACGTTTGAGTCCGGCTCCGGCGAAGAAGTTGGAGTAGGCTCGGCCCCAGTGGCCTCGGCCTTCTCCTTCAAAGCGTGGCGTGCGGCCCATCTCGTTCATCACCAGCACCAGCGTGTCGTCGAGCATCCCGCGAGCTTCGAGGTCGCGGATCAATGCGGAGAACGCCATGTCCAAACCCGGAAGAAGTTCGTTCGTCAAACGGTTGTAGTGATCGACGTGCGTGTCCCAGCCGGCGTTGAGTTGTCCGAACTCATCCCACACGACTGTCACGAATCGGCAACCCGCCTCGACCAATCGCCGAGCTTGCAGCGTCGATTGGCCGAACAGCGTCATGCCATAGGCGTCGCGCAGATTCGCCGGCTCTTGATCGAGATCGAACGCCGAACGGATCGCTCGCGAATCGAGCAGCGAAAACGCCAGCTCCCGTTTTTGATCGAGCGTCGTTCGAGACGCTTGCCGATCGAGGTCGCGGCGTAGCGATTCGAGTTGATCGAGCAATGATCGTCGCCGATTCAGCCGGTCGATCGACAGATCGGCCGGCAAGTCGGCTTCGGCGGCGATCAAGAAGCGGCCGTCGGGCTTCATTCCGAGATACGGATCAGCGAACTCGGCCGGCGGCCCGAAAGAACGTCTCACCATTTTGCGCGTTGCTTCGCCACGGAACTCGGTCCAGATCGGATCGAACCGACTTCCCAAATACATCGCTGAGGGAGCCGTGTAACGCGCGGCCGACCGTCGGCTGCTCAGCAAGAACGGCAGCATGATGTTGTCCGGGATCGCCCCCGGCGGCTTCGAGCCGCGCCGTTGCTGATCGTGGTAATGCACCACCGATCCCAAGAACGGTTGATGTTGCGGATGCCCCAACGTCTCTTCGAGCGGGATGCTCCCTTCGGGTGATCCGGTGGTCGCGTACTGCATTCCATGAAAGTTCCACGGATGCGTCAGCGAACGAACCACGGTGACGCGGTCCATGACTTGCGACATCTTTGGCAGATGCTCGCACAGATGCAGGCCCGGCAGCGCCGAGTCGATGGGTTGCAGCTTGCCACGAATCTCGACCGGCGCTTGCGGCTTCATGTCCAGCGTTTCGACGTGACTAGGACCACCGAATAAATAGAGCAAAATGATGTTCTTCGCGCGACCGAATCCGGGCAGCGTGGTGTCCGCGGATTTATCGGCCGCGATCCCGGTTGGAACCAGCGCGGACTGGCCGACACCCAGCAGACTCAAGCCGCCGACGCTCAGCAGATCGCGGCGCGTAACGCCGTTGCAGAGTCGTTTCGGTCCGCCGAGTAGCCGCAGCATTGCCATCTCCTGGTGAGCCACTGACCTTATAGAGTTATCGGTGAAGTTGTTGTGTTTTCGCGTGAGTTGATGAGTTTTGCACGGCGGCCAAATACGTAGCTCAGTCGCTCTCGCGACTGAGATTTCCGTTACGCGACCAATGGCAGTGAATCGCGATATTGAGAATCAGCCAACGTTCCGAATGCGAGTCGCAGGAGCGACTCGCCTACGTTCCTGCGGCTTCGCCGCGCTACAGTTGTCGAATGAGCTTACACGGCGATTCGCAGCCAGCCAACGTTCAATCCGACTCTCAGCCGAGTTGGCGGTTCTGTCGGCGATACTCCGCGGCCAGCAGGTCTTCCAAGAAGACTCGCCGCGAATCGGTCACCTTGTGCGGATCGGTGCCTGAGGGTGGCGGCTCGCAGTCAATGCGCTGACAGAGCGAGTAAACAATCGTGGTGACGAACTGCTCGCGGCGGTCGGCGGCAATTTCGGTCCAACGTTCCAGCAACTGCTCGACGGCTTGGACATCTTGCGGGCGGAGCTTCTTCAACTGTCCCGCGTCGAAGCGGAAGCGAGCATCCGCCGCCGAGCGATTTGCCAACGTGTGACGCGGGCCGGCGAGTTTCGTAGGTTCGTCCTCAATGACAATCGTCCCCGCGATCATGTCGCCAAAGCGTTGGCTGCGCGCCGACAACAGCGGGACGATCCACAAGACCGGCAGGTGATCGACCACGCGAAACACGTTGCGAACCAAAATGCTGATGGCGTCCAGCGCGAAGCCGTCGACTTTCACCACGCGAATTTTTGAGGCGCGCTTGCCGAGCGTTTGGCCGCGCAGGCACAACTCCGAGACTCCGAAATAGAAGAAGCTGCCCAGTCCCCACACCACCATCCACAGACCGAACAAGTACAGCATGACTCGCTGAGCCGACTCCGGGTCGCGGGGATCGAAGCCCTCGCTCGCATCGCGCAGAGGATCGGTGATGCTCTTCAACAGTGAATCGGAAGCCGCTCCCGCGATGATCACGAAGAACAAGAGCAGCAACAGGCAGATGAAGATGATCAGCCCGTCGACAAACCAAGCCAGGAAGCGTGTCCCCAAGCCCGCTGGCTTGTACGTCAGTTGCACGTTTTCCGGAGTCTCGAACTGAATCGCGGACATGCGAACGATACTCAGCGTGACTTGTTGCCGTGCCTCGTCAGCCATTCCAATGCCGCCGCGAACGATTTCCACAGCGGCCCTGACCAACGGTGGCGAGTATGGGAGATTTCATTTCACGTCACAAGCAGGAGTGGGACGAGTTGGAAACGCTGTTGCAGCGCGGCCGCCGTTCGGCCAAAAGATTATCGCCGGACGAAAAGCATCGCTTGGATGTGCTGTATCGCCGAGCCACCGTGCATCTGTCGCAGGTGCAGACACGCACGACCGATGCCCAGTTGGCGGGGTACTTGAACAGCCTCACGGCGGCGGCTCACAGTTTGATTTACTTGCCGCCGCGCGAACCGGCGCTGCGCGGACTGTGGCAGTTCCTGTCGGAAGGCTTCGCCCGTTCGATCGCGCGGCAGTGGCGGTTTCACGCGGTCTCGTTGGGATTACTGCTCGCGGGGGCGCTGTTGGCGTACTTCGCGGGGTCGCACGATCCGTTGGCGTTGTACGCGCTGATGCCGCCGGGCGACCCGCGCGTGCCGGGGACTCCGAAGGAACAATTGCTGGAGATTCTTCGCTCCGGGCGCGACACCGGCGATGGCGGCAAGTTCTTGTTCGCCTCGTTCCTGTTCAGCCACAACTTCAAAGTCGGCTTGCTCTCGATGGCATTGGGCGTCTTAGCAGCGGTGCCGACCGCGTTATTGATTCTCTACAACGGCATGATCATGGGCGCGTTTGTGGCGGTGCATCATCAGGCGGGGATCGACTCCGAGATGTGGGCCTGGATTCTGCCGCATGGAGTGACGGAACTCGGCGCGATCCTGCTATGTGGCGGAGTCGGCTTGCAGCTTGGCTGGGCCGTCATCAGTCCCGGCCAACGAACGCGCGGTGAAGCGTTGAAACGTACGGCTCCGGAAGTCGGCCGCACGGCGGGTGGTGCCGGGGTGATGCTGATCTTCGCGGCTGTCATCGAAAGCTATCTGCGACAGAGCCATCTACCGACCTGGGCGCGACTCAGCTTCGCGGCGGCGAGCGCCGTGTTCTGGATCGCCTACATCGCGTCCGGCTTCGTGCATGAGCGAGCGGCCAAACGACGCCTGGCTGTATCGCAACCCTGAGCTTGCGATCCCAACGTTACGGCCTTCGTCCGCGACCACCACCGCCGCCGCTACCACCACCTCGACGACGGCGTTGCGGAGGAGGTGGTGGTGCCGATATCGGTTCCGCGCCGCCCGAACCGCGCGGGTCACTGGCCAAGCCATCGTCCTCGTCGTCGGGCCCCAGATTGCGGCCTACCAGATGCGGTTCCAGCAAGTATCGAAGAGCCTCTTCCCAAGACGGAACGTTGGAGTAGGCGATGGGCTTCAAGATGGGTTCATCGTCTTCATAGACATCGGCCAACCCCGTTGTCTCACTCTCCGCATGGACTTCAGAATTCGTATTGGGAGCCACGTCAACTGGCGCGTTTTCACCGGGACGACGACGGCGACGTCGACGGCTACCACGACGCTGGGACGACGGACCTTCGCCGGTTGCGTCTTCCGTCTCTTCGCCCGCTGACTCAGCGCTCATGGCCGAGTCGTCCGCGCTCGCCGATGGAATAAAATCGGGAGTCTCGCCGTCGATCGACAGGGCTTCGCTCAAATCGAACGTCGTGCCTTCGTTGCCATCCGGCGGTGTAGTCGTTTCGGACATGGGCCCACCACCACCACGGCGACGGCGGCGGCGAGGACGCCGCGATCGCTGTTCGGATTCATCGAGGAGTTCGACGTCGGAGGCCGACACCATTCGATCGGACTCGCCCGCAACGTCGGCTGCCGGAAGTCCGGAAGTCTCAACCACACTTCCAACCGGTGCCGGCCGCACGTCGGAATTGTCCTCGGACCAGACCAGTTCGTCGTTCACCGATTGCGCCGTCGCGCGATTCGAATCCCGCAATACCGCATCCGCGGCTTGCGAGCTCTGTGCGACCGCTTCCTCGCGTGGCGGACGAGCGGCAGGAGCGGCAGGAGCGGCAGGAGCGGCAGGAGCGGTCGGTTTCGGAACGGAAGATGTCCGTGCGGGTGGCGATTGTTCTTCAAAGATACCGCTGCCGAAATCATCGGAAGCTTTGGATACCGCCGCCGACTGACTCGCAGCGGCTGGGCGCGGCTCGTCACGGCGCGCATCACGATCAGGTCGGCGTTCCGGTCGCGGGCCACGATCATCGCGTGGGCGTTCGTCACGTCGTGGCCGAGCAGCCGGACCACCGGATTCACTTCGAGGTGTCATGGGTGTTGCGTCGGCAGGACGAGATTCGTCACGGCGCGGACGCTCTTCGGAACGTGCCGGTCCCGCCGAGCGAGGCCGCTCGTCCCGTCCACCGCGATCTCCACCACTGCGACCGCCGCGTCCGCCACGATCTCCACCGCGGCCACCACGATCTCGGTTGCCGCCACGGACTGGCGATCGGTCCCCGCCGCTTCGCGGCGAATCACTATCCGGGATCTCTTCCCACTCCCAGTTTTCAAGCATGTCCCAGTACGCGTCTTCGCGAGTACGGCGTGGATTTCGTTTGCGAGGACTTTCCGAACGAGCCGCCTGCGTGGCATCGCTCGCTGCAACCGGCATGTCTTCCGTGTCGTCATCGTCCTCATCGCCGTCGAGGACTTCTTCCATCGGCGCGATGTTCTCGGAAGAGAATGTCAGATCATCGTCGTCGTCCGCAGCCAAAGTCAGGCCGTCGTCTTCCTGGTCGAGAGGCAACGTCAATCCGTCATCGAAATCGGACGCCAGCGTCAGACCTTCGTCATCGAAGTCGTCCGGCAGCGTGAGTCCCTCGTCGGGACTGTCTGCCTCGGCTGTTACAGCCACGACCTCTTCGAGGATGCCAGCCCCAAACGGGTCATCCTCGACGTCGCGCTTCGCAACGACTGGTTTGCTGGACGTCGCCGCCTTGGGCTTCGTCACGGTGACCTTCGGCGGTGCCACCGGCGCGGACGGCGGGGTCTCGGTAGCCTCGACGGGAGTGAACTCCGCGAATGAAACGGACTCGGCCGTCACTTGCGGGGCTGTCGGTTCCACGGGCGAAGGAATCTCGACTTTGAACATGTCTTTGTCGAGCAGGTCGTCATCGCCGTCGGACTTATCCAGATCGATACCAAACAAGTTTTGGGCCAGCCCGGACCAATCATCGGCGGGAGGTTCGTATTGTTTTTTGCTCATAGGACGGAGAGTAACTTGTGTCAGCGCGTCCGCCAACCATGACTTTCCGTCATTCACAGAGGTGTTCTGGTCGTGAAAATCAACTTGGATGGACTCGGATCACCGATCCCGTCACTCAAATCGAAACGAACTGGTCACCGAAAACTTTCGATGATGCCGAATCGCCACAGAGTAAGACTGGATAAATTGGACAAACTGTTCCTGTGAGTTGCTTGCGTCGATCGGGGGTGGTCTTCATGATTCGACCGTGGTTTGCCGGACGGAATCGGCATGCTCGTGATAGCCCGCAGAGTTCCGAACAAAATAGGTTCTCCGGGTAACTCTCCCTGCAGCGGGTGAGGTATGTTGTCAGTGGCTGACGTCGCAGTCGTTAGCCGGGACTGGGTGTCCAAAGAACAAAACAAGGAGCGAGAACATGAAGAAGCTGTTGAGTCTGATGGTGGCTGGCGTCCTGGCGATGTCGGCGGCGGTGAGTGAAGCCAAACAACCTCCGGCCCCGACGCCGGAACCGATGCACGCGCACGCGGCGGTCGCTGATGCGGGTGGGCTGTATCACTGTGTGAAGTACAAGGATCTCGACAACGTGGCTTGCTGTGCCAAGCCGATGATCGTCGAGATTGCCGACCCCTGCTGGAAGCCGGACCCGTGCAATCCATGCTGCAAGGCTCCCTGCGTCAAGGTACAGATTTGCGTACCGGACCAGTGCTGCCCGCCCAAAGTCAAATGCAGCAAGGACGGCAAGCACGTCAGCTACGACTTCGGCAAGTATTCCGTCGACGTTCGCAGCAAGAAGGGCTACGTCGAAGTGAATTACGACGACTAACTCCTCGTGAGCCTTCTGACGAGAGACGCAAGACACAAACCGGCCGAGGTGGAACCTCGGCCGGTTTCGTTTTGCACCTTCCCTTTGGAGTACGGTGGCTCGACACCGCCCTCCATCAGTCGCGGGCGTTGACGATTGAACGAAGGTAAATACTGTCGTGCGAACGCCGAGTGACCGCTGACTCAATGAGTGCGTCTCGTTGATTCGTACGTTCGTTGCGTCGATGAATGGAGGGCTGCGTCAAGCCGCAGCACTCCAGGTTTTCAAGCTCCGACCCGCGTCACTCGCACCGCGCACGATTTGTAGTTCGGCTGCTTCGAGTACGGATCGAACACCGCATCGGTCAATTGATTGGCGTTGGCCTCGTGCATCGGGATGTAGACTTGCCCGATCAGGACGCTCGGTGTCACGAACGCCTGAGCGACCACTCGACCGCGCTGAGATTCGACCGACACTGTGTCATTCGGACGAACTCCCAGCGACCGCGCGTCCGTCGGGTTGATCTCCACATATAAGTGCTGCGGATAGAGCTTCCGCAAAACCTCGGATTTTGAAGTACGAGTCTGCGTGTGCCACTGCGACGCCGATCCGCGACCGGTCAATAACACGAACGGATACTTCGCTGACGCCGGTTCGGGCATCGGCCGCGGAGCCTCGAACAAGAATTTCGCCCGGCCGTCCGGATGGTAGAAGCGACCGTCGGCGAACAGCCGCCGTTCTTGCTCGCCGCTGGCCCCTGATCCCGCGCCCTTCGCAAACGGCCACTGAATCCCGCCGCGCTCCTCGATCATCCGATAGTTCTCAATGCCCGTGATGTCGCAGGGCTGTCCGGCGGAAAGCTGCTTCAGAATTTGAAACGCCGACTCCGGAGAATCCCAGCGGTCAAACATTTTGCCGCAGCCCCAAGCGTCGGCGATTAACCGGAAGATCGAGAAGTCAGACAGCGCTTGTCCCGGAGCACGTCGTACCTTCTTGAGGACACCGAAGCGGCGTTCGCTGTTGATGAACGTGCCGTCCTTCTCGGCCCAGCCGGCGGCCGGCAGCACGAGGTGTGCTCGCTGAGCCGTCTCCGTCGAGTGATACATGTCTTGCACGACCAGAAACTCAACGCGGTCGAGGATGTCGTGACACAGCCGCTGGTTGATCCACGAGTGAGCTGGATTCGTGCAGATGATCCACAAGCCGTGAATCTTCCCTTTGAGTACCCCTTCGAGGATTTCGTGATAAGCCCAAGACGCCTCGCGCGGGATGCGAGCTTCGTCGATGCCAAGAATGCCAGCCACCTTTGCGCGATGATCGGCATTTGCGAAATCGTGCCCGCCGAGCAGTCCCGTCGTGTTGGAAAACAACCGCGAGCCCATCGCGTTGCACTGGCCGGTGATCGAGTTCGCTCCCGTTCCCGGCTTGCCGATGTTGCCGGTCATCAACGCAAGATTGATCAGAGCCTGCGCGGTGCGAACTCCCTGATAGCTCTGATTGACTCCCATCGTCCACCAGAACGACACGCGTTTGCCTGCGTGAATCAGCGTCGCGAATCGCTCGATCGTGTCGGCTGACAGACCGGTCGCCGTGACGACGCGGTCGAGCGTGAACGGCTGAACGAACTCAGCGAACTCGGCAAAGCCGTTCGTGTGCGCGTCGATGAACTCGCGGTCGATCCAGCCACGCTCGATCAAGATCCGAGCGATACCGTAAAAGAGGTCCATGTCCGACTTGGGAGCCAGCGGCAAGTGCAGCGTCGCGGCCATCGCGGTTTCGGTGCGGCGCGGATCGACGACGATGATTTCTGGCTTGTTTTTGTTCCGCATCACCCGCTCCCACATGATGGGATGCGCGAGGCACAGATTGCTGCCGACGAGGACGATCGTGTCGGACTCCTCAAAGTCGGCGTAGGTGTAGGGCGGAGCGTCGAACCCGAACGACTGCTTGTACGCGACGACGGCCGTCGCCATGCACTGCCGAGTGTTCCCGTCGCCGTGCTTGATCCCCATGCCGAATTTTGCCAGCGAACCCAGCAGCGCCATCTCTTCGGTCGGCATCTGCCCGGTGCTGATGAACGCCACCGATTCCGGCCCGTGTCGCGATTGAATCCCCTGCATCCGCGCGACGAATGTTTTCAGAGCCGTGTCC
Organism: Planctomyces sp. SH-PL62; assembly: GCA_945893075.1. Lineage (GTDB taxonomy): Bacteria > Planctomycetota > Planctomycetia > Planctomycetales > Planctomycetaceae > SXKJ01. The sequence goes on along the minus strand of CAMDDX010000126.1, from coordinate 11,567 downwards.
CAATCGACCGGCTGGAGCTTGCCGCCCGCATCGCGCAGCAACGGCGTCGTCGCCCGATCCGGCGCGTCGAGCACGGTGAGCGCCTCCCACCCTTTCGGGCACGCCATGCCGAGGTTCACCGGATAGTTCGTATTCGGCGACAGCGAGATCGCTTCGCCATCTTTCAGATGCAGGTTGAGGCTGCATCCTGTCGAGCAGTATCCACAAACGGACGTCGTCGTCGCATCGGGCTTGTCCTTCGACGGCACTCGCCCCAGACCGAAGCCGCCCGGAGAGAGCAACAAGTCGCGAGTCAGCGGCCCATCGAATGCGCGCAGCCACCCTTTGGAGTGCGGAGTGTCAGCACCGCTTTGGATGTTTTCGCCGATAACCGTTTCCGTGGAGCTCATCACATCACCCGTTTGAGTCAAAGATCCAAAGCGGGGCTGACACCCCGCACTCCAAAGCTAACCGCGCAGCGTTCCTGGCATGCGAGGTGCCGCGACCGCCGCGAAGAACAGATATCGTTCCAACAATTCTCCGGCCAAGCAGGCCACGAACAATGCGGCGGAGGTCGCCAGCATCGACGGGGATGAAGGTGCTACGTCGCCGATCAGTGTTCGCAGTATCGCCGGCATCAGCAGGCCACCGATCAATCCAAGGGCGAAACGTGCTTGAGTCCAGCGGACCAGCGGACCGGTCATCAGCAAGGCTGAGCGTTTCAGCGGCGTCGTTTGCTTCCGCAGCAGATGCCGGAAGATCAACGCCTCGAATGCCAGCTTGGTCACGGTCACAATCATCAGCCCTTCGCAGACGAGGTCGCCTCGGCGAATCAGCAATCGTGTCACCGGCCCGTTGTTGATGACGGCCAGCGCCAGCAGCGTGACCCACGTTGCGGCGATCCCCAGCAACATCGTCGTCAGTGCGAAACGAGTTGCCGTCAGTGGGAAGCTCCAGAAGGCCCGTTGAGTGAATGCGTAGATCATCACCGAGCAAAACACTCCGCACAGACCGAACGCGCCGACGGACCATCCGACCGCGTCGTGCAAGATTGGTCCCAAGCCGACGGACTCGAAGCCGAACCAGCTTCCGGCCGCGTACAGAATTGCGGCTCCGGCGAAGGCTCCGAAGACGACGATCTCGCGCGACAGCCACGAGTGCCGCAGCCCGATGACCGCTCGCCAAGCGTATTGCGGACGGCCGAGGTGCAGCGTGCTCGCCGCCAGCGCGAGCAATCCGAACGCCAGCGCACTCAGCGAATGCAGAGGCCGGATTGCTGAGACCAATTCCGCCGATAGCAGCCGTTCCAAACCGAGGCCAACCAAGAATGATCCGACCGAAAACTGTGTCAGCACCAGCATCACGATCAACGGCCAGTGCGGATGCTGAGTCGACACCGAATGGAAATCGACCGGCAGGAGATTGCGCGGAAACACTTTGCTCGACTTGTATGTCGTCGTCGGCAGCGTGATCTGCGGATCGGGAGCGGCCGGCAAGAAGACGTTCGCTTCGGAATCCTCGATGACTTGTGAGAGGTTCACGATCCGAATCGCAATCGCTTCGTGAGGACACGCCTGGACGCAAGCCGGAGCTTCGCCGTGGGCGAGCCGATCCGAGCACATGTCGCACTTGCGGACGATGCCCAGTCCGCTGTGATACTTCGGCACTTCATACGGGCAGGCCAGAATGCAGTACTGACAGCCGAAGCATTGATCGTCGAGATGCTTCACGATGCCGGTCACGGGATCTTTTTCGTAAGCATCCACCGGGCACGCACTCATGCAACCAGGCTCGATGCAGTGATGGCACGCGGTCGTGACGTGCTGCAACACAGGCAACTCGGTCGTGCCGCCGATGAGCATCCCGACATCCCGCCACGTTTCGCCCTGATCGAGTCCATTGAGCGAGTGACACGCCGTCACGCACGCCTTGCAGCCGGAGCAGCGATCCAGATCGACCTCGAACGCGAACTGCTGCCCGGGACCGGGGGGACTCGCGGGGATGAGCGACTTGTAGTACCGCGATTGCGCGGGCAGCGCACCGTCGTCGTGCTGACGAGCGAACTGTTCGACGGCGGTGAGCTGTTGCTGATCGGAGAGAAGACGAGCGAGAAGCGTCTGCCCATCAAATTCTTGGCGAGCGGGGGGCGTCAGCCCACCGGTTGGTTCGTGGTCAAACGACATGCGATCCACCGGAGGGCTGACGCCCCCCGCGAGCCTGTCGGATCCGGTGGTTTCCGGAAGTGTCACAGACATCATGCGACCTACACTTCCAACAATTCGCGCGGTTGCGATGACGCAGTTTGGCAACTCGTCTGACACGAGGTTGCCAAGCGGCAGCCGATTTCCGTCGCCAACTCGAGATCGAGCAGTTCGGTTGGCGGAAGTTCGAGCAGCACGTCATCCCCGTCGATGCGCACCGGGAACGTGCGGATGTGATATTCCTCGCCTTGCAGCGACTCGCCGGTTTGCAGCGAGAACGTTTTCTTGTGCAGCGGGCAGGCAACTTTCGGCACTCCGGCCGCGTCGCCAAGGATGCCGCGCCCCAGCACGAACGCCTTCTTGTGCGGGCACATGTTCTGAGTCGCATACCACTCGCCGCGTGCCGAAAAGTTGAAGACCGCGATCTGCACGGCTCCGTATTTGATCGTCGCTCCGCCACCCTTTGGGAAGTCCCAGACTTTGCCGACCGAGACCCATGTCTCAAGCAAGGGGTCAGGCACCGCAGAATTCAGAATTGGCGGATGAAAGCGTTCTACTTCAACAGAGTCTTGATCCGCCAATTCTGAATTCTGCGGTGCCTGACCCCGGCCGGTTGCGCTCATCTCGCGGAACTGTTCCAGCGAGACGAACTCGTTCGGCCAGAACTCCGGCCGAGCTTGCCCGCGTTCGGGAACGATCTCGATACACGATTCCGTTTCGTCCGTGTTGACGAACTGTGTGAAGCGTTTGCGTTTCTCCGGATCTTTGACGACGGCGGCCCATTCGCATTCGTAGGTATCGACCAGCCGCTGCATCATCGCTTCGAGTTCCGCACCAAGTCCCAGCTTGTCATGCACAACCACGTCGCGGATGTGTTCGATGCCCCCTTCGAGCTTGTCGCACCAGACCGACGTGCGCGTCAGGCGGTCGGCGGTCATGATGTAGTACATGAAGAAGCGGTCGATGAATTTGATCGCCGTTTCTTCGTCAATGTCTCCGACAAGCAAGTCCGCGTGGCGCGGCTTTGCTCCGCCGTTGCCGCAGACGTAGAGGTTGTAGCCCTTCTCGGTCGCGACGAGGCCGACGTCTTTGCCTTGAGCCTCGGCGCATTCTCGCACGCAACCGCTGACTGCCATCTTCACTTTGTGAGGAGCACGCACTCCCTTGTATCGGTTCTCGACCCGCACCGCGAAACCGACTGAGTCCTGCACGCCGAACCGACACCACGTCGTGCCGACGCAGCTCTTCACCGTTCGCAACGCCTTGCCGTAGGCGTGACCGCTTTCGAGCCCCGCAGCCCCCAATCGTTCCCAGATGTCCGGCAGGTCTTGAACCTGCGCACCGAACAGGTCGATCCGTTGTCCGCCGGTGATCTTCGTGTAGAGGTTGTAGTCCTTGGCGACCTCGGCGATGGCGATCATCTTGTCCGGCGTGATCTCGCCGCCGGGCACGCGCGGAATGACTGAGTACAACCCGCCGCGCTGCATGTTTGCGAGGAAGCGATCGTTCGTGTCCTGCAACGTCGCGTGTTCTCCCTCCATGATGTTCTCGTTCCACAAGCTGGCGAGAATCGACGTCACGGCCGGCTTGCAGATCTCACAGCCGTTGCCGCGTCCGCAATTCTGAATCACCGCATCGAACGTTTTGAGTTCTTTGATTTTCACAACCGCAAACAGCTCGGTGCGCGACAGCTTGAAATGTTCGCAGAGATGATTGACGACGACCTTGCCCGCCTTCTTGAGTTCGGCGTTGAACAGGTCCGTCACCAGCGGCATACAACCGCCGCAGCCGGTGCCGGCTCGCGTGCAGCTTTTCACGGCACCGACCGAATCGAGACTCCCTTCGCGGATCGCGTGGCAGATCGCACCCTTGCTGACGTTGTTGCACGAGCAAATCTGCGCCTCGTCCGGCATCGCATCGACACCGCCCAGTTCAGCTCCGCCGGCTTTGCCAACGAGCAGTTCATGCGGCTTGCATGGCAGCGGCTGCGTTCCCTTCGCCAGAATCGAGAACGTCCCGTATTCGCTCGCATCACCGACCAAAATGCCGCCGAGCAATTTCGTGCCATCCAAGCTGAACAGCAACTTTTTGTAGACGCCGCTGAACGTGTCATCGAAGGTCAGCGGCACAGCCCGTTCGGGCGGAGCTTCGTAGTCGCCGAACGACGCGACATCGCAGCCCATCAGCTTGAGCTTCGTCGACAGATCGGTCCCGGTGAAATGCCGCTCGTCGCCAGTCAGGTTCGCCGCCACCAGTTCGGCCATCTCGTAGCCAGGGGCGACGAGTCCATAAATCATGCCGCGATGCAGAGCACACTCACCGATCGCGAAGATCGTCGGATCGGAGGTCTGCATCTGATCGTTGACGGTGATGCCGCCGCGTTGGCCGACGTCGATCCCGATTTCCTTGGCGAGATCATCACGCGGGCGGATGCCGGCCGAGACGATGATCATCTGGACGTCGAGCGTCGTGCCGTCGTTGAACTCCATCCGCTCGACGATCCCGTTGCCGTGGACCTCTTTCGTGGACTTATTGAGATGCACCGTCACGCCGAGCGACTCGATCTTCTTGACCAGCGTGCGCGAGCCGGCGTCGTCGATTTGACGGGGCATCAGTCGCGGAGCGAATTCGACGACGTGCGTCTCCAGGCCCAAGTCAAACGCTGCCTTCGCCGCTTCCAGGCCGAGCAACCCACCGCCGATCACAGCACAGCGTTTCGACTTCTTGGAATACTCGATGATGTGGTTGAGGTCTTCGATCGTGCGGTAAACGAACACGCCTTGCTTGTTGAAGCCCGGCACCGGCGGCACGAACGGGTACGAGCCAGTCGCCATGACGGCGAAGTCGTACTTGATCTCGACGCCCTTTTGCGAGCGGATGATTTTCTGCTCGCGGTCCACAGCACACGCGCGGTCGCCGAGATGAATCTCGACGCCGTGATCGTGATACCAATCCATCCGCGCGATCATCAACTTTTCGGCATCGCGGTGAGCAAAGAAGCTCGTCAACCCGACGCGGTCGTATGCGGCGCGAGGTTCCTCGCAGAAGGTCACGATGCGATATTGCTGCGCTTTGTCGAACTCAACCAGCTTCTCGCAGAAGCGTTGGCCGACCATGCCGTTGCCGATCACAACAACCGTCTTTTTCGGCGAGGCTGGCGGCAGAGAATTCGTGACGGGTTTCAATTCAGCGCTCATCAAGGCACCACGGATGCCAGTGGGGGTGGCTTCTAAATCCATGACATCCTACCTGACTCGAACACCGCAGGCGGCACAAAACATTTCGTCTCACACGAGACAGCCATCGGTCGAGCAGATTGGTTCTCCGACTTGCCGAGCGCCAGCCACGGAGGCAAAGTCTGCGGAGAAGCAAACTCAGTGCCGAGCCACACACACGTCGGGACCAACGTGTGGACTCAGGGACGAGTTACACTGCCTCTCGTGCCGCAACGCCCAATTCTCAAGGACTTTTGCACGGTCCGGCGGCTCGGCAGATTCTGGAGTTCGCCGTCCGAGAACTTTGTCGGCGAACGCTGTCCGCCTAAAGAGGGGGCAGACGGGGACGATGTCGCAGGCAGACTATTCGTCGTCGCTGCCAAAGCCCGATTTCGTCTTCTGGACCACGAACTTATGCCCGCACTCGCATTGCGCCTTACGGACATGCACATGAGTGCCACACTTCGGACAAGGCTTTCGCCAAGCGGAAGGGGTCGCGTCGAGCACGATCGGCTTATCGGCTTTCTTGGCTTTGACTTTCTTCATCCGCTTTTCGTCGGCCTGAGCCTCGGCACACTGCGGATGAATCCCGGCCAGCGAATAGGACGCTTGGCCGCATACCGGACAGACCTTGCGAGGAATGGCGGAATGCATCGGCGCTGGCTTTTTCTGATTCATGGGAACCTGCTGGTGGGAATCGACGAGAGGGCGACATGATACCGGCCGTGCCACCCAGATACTATCAGCCCTTGGAAACCCGTCGTGGCCAACGTTTAGGGAGCAGTCGAGGGAAGCGCTTGCAGCGTGACCGAAACTTCCAGAGTCTTCTGATCGCGCAACACCTTCAGTCGTATCGTGTCTCCGACCTCATGCAAATCGAGCACGCGATACAGGGCGTTCTGACTCAGAACGTCGTGGCCGTCGATGGCAACGATGATATCTCCCAGAGTTTGCTGAGCTTCGTCGGGGCCGCGCAGACCGGCTTTCGCGGCAGCGCTGTTGGGAGTGACTCGCTGAATTAACACGCCACGAATGCCTCGGCGAGCCGCAAAGTGGTCATCAAGCAAACTGACTCCCAAGCCAGCGCGTTCCACCTTGCCCGTGCGAATCAACTGCGTCACGGCGCGCTGGACCGTATCCACCGGGACGGCGAAGCCAATCCCCACGGAATAACCCGACGGACTCTTGATCGCCGTCGTCACACCGATCAAACGGCCGGCACTGTCCAGCAGGGGACCGCCGGAGTTGCCTGGGTTGATCGCCGCATCGGATTGAATCACGCCCTGAATCGGGCGGCCGGAAACCGATTCGATCTCACGCCCCAGACTGCTGATGATGCCGCTGGTGAGCGTCAAATCCAATTCGAACGGGCTGCCGATGGCGAACACTTTTTGGCCGACTTCCAAATCGTAAGACGTTCCCAGCGGAATCGGCTTGAGCTTGTTCGCCGGGCAGTCCACTTTCAGCACCGCGACGTCCTTGGATTCATCGAAGCCGACGAGCTTCGCTTCCAGCCGAGTGTTGTCGGCCAGTGTGACCCAGGCACCGCTCGCGTTCTGGATGACATGAAAGTTCGTGACCACATGGCCGTCGCTGTCCCACACGAACCCGCTGCCGGAACCTTGCCGGACTTCGAGCACATTGTCGGTGTTCAAATCCAATTGCCGCGCGACGTTGTCCACATGCACGACCGACGGCGAGATGCGTTTGAAAAGCTCCACCGTCGCTGCTTCGTCCTGAGCCAAATCTCCGCGCGCGACCACGACTCGCTCGTGCCGCGCGAAGTCGCGATAGATCAACGCGGCCACCAGAGCCAGCAGGATCATCACCAGCGAACTGTTGACCCTCGCGCCGAGCGGCGCTCGCGAACGCGAGTCAGTTGGTTCATCGCGAGGTTCCATGAGATACCTCAAAGATGTGGCGTCAGAGGTAAGATGACTTCGTTTAACCGCATGCCACAGGCACGCGCGTTTGACGGCACGCACGTTTCCAAACGCGCGTGGCTGCGGCGTGCGGTTAAACAACTCACCGATGATCGAGTGCGGTCTTACTTCAAGTCCACGGTTCGTGCCCGCAATTCCTGCATCGCCGCGACGAATCGAACGCGGACTTTTTCCGGCAACTTCGCGAATTGACGTTGCACATCCGGGGTGATCGCCTTCGCGCAGCGTTCGAGCATCGTGGCCAATCGTTTGACCGTTTGCTCGGCGCTCAGCGGCGGGCCACCGCCAGGAACATCTTCCAGAATCTCTCGCGGCGGCTTCACCGCTCCGGTGCGAAACGGGCTGTATTCGCTGTCGGACGCGGACAAGGTCGCGGCATCGGCATTCTCGCGACCGCGCTTGGCAGTTCCGCCAGCCATCGCAGCACGCGACGCGGGGAGATCGAGGTCTCCCTCGGCCCGCACAACTCCGGGGCGATCCGAGTCGTAGGCGTCCAAAGCCGCGGCCCCGTCACTGCCAAACGGCACATCGTCCGAGGCCGTCGCGGTGACATCTTCGCCGAGTTGCAGACGTCGCCACGCTTTCATCTCGGCGATAGTCGCCGAGTTCTCGTGAGCCCAACTCAGGCATTCGGCCGAGTTGTCCCAATTGAGCGCGATATAGAAGTGCGACCACTTCAGCGCTGAGTAATTCTCTTTGACATCGCCGAAGGTCTCGCAGACGCGACGCCGCTGATAAACCTGATCGCCGGACATGCCGACCAGCTCGCCGAAATCGGCATCCGTTCGGCCGCGAGCGAATTTCTTAGTCCATTGGACCGCGCATTCTCCGACGGTCCAATTGCACTGGCTGACCGCCGTTTGAGCTCGCTGAATGAGGTCTTTTTCCGTCTCGTGTGCCGCCGTAGTTGTCTGGCTCATCGCACCTGGTCCCACCGGGTTTGTGATCCGATCGTGGGTACCTCCCTGCCACCCGGCGGTGATTTCAGAGGACTGAAATTCGACCGCCTCCTCGCTCCCAATTGCCGCCGTCCGTTAGCGGGGCGGGATGGTATCGGCGAGAATTTGGGAACGCCACTTCGCGGTGAATGCCGAATATGAATTTGTGAATCGTGTCCAGCTCTGCTTTACTCGCGAATTCGCACAGGGAGTGACACGGTTTCGGCGGATGAATTCAACTTCAACTCGTAATCAGCGACGTCGGTCAACTTGGTTTCGATCGTTCGCGAATCGGCGATGGTCACTCGCGTGATATTGGAACGCAGCTTTTCGATTTCAATCCTCAACCATGCTGGAAACGCCGCATTGTCCGTGACTCGCCAATCTTCAATGTCCTCTTCGGAAATCAGCAAGACCTCATGTTTTTGACGCGATGATTCCGCCAACATTGTCGGCAGATCAATGGCTGCAGGGACCAGCCGTGTTCGGACTTTGGGACGGGCAAAGATTGCAATGTTGCCAGCGGGTGCCGCCAATGGCTCTCGAAAACGCATCTTCGCGGTGGCAGCGAATGGTTCCGACGGAGCAACAACCATCTCGATTTGGTAGGTGCGTTCGCTTTTTCCGTTGCGGTCTGGCTCAGAGCTTTTGATGTCCAAGACTCGGAACCGACAGCGATCATCTTCCGACGTCACTTCGACCAAATCCGGCTGGCCCTCGGATTTCTCAGTCGTTCGCACTTCAAACTCAGCGCGGCTTTCCTTCTCAGGATCACATTGAGCGACCAAGTCCTTCGGATAACTCAGAACGCGAGTCCCCGCCGCTTCGCCGGTCTTCAGCACCACGGGGATGCGAACGACCTTCCGTTCCTTTAACGATTCATAGGCCACGTCCACGATCGCATCCTTCCGGCCAATGAAGTTGGCGCTCACCTCCACTTTCAGACGAGTCGAGTCTCCACGACCAAGCTGATTTGTTTCCGGCGTTCCCACCGTGCATCCGCAGCTTGAACTGACGCCGGAAATCACCGCCAGAGAGCGTCCGACATTTTCCAGCCGAACATAAACTTCCTCTCTGGCTCCGAATTTCATTTCCAGTCGCAGTTCCGACGGATTAGCCGCGAGAATGCCGGGCTGTGCTGGAAGCAGATAGAAAATGCCAAGACCAGTCGTCACGAGGAAAACCATCACGCAAGCAAGTCGCTGTCGATTCAAGCGCAGGGCCATGATTTACCAATCGCTACTGGCAAAGGATTCGTTTCCGTCAATGGAGCCAATGGCACGCCAGACTTTTTCTGAGATGTTTTGGTTGACAAATCGAGTCGCTCCGTCGCAAAGCCCGACGTTGACCCCACCAAAATGGGTGCTGCGCGCCGAAATCGCACCGTTGCCGGTGTACCTCATTTGCGGACCATTCACACAGTCAAGCATGCGCGAGTTCGGCGTGAAAATGTGGTTGTACCAAGTGGCGTGATAACCTCCGGGCAGCCAGGATCTTCCCGAATTCGAATCGACCGACAAGAACATCGGAGCCGCACGGCACGCATCAGCCGCATCTTTCGCGGTGAGAAATGTGCCTAAACCCAGCAACACTACATTCGCGTTTTGACCGCCGCCGACTCGTTCCGAAAAGAACGCGGTGTTGCTGAGGCCGTCGCGCACGCTTCTGGAATTGATCCCCTTCCGCGAAACAACTCCCCACAGCGCGGCATCCGGGGGATTCACTCCGACAGAAGCATGAAATCCAGGACTGGTTCCGCCAGAAACTCGAAAGTTGACAGACCCCGGTAAACCCAAATCTGACGGACACTGAAACGCGACGACCGATTGCTTTAGCCCGGTGGAATTTCGGACTGAAGTTGGTGGCGAATGATAAAGCGATAACGAATCGTCCTCCAAATCCAACAGGCTCTGCACGTTTTTGAGTTCGAGGTAGGGAAGCAGCGACACATGCGCCGACCATAGCAACCGATATCCACTCGGCGATGCGCGGCTGGTTGGTGGATACGCGCCGGGGAAATGCCCGTGCGTTGACGAGAAGTTCTGAGACGCGAGACAAAGATCGCGAAGCCGCGCCGAGCATTGCGCTCGACGCACGGCTTCGCGCGAAGCCTGAACAGCAGGCAAGATGAGGGCCATCAGAATCCCGACAATCGCGGTTCCGACGAGAAGCTCGGTGACCGTGAATCCTCGGTGATCTTTGTCGAACACCCGCACGAAAACAGACCGTGATGCGGACTTCATTTCACGTCTCCACCGTCGAACCTACGAAAGCTCGGAAGCCTACGGAGCCGCGCAATTCACGGCGCTCATCGTGTCACTCGTTGCCCAGTATCCCTTTAAGCAGGATTCCCAAATCCGCCAGTCCGCAATCAAAACCCAATTATTAAAGCGACCAGCACCAAAACGCGCATCGACAGCGTCATGGGCCTCGCTCAGTGTAGTTCCGATGAACTCCCCTGAGCACGCACCACTGCCCTCCGTTGCAGTTCCTTCCACGAGATAGAGCCTCACTTCGTTTCCGCAAGAAATTGTCTCGCCGTAACAGCTTGGTGAAGGGATTACCGACCAATATGTATCAATGCAGATGTGGTCCCCGGTGTTACTCAAACATTTGGCCTGAACAGTCCAAAACAGTCCTTCCTCGGTTCCCGTCGCGACCACCCAGCAGCCGTTGCATCCACCTCCGTGGTCGCCACCCGCAACAGCGCAGTAATCAGTTTGTCCGGCGCTTGTGAAGCGCCATGCTCCACCAACGAGGGCGGCAATGAGCAATGCCATCAAGACCACTTTTGACAAATAACCTCTCATGAGAGAACCTCCGTTCAAGAGTTTGACTGTGACCACCTCCTGGAACGCTTCCAGACGACAAAAGTCACCAATCCGATCAGCAAAACGACGGCGGCAAGTTTCGCCAGATACCAGCGCTGCCGAACAGTTTCCGCAGATTGATTTGTGGAAATTTGTGCGTCACGTTGACGAATCGCGTTTTCTTCAGAGCGTTTCACCGCGAGCTCCGCGCCTGCCGCACCACCGGCGATTTCACTGCGCACTCGCGTCTGGGTACTGCCCGGAATGGGGAGCGGAACACGCTGATCCAAATAGGTCACATGGGCACCGTCCGGAATCCGCAGTGTAAAACACGAGGTTGTCCCTGCCGTAGTTGAAAAGTTGGTGGCGCGGTGAAGTGGGTTAGGCAGACATCTTTCGTGGGTGAGTAGAGGGTTTGAGTGTTAGGGCTTCAAGAGCAGCGATGAGTTTGGGGATGTCGCGGTAGCCCTTGATGCGGCGG
>CAMDDX010000125.1 GCA_945893075.1 Planctomyces sp. SH-PL62 | reverse complement strand
AGCCAGGACGAGGAGTTCGCTCGGCGGCTGCACGAGAAGATGCGTGGCGAAAAGCTGCGGGTCTGGTTCGCTCCGGAAGACATGCAGGGGGGCCAGAAACTCATCGAGCAAATCGACCGGGCCATCCAGGTCAACGACCGCCTGCTGCTGGTGCTCTCGGAGCACAGCCTGAACAGCGAATGGGTGCGGCGAGAAATCAAACGCGCCCGCGCGACGGAACGGATCGAGCAGCGGCAGAAGTTGTTTCCGATCCGACTGGTGAGCATCGACCGCATCCGCGACTGGCGCTGCGATGACGCCGATACCGGCGAAGACTTGGCCGAGAAGATTCGCGAATACCACATCCCCGACTTCTCGAACTGGAGAAACCACGACCCCTTTGAAGCCGCCTTCGCCGACCTGCTCCGCGATCTGCGAGCGAAGGCATAACGTCGTAGGGTGCGGTCGAGTCATCGAGACCCACCGGAATCGCGGCGATGATGGTGGGTCATTGGTGTAGCCGCCGTTCGCCAGAACGCGGGTTGTCGGCCATTCACCCGCGTTCTGGCGAAACGCGGCTACACATCTATCGCTTCGGGTCTACTTCGCCAGCCGTGGATCCATTCCTCTGGTGGATTCATCATTTCGCAGCGACGGATTACGCTCTCGTCAGTCTCGCGACCGCTCAGCAATTCCTGCGATGAAAGTTTTCCAGCATGAAGATCACGCACATCGAAGTCATCCCACTCACCGGAGACACCGTCGACGGCGGTTGGCCTCAAGGGCACGAACCGCAAGAGAACCTGCACACGCTCGTTGAGGTGCAGACCGACGAAGGCTTGTCCGGTTGGGGAAGTTGCTTCACGTCCGGCAAGTTGGTGCAAGGGGCTGTCGAGTTGCTGTGGCCGTTGCTCAAAGGCGAGTCAGCGGTCGAACCGGAGCGTGTGAGCGAGAACCTGCGTCAGTCTTCGTTCTGGCAAGGACGCGGCGGCTCGGTCGAGCACGCGATCAGCGGCATCGACATCGCGCTGTGGGATCTGTTCGGCAAGGTCTGCGGGCAGCCGGTGTCGCGATTGCTCGGTGGAAATTATCGGCAGCGGATCAAGCCGTATGGCTCGATCTTGTTTGATGAGCCGGATGCTTTGCGGGCGACGCTGGAAGCAACTGTCGAGCGCGGATTCAAGGCGATCAAGATGGGGTGGCGGCCATTCGGGCGGCGCGATCGTAAGTTCGATGAGTTGCTCATCGGCACTGCTCGCGAGACCGTGGGTGGCGGAGTGGATTTGATGGTTGATGCCGGTGGCAGCGAACAGTTCTGGCCGCACGGTGTGAATTGGGCTCGCGAGACGGCGCACATGCTCGCCGATTACGGCATCGTCTGGTTTGAAGAGGCGCTGCCGCCCGATGACATTGAAGGGTACATCGAACTGACTCGCGTCTCGCCGGTGCCGATCGCGACCGGCGAAGTGTTGACTCGGAGGCAATCGTTTCGGCCGTGGCTGGAGCGCCGTGCTGTGGACATCATTCAGCCCGACTGCACCAAGAACGGCGGCCTCTCCGAATCGCGCCGCATCGCGTGGATGGCTTATGACCACAACATCCAAATGGTCTCACACGGTTGGAACACGGCGCTCGGTCTGGCGGCGGATTTGCAACTCGCGGCGGCGATGCCGATTGCTCGGTATGTCGAGTACCTGACGCCGTGCGCGTACATCGACTCGCTGACGACCGAACCGTTCCACATCGACGCGGAAGGGTATTTGGAAATTCCAACGAAGCCGGGTCTCGGCATCGAAATCGACCGCGAGAAGCTCAAACGCTTTGACGCACGCAAGTGAGGATGATTCGCCGTGTGGTCCTCCCGTTTGTTCTGGCGCTTGTTCCTGACGTATGCCTCGCTGACCGTCGTGGCGGCGGTCGTGTTTGTCGTCATCTTCTTGAAGTGGCAGCGTGAAGCGGTCGCGGTCGAGGTCCGGCAGCGGATGCGGGACGAGGCGGAGGTGTTGTTGCACGTTGCTGATCCGTCTTGGGCCGCTGCCGATGTCCCGCTGGAGGAACTGCGGGCAACGTGGCAGCCCAAGTTGGAAGCTCTGGGGCGTGAAGTCGGAACGCGACTGACTCTGGTCTTGGCGGATGGGACGGTGCTCGCCGATTCGGCGACGAACGCTCGGTTGGAGAATCATCGGGATCGTCCAGAGATTGCTGAGGCTGCGGAAGTCGGTGTGGGATTCTCGACGCGCGGCAGCCGGTCGGTCGGTGAGCCGTTTGAATACTGTGCGGTTCGTGTGGGATCACGCGAGGCACCGCGCGGGTTTGTGCGCGTGGCGTTGCCGTGGACTCCATTTGAGTCGCGGCTGCAGGCGACGGCTCAGTTGGTGTGGATCACGGCGATCGTCGTGCTGGTTTGCACGTTGGCTCTGGCCTATTGGCTGGCTTGGCGATTGGTGCATCCGCTGGAATCGCTGACGGCTGCGGCTCAGGCGATCGCCAGTGGGGAATTCGGTCAGCAAGTGAGCGTGACCAATCGGGACGAAATCGGTGCGCTGGCGGGGGCGTTCAATTCGATGAGCCGTGAGTTGTCTCGGCGGTGGGAGCAGCTTCAAGCCAGCCGTCGCGAACGGGACGAGAACAGCGAGCTAATGGAAACCGTGTTAGGCTCGATGCGCGAAGGAGTGGTCGTCATTGATGCTCAGCAACGGATCTTGTATGCGAATGCGGCGGCCGGCCCGTTGCTCGATGTGCCGACGATTCAGGCATTGGGACGTTCGTTGTTTGAGGTCGCTCGGCATCCGCGCGTGCAGCAGGTGTTTGAGGATGTGCTCGCCGGCCGCGTGCCGGAGCGGATCGAGTATGAGGTGCCTCGGACCAGTGCGATCGTCGCGTTGATTGCATCCCCGCTGCCGGGGCAGCCGCCGGCGGGAGCAGTGCTGGTGTTACAGAACGTCACCGAATTGCGGCGGCTGGAAAACCTGCGGCGCGAGTTTGTCAGCAACGTGTCGCACGAATTGAAGACCCCGTTGACGACAATCCAAGCCTACACGGAAACGCTGCTCGACGGAGCGATCGACGATGTGGCTCACAACCGCGAGTTCCTGCAACGGATCGACGAACAGGCCGAGCGACTGCATCGCTTGATTCTCGACCTGCTGAGTTTGGCCCGCATCGAGTCGGCCGAGGAAGCGTTCGAGTTGTCGCCGGTCCCCATCACCGATGCGGTGCGTGCCTGTCTTGAGGAGCATCAGGCGGTCGCCTCCGCCAAAGGAATCTCGCTCGTGGCGCAACCGGCGTCGGAGTCGGTCATCGTGTGGGGCGAAGAAGAAGGCCTGCGCACGGTGCTCGATAACCTGATCGACAACGCGATCAAGTACACCTCGTCGGGTGGCCGAGTGGTCGTGCGCTGGCACATCGACGGCCGTCGCGCGGTGCTGGAAGTCGAAGACACCGGGATTGGAATTCCACAGCAGCACCAATCGCGGATCTTTGAACGCTTCTTTCGGGTCGACAAAGCCCGCTCGCGCGAGTTGGGCGGAACCGGCTTGGGTCTGTCGATCGTGAAGCATTGGGTGCAGGTCTTCGGCGGCTCGGTGGAGGTCCGCAGCGAACTCGGCCGCGGCAGCACGTTCACGCTGCGATTGCCAGCGGTGAGCCGACTTGAAGGTAACTGACACTCACTGCATCCAGATGTGGCGGGGCAAAGTGTCTGCGGTTTACGCCGAAGGCGTTGAACAACATAGCCCAGGGTCGCGGCGCTTCGCCGCGCACCCTGGGTGCGGATCGGAAAAGATGTCTTTACCCCGAAGGGGTTACACGAATTCACATCCGACGCTGTGTAACCCTTTCAGGGTATCGAACACGTCCGTTCGTTTGACCCAGGGTGCGCGGCGAAGCGCCGCGACCCTGGGCTATGTTGTGGAACGCTTTCAGCGTAAGCCGCAGGAGGCCACGAATCTTCGGACGCACTTGGAATTCGTTAGTGTCGGGAAGCCTGGAAGCTAGCCTGGCGGCAGGCTCGCGGCTTCATACTTTCTTAACAATCGGTCGCTCGAATCTTCATTCCCAGTGCTTAGTTTCCGCGCTTGATGTTGGGGATCAAAAAGCACCGAGAAAGGAAGATTTAGAATGCGTTCTGGGATGCAATGGTTTTTCGGCGTGGCCGTTTTGGTTTTGGTCTCTGTCACACCCGGCTGCTCCGTGCGAGATGCGAGCGACCCTGCTGCGGGAAAGTCGAGCAGTGGCGGAGCGTCTGCAAAGGCCACTGAGGGCGGAACGACCGCTGCGGAAAAGCCGCTCAGCGAGAAGCCAATCACCAAACTGTCGGGGAAGGTGACGATCACAGGATCGAGCACCGTTTACCCAATCTCGCAGGCGATGGGCGAAGAGTTCATGAACCTGCACAAGGGGGTTGACGTGAGTGTCGGCGAGTCCGGCACCGGCCCCGGAATGAAGGAGTTGGGCGAAGGGAAACTCGACATTGCGGATGCCTCTCGGCCGATCAAGCCGGCTGAGGCCGAGGCATGCAAAGCGGCGGGTGTTGAGTACATCGAATTGAAGGTGGCGATCGACGGCTTGTCGGTCGTTGTGAATCCACAAAATGACTGGTGCAAAGCGATCACCGTCTCGCAGCTCAAGGCGTTGTGGAGTCCCGATAGCAAAATCAAAAAGTGGAAAGACATCGACGCCGCTTGGCCCGATGAAGAAATTCGTTTGTACGGAGCCGACCATGCCTCCGGCACGTTCGATTACTTCACGGAAGCGATCGTCGGCAAGTCGAAGTCCAGCCGCACGGACTACACGCCGAGCACCGATGACAACGTGCTCGTGAAGGGAGTCACCGGCGACAAGTATGCGTTGGGTTACTTCGGCTACGCCTACTACGCCGAGAACAAGAGCAAGCTGAAGGTGCTGCCGATTGCCACCGGCGATGATTTGGCTGCCGCCGTTGCTCCGACCGAAGAGACGATTCTGAATGGCTCGTACAAGCCGCTGTCTCGTCCTCTTTTCATCTACGTCAACAAAGCTTCGTTGAAGAAACCACAGGTTGCCGAGTTCGTGAAGTACTACCTGCACGAGGGCCAATCCTGGGTCAAGACGGTGAGATACGTTGAGCTTCCCGCAGCCGAATTGGACGCGGCTCGCAAGACGCTTACCGAGGCGATGGCAAAGTAGACGAGTCACTCCGTGACTCGAACCATTCAGCAGCACACCAGCCAAACAACTAAAACGTCAGCCGGTATTGTGAAGTCAACGAAGCCCAGTTCAGCCAAATGAAATCGACATCAGAACGAGTGCCGTTGGTGTTTGACGTCACGGTGTGACATTGGAGAACTCGCGTCACGGAGTGGCGCAGCTATATTGGAGTTTCGTGTGTCAGTCGCTCAAGCCACATCACCTTTGTCGATCAAGCGTCCGAGTTCGTTGACTCGTCGAGTTTCGTGGACGCGCGCTCGTGAGCAGATCATTCGGGCGGTGTTGTTTCTCTGCGGAGCACTCTCGCTGCTGACGACGGCGGGAATCATCATCGTCTTGTTCACGGAAGCGATCTACTCCTTCGGCGGGACGGCGTTCTTTCAGTCGGTGTCGATCACCGACTTTCTGTTCGACACGGTTTGGGCTCCGCAACATCCCGATCATCCGCGTTTCGGAATTCTGCCGCTGCTGTGCGGGACGTTTGTCATCGCGGGGTTAGGTGGACTCATTGGGCTGCCGATTGGCTTAGCGAGCGCGATTTACTTGTCCGAGTACGCGAAACCGAAGATGCGCCGCATTGTGAAGCCGGTGCTGGAAATTCTGGCCGGTATTCCGACGGTTGTTTACGGCTACTTCGCGTTGGTGTTCGTGACCCCTTACGTGCTGCGGCCGATCTTTCAGACGTGGCTCGGTTTTAACGTCGATATCTTTAATGCGCTGAGCGCTGGCATCGTGGTCGGTGTGATGATCATTCCGACGGTTTGCTCTCTGAGCGAAGACGCTTTACGCGCCGTTCCGCGTGGGCTGCGTGAAGCAGGTTACGCGCTGGGATCAACGAAGTTCGACGTGTCGCTGAAGGTGGTCGTCCCTGCGGCCCTTTCGGGAATTCTTGCGTCATTCTTACTGGCGATGGCTCGTGCGATTGGCGAGACAATGGCCGTGACAATCGCGGCCGGCCAGCAGCCGCGACTTACGCTGAATCCGTTTCGCGGCATGGAGACCATGACGGCCTACATCGTCAACATCAGCCTCGGCGACACCGAGGCAGGGTCGATGGAATACAAGAGTTTGTACGCAGTCGCTCTTTCGTTGTTCGTCATCACCCTGTTGATGAACGTGCTGGCTCAATGGGTGTTGAAGCGATTCCGGGAGGTCTACGAATGAGCGTCACCGGAAGACTGCGCGAGCCGGCGTTGGCCAAACGTCACCGCATCGGGAAATTGTTTGAGTGGCTCTGCTGCGGCTCGACGTGGTTCGGCGTTGTCGTGCTGTTGCTGTTGCTGCTGAGCGTGGGCTGGAAGGCGATGACGTGGCCGACGGCCGACGCGGATGCTGCCGATCGCGCGGCGGCAATGAAAACGGACGCGCCTTCCAGTGCGGCGGCGACGTCCGCTCGCCCGCTGAGCACGCGATTTCTCACCAGCTACGACTCACGCATTCCGCAGAAGGCGGGGATCAAGGCGGCGTTGTGGGGCAGCTTGTGGTTGCTGGTGTTCGTCGGGTTGGCCACCGTGCCGATCGGAGTTGGCGCGGCGATCTATCTGGAGGAGTACTCGAACGAAGGTCGCTGGAAACGGATCATTCAGGTGAATCTGTCGAACCTCGCGGGAGTGCCGTCGATTGTTTACGGCATCCTCGGTCTGACGGTCTTCGTGCGGATGTTTGGTCTCTTCGGTCATGACGGCAAAGTGCTGGACTTGAACCTCGGCTTCACCGTTTTGGCAGTGCCGTTGCCGTTTGAGCGTTCGGTGATCTCCGGGGCACTGACGTTGTCGCTGCTGGTTCTGCCGACGGTCATCGTGGCGGCTCAAGAGGCGCTGCGTGCGGTACCGTCCTCAATTCGCACGGCGTCTTACGCATTGGGGGCGACGCAATGGCAGACGATTCGCCATCAAGTTCTGCCGGCCGCAATGCCGGGTATCATGACCGGAGTGATTCTGTCGTTGTCACGAGCGATGGGCGAAACCGCACCGCTCATCATGATCGGTGCGTTGACGTATCTTGCGAGATGCCCCGGCCACATCGACAGCGTATCCTCCGTGTGGGAGCACCCGACCGGACTGCTGGAGGCTCCATTTGACGTCTTCACGTCTCTGCCGATCCAGATCTTCAACTGGGTTTCGCGAGCACAACCTGAATACGACCATCTTGCCGCCGCCGGCATCATCGTCCTGCTGGTGGTTTTGATGTGCATGAACACGGCAGCAATCTTGATCCGCAATCGATTTCAAAGGCGAACACTGTGGTAGCAACGAGCTTACTCCCCGGAAAAGATCCTGGCCTCTTCAAAGAGGCTCGGCTCTTGAAGGAGCACCCCCCAATGACTCTCATGCAATCGTTCTCCGAGCTGATGCACCAGCGGCAGCAGCGTGAGACTGTGAACAGGAGCCGTCCCGTGGAGACTGAGGTTACGAAACTCGACGTCCGCAACCTCAACTTTTTCTATGGTGATAAACAGGCGTTGTTTGACGTCTCGATGAGGGTGGCCGAACGCTCTGTCACCGCATTTATCGGCCCGTCAGGCTGCGGAAAAAGCACGTTTCTCCGCACGCTCAACCGGATGAACGACATCATCGAAGGGACTGGCCACAACGGCCGAGTCTTGCTGGAAGGGCAAGACATTTACGCTCGCGATGTGGATGTGGTCGCCCTGCGAAAACGGGTCGGCATGGTTTTCCAAAAATCGACCCCGTTCCCGAAGTCGATCTTTGAAAACGTCGCCTATGGCCCCAGAGTCGCTGGCCAAAACCAATACAAAGCCCTCGTCGAAATCGTTGAACAATCTCTGAAACGTGCTGCGTTGTGGGACGAAGTCAAAGACCGAATGAACGATTCCGCCCTCGCTCTGTCGGGTGGTCAGCAACAAAGACTGTGCATCGCCCGCGCACTCGCCACGAACCCAGATGTTCTGCTGATGGACGAGCCAGCCTCAGCGCTGGACCCCGCCTCGACAGCGCGCATCGAAGACCTGATCTTCGAACTCAAGCAGAACTACACGATCGTCATCGTGACCCACAACATGCAGCAAGCCGCTCGCATCAGCGACCGGACGGCCTTCTTCTTTCAGGGATATTTGATAGAAGTTGACGCGACGCAAAAACTTTTCACCACGCCGACGAAGAAGCAGACGGAAGACTACATCACGGGAAGGTTTGGCTAGCGGCTGACCGTATTTGAAATCTCAAATCTCAAATTTGAAATCTGTTAATGACAATACATCTCACCGGCGATCTTGGTGTCCTGCACCGCAACTTGCTGTCGATGTGTGCGACGGTCGAGGAGTTGGTCCACAAGGCTGTGGATGAACTCGGTGACCCAAACGTCGATCGCGCACGCGCGCTGGCCAAGCAAGATGACGAGGTCGATCGCTTCGACGTCAGCATCGAAGAAGAGTGCCTGAAAATCCTCGCGTTGCATCAGCCGGTCGCCAACGACCTGCGGAGAATTACGACGGTCTTGAAGATCACCGGCGAACTCGAACGTGTGGCCGATATCAGCGTTCACATCGCGGAACGAGCTTGTGGTCTGGTCAATCAGCCGGGGATTGAAGTTCCAGTGAAGCTGAAGGAAATGGCTCGTCGAGCGATCGAAATGCTGCATCAATCCATCGACGCCTATGTCGGTCTCGACAGTCACCTCGCGCGGCAAGTTTGTGAATCGGACAACGTCGTCGATGATCTCAACCGCGAGATCATTTACGAACTGATGGCCACGATGCAGGCGAACCCGGAGTTGATTGAGCCCTTAATCAATTTGTTTTCTGCGTCTCGCCATGTCGAGCGAGTCGCCGATCACGCAACCAACATCGCCGAGGACGTCGTGTATCTCGTCGAAGGCGAGATCATCCGGCATCGCGCCCACTTTCGCTGAAGGTCGTCATTCCGCTTTGCGGCTGTTATGAGCCGCAGGGCGCTAGCCCCGGTTCGGATGACACAAACCGGGGCTAGCTGATCGGGAAGTTATCGCGACCTCGTTCCTTAAAAGCGGAACTGCAAACTCTGTCATCGAAATCCAATATGGCTAAACCCACAATCCTCATCATCGAAGACGAGCGGTCGCTGCTCGAAATCCTCGCGTACAACCTGACGAACGAGGGTTTCGAGGTACTCACCGCCGCCGACGGCCAGGACGGCTTGCGTCGAGCGAAGACGTCGGTGCCGGACTTGGTCGTGCTCGATTTGATGCTGCCAGGGTTGGATGGCCTGCAAGTCTGCCGCCAAATCCGTTCTGACCCGAAGACGCAGTCCATCTGCATTTTGATGCTGACCGCCAAAAGTGAAGAGGTGGATGAAATCGTCGGCTTCAATATGGGAGCCGATGACTACGTCGCCAAACCATTCAAGATCAAACCGCTCATCAGCCGCATCAAAGCGCTGCTGCGGCGTCCTTCAGCCGAGCAGCAATCAGGCGAGACCGTCGCCATCGAAGGCATCGAGATTGATCGCACCAATCACACGGCAAAGCTCGATGGAGTGGACCTGCAACTGACTCCTACCGAATTCAAGATGCTCTGGACGATGATGCGCCGCCCCGGTCGGCCGTACTCACGCAACGAGTTGCTCGACAATGCGCGCGGCGAGGATGCCAACTCTCTTGAACGAACAATCGACGTGCATGTCCGCTCGCTGCGGCAGAAGCTCGGCGACAAAGGGAACTTGATCGAGACCGTCCGCGGCATCGGCTATCGCTTCAAGGCCGAGTAATCTGGTAGCCACGCTCGCCAAGAGCGTGGGGAAAGTGGCTCAAACGTGTTCGCCCACGCTCTTGGCGAGCGTGGCTACGAAAACCTGCCCCACGTCAATACGCTACCCGCCTCACTCGTTGAGCACATTTCATCGGAGGCGGGCAGCATGTCACAGAAAGAAGCCTGGGGAAGTCGCATCGGTCTGGTGCTGGCGATGGCCGGCAACGCGGTCGGGCTGGGAAACTTTTTGAGGTTTCCGGCTCAGGCGGCCAAGAACGGCGGCGGAGCGTTTTTGATTCCGTATCTCGTCGCATTGGTCGTACTCGGCCTGCCGCTGATTTGGGTCGAGTGGGGCATGGGCCGCTTCGGCGGTCAGCAAGGACATCACTCGTCACCCGGAATCTTTCAGACGCATAGCCGCAACGGATTTTGGAAATACTTCGGCGTGATGGGTCTCTGGTCCTGCGTCGTTGTGGCGGCGTTCTATCTCTACATCGAGAGTTGGTGCCTGGCCTACGCGGTCTATTCGGTGATTGGCGGATTCAAGGGGAAGACACCCGATGACGTGGGAGCGTTCTTCGGCCAACTGACGGGCGAAAGCGATTTTCAATTGTTCGCGGTCAGCGGTTGGGGAATGTTGATCTTCGCGATCTGCATCGCGATGAACGTCTACATTCTGTCGCGCGGATTGGCGAAGGGGATCGAACTGGTCTCGAAGATCGGCATGCCGCTGCTGATCATCTTCGCGGCGATCCTGGCGGTGCGCGGAATGATGATCTCGCCCGAATCCGACCCGGCCGCCAAGCAAAGCGCGCTCGATGGATTGAATTTCATTTGGGAACCGCGGCTCACATCGCTGAAAGACCCGGCCGTCTGGCTGGCGGCGGCGGGACAGATTTTCTTTACGCTCTCCATCGGCATGGGGACGATTCACTGCTACGCCTCGTACCTCCGCGATAAAGACGACGTCGCCCTGACCGGTGCGACCGCCGCGTGGACCAACGAGTTCTGTGAAGTCATCCTCGGTGGTTCGATCCTGATTCCGATCGCGGTGGCATATCTCGGCCTGCCGGAAGTTGTGAACAAGACGGCGGGCGGATCGGGCTTTTCGCTGGGCTTCTTCGTGTTTCCAACGCTGTTCAACAACTGGGGTGCGTTTGCGCCGATCGCGGGTTTGTTGTGGTTTGGCCTGCTGTTCTTCGCGGCGATCACCAGTTCACTGGCGATGGGCCAGCCGGTCATGGCGTTCATGCAGCAAGAGTATGGACAGTCTCGCGGCCGAAGCGCCGTGACGTTCGGAGCGATGTTGCTGCCGCTGGCTCTGCCAGTAGCCCTCTTTCACAGCAGTGTCTTCTTTGACGAGTTCGATTACTGGGCCGGCACGGTGATGCTGGTGGTCTTCGCGCTGGGCGAAGCGATCCTGTTCGGTTGGTCGTTCGGCATGGATCGAGGCTGGGCCGAGATGACCAAGGGAGCCGAACTCGCGATCCCGAAGGTGTTCCGCTTCATCATCAAGTTCGTCACGCCGGTGTTCCTGATTGCGATCCTGCTCGCGTCTGGCGGCGACATGATCGCCAAGCTGCTGCACAAAGACGTCGCCGACACGAAGCAAAAGAAGCTCGCCGATTTCGACCAGCAAGTCGCCGACTTGAAACTCTCGGCGGAAGATCGCGAGACCAAGCTGAAGAAGCTCGACGCGGACTTGGAATCGCTCGCATCCGACACCTCAAAAGCCGGCTTCGAGCGCGAAGCGGCTCGATTGAAGCAACAAGACTACCGCGCAAAAGTCGCTTCCGCCGGCGAATTGGTCGACTCGAAACGTGACGCCGAAATCAGCAAACTCCAAACGTCACGAGTGGCCGCCGAGAAGTTCTACGACGCGCTGCCGATGTGGCGCAACATCGACCGCCTGCTGATGGTCGGCGTGTACGTCTTCTTCTGCGTGCTGGTCAAACGAGCTTGGTCCAAACGCCAAGCCGAAGGGAGCGTTTAGCATGTCAACTTCCGCAACCGCGTTCATGGCGATCGTCTGGTTCGTCGTGATCTTTTTCACCGGCTACTGCTTCCGCAAATTGCTCACTTCGGATCGTCGGCTGGACGGCGAGTAATGCTCGCGAGCTTGGCTCGTCTGAGGACGCTGACTTGCCGCGATGAGTGAATTGCAATGCACCCCCAAAAACACATCCATAAGTTTATTGCGAAACTGACGGAACCGGAGAGCGGGCCCGCGACCTCGGAATTCGCCGAACGGTTGTACGGCATCGCGTCCGATCTGACCTGCGTCTCGCGCAATGGCACTGTGTTCGTGGAGTTTGACCGTGACGCGACGTCGTTGGAGCAAGCCATTCGCTCGGCCATCGCCGATATCGTGCAAGCTGGCGGGACCGTCGAGAGTGTGGAAATCGAAAAGGACGAGATCGCCCAGTTGCTGAATGGCTGATCGCAACTCGACCGGAGCAACCTCTGATGTGACGCATTCGCCTGAAGCGGTGGGCCATCGGCTTCGCGGTGAGCGGTGCCTTGCTCCTGCTGGAGACGAAGATGATCGACTCGAAGTACCGCAAACGATTTCAGCGATTTTCAGTGGCGTTGTTCGTCGTCATCTGGGGATGTCTGATTCTCACATTGTTCTTGCCCACCGAGTCTGTACGCCCAGAGGCACGAGCATCTCAGTGCCGGAACAATTTGAAGCAGCTTGCGCTCGCGTTGCGGAACTATCACGATAAATACGGCTCGTTCCCGCCGGTTTATGTGGCGAATTCCGAAGGCCGTCCAATGCATAGCTGGCGTGTGTTGTTGCTTCCGTTTTGGGGCTACTCGAACTGGAACGCGATTTACGAACGATACCGTTTCGATGAACCGTGGAACGGGCCGAATAACTCGCTCCTGCATCGGGAGATGATTGAGGCGTATTCGTGCTCCAGCGATGACGGAGCCTATCAATCACGATCGACGAGTTACTTGGCGATCAGCGGGCCTTCAACCATTTGGCGACACGATGCCCCGGTCAGATTGGAAGACATCACCGACCAACAGGCCACCACACTTTGTCTTGTGGAAGTCACCAACTCCGGAATCCATTGGATGGAGCCGCGCGATCTCACGTTGGATTCGCTCAGAGTGGCCGGCGCGAAATGGCCGCCGATTGGAACACGAGCGGAACATCACAGTCGGTGGCTTTTTGGAAAATCCTCGTTCTACGAGTTTGCCGTCACCTTGGATGCGAAGCCGTTCTCAATCAAGCGATCTGCCACCGCAATCGAGTTCCTGCCGCTTTGCACAATCAGCGGAGGCGACGATCCTTCGGAGTTCTTTCGGAAGTACACAAACATCATTAAATAGAAAACGCTCCGCGGTCACGGCTACTTTTGACACTTTTGGTTGTCAAAAGTCAAAAGCACCGATACGATCCGCCGTTGTCCGCAGTGGGCAGAGTCGTCATCAGGATGTAACTTCAAGGCTGACAAGCGGGTTTGGCCATGAAAATCGCGCTCGAAACCAGTGATCGTGGATTCTTGGATCAGCTTCATCGGCTCGGTTCCGGGACGATTTCTGAGATTTGTGGCTCGGTCGGAGTGACGGCCACCGCCGTGCGTCAGCGGCTGGTCCGGTTGCAAGGACAAGGGTTTGTCTCGCGAGTCATGGTTCGCAGCGGGCGGGGACGTCCGCACTTCGTTTACCAAGTGTCTGAGTCGGGGCTGAATCAGCTCGGCGAGAACTACAGCGACCTCGCTTTGATTCTGTGGCAGGAGATGCAGAGCATCGAAGAGCCAGTGCTCCGCGAACGAGTCGTGCGGCGCGTGCGCGAGTCGATGGTGCAGCGCTACGGGCGAACGGATCGCTCGCGGTCGTTGTCGGATCGGTTGCGACAGTTGCAAGTCTCACTGACGGATCGCGGGTTTGATGTCGAGATCGACGAATCCGGCGACCTGCCGATCCTCCGAGAAAATAGTTGCCCGTATCAAGAATTGGCCTCGTCAGACACTGGCATTTGCGGATTGGAACAAGACGTCTTTGCGGAAGTCTTGGGGACGAAAATGACGCTCACGAAATGTTGCCGCGACGGGCATCATTGCTGTGAGTTTCAGCCAGAAAGCGTGGGGAGTTGAGTCGATTGCAGGACGCGTTCGTGCCGCTAGAGTTCAAGTTTGAAATCTGAGATTTGATATCTCAGATTTGAAATCAAAACACCAAACACAACGGACCAAATCATGAGCAGTTGGATCGAAGGACGTTTTGAAGAGAACGTGATTGTCTCGACGCTGGAGCAGGCGATGAACTGGGCGAAGGAGTCCAGTGTGTGGCCGATGACGTTCGGGCTCGCGTGCTGTGCGATCGAGATGATGGCCGTCGGAGCCAGCCGCTTCGACCTGGACCGCTTCGGAGCCGGAGCGTTCCGCGCGAGTCCTCGGCAAGCGGACTTGATGATCGTGGCCGGGACCGTCACCTACAAAATGGCCAGCCGAGTGCGGCGGCTCTACGAGCAGATGCCCGATCCGAAGTATGTGATCGCGATGGGAGCCTGCACGGTCGGCGGCGGCCCGTACTTCAAGTGGGGCTATCACGTCGTCAAGGGTGTCGATCTGGTCGTCCCGGTCGATGTGTACGTCCCCGGCTGCCCGCCGCGTCCGGAGGCTCTGCTCGAAGGGATCATGCGGATTCAAGACAAAATCAAAGCCCGCAAGCTCGGCAAAGGGATGACCGAAGTCCTCCCCGTCCCCCACCACAGCGGAGTCGCGGCCGTGCCGAGTGTTTTGAATGTGTGAGTGATTCGAGAGTCCATCAGAAATCCGTACCGCAACCGTTAGGGAACGGCCTCGCGGGCCGAAGCGGGCCGGTCCCTAACAGTTGCGGTACTGCGGAAAGAGTGAAAGTCGAATGAGCGCGATTCTGAAGATCAGCGACCTGCGAGTCGCCGTGGATGGCAAGCCGATTCTCAAGGGGGTGAACCTGGAGATTCGGCAGGGGGAGATTCATGCCTTGATGGGGCCGAACGGGTGCGGCAAGAGCACTCTGGCTTACGTCGTCGCCGGGCATCCGAAGTACGAGATCACCGGCGGGGCGATTGAACTCGACGGTGTCAACGTGCTGGAGTTGGACCCCTGCCAGCGAGCACGGCTCGGCATCTTTCTGGCGTTTCAATACCCGGTGACGATTCCAGGCGTGAAGGTCTCCGACTTCCTGCGGCACGCGGTCTCGAACGTCCGCAACCCCGACCGCAAAGAAGGCGAGGGCCTGATCCCGATGAAGGATTTCCGCAAGGAACTCAAGGATCGGATGTCCGAGATCGACATCGACAGTGAGTTCGCTCGGCGGTACCTCAACGACGGCTTCAGCGGCGGCGAGAAGAAGCGGATGGAGATTTTGCAGTTGTCGCTGCTGCGTCCGCGGTTCGCGATCCTCGACGAAACCGACAGCGGCCTCGATAGCGACGCCGTCCGAGCAGTCAGCGAAGGGATCAACAAACTCCACGGCCCGCACATGGGGGTGCTGATCATCACGCACCACGAACGCCTGCTCGAATTCAATAAGCCGAGCTTCACGCATGTGATGCTCGCGGGGAAAATTGTGGAAACGGGCGATGCGTCCCTCGCTCACGACCTGCACGCCAACGGCTACGCAGCGGTGCGAGAGCGGCATCCGACCGAGGCGGCTGAAGAACAAGCGGTCACCGTTAAGGCATAACTTTGGAATGCGGTGCTGAAACACCAAACTCCAGAAGGCGAGAATAAATCATGAGCACAGACCTAGCAGTTCAAGAACGTGAAGATCAGGACGTCGGCGTCGGCGATTACCAATTCGGGTTCCACGACCCCACGGACAAGTACGTCTTCAAGAGTCGCCGCGGGCTGGATCGTGAGATCGTTTATCAGATCTCCGAAATGAAAAAAGAGCCGAAGTGGATGCGGGACTTCCGCATCAACTCGCTGGAGACTTTCTTCCAAAAGCCAATGCCCTCCTGGGGCGGCGACGTGGGAGAAATCGACTTCCAAAACATCTTCTACTACATGAAGGCGGCGGCCAATCTGGAGAAGAGTTGGGAAGACGTGCCCGATGACATTCGCAAGACGTACGATCGGCTGGGCATCCCCGAAGCCGAGAAGAAGTATCTCGCCGGCGTGAAGGCGCAGTATGAGTCGGAAGTCATCTACGGCAGCTTGCAGGAAGACCTTGCCAAGCAAGGGGTGATCTTTACCGACACCGATTCGGCGTTGCGCGACCATCCGGACCTGTTCCGGGAATACTTCGGCAAAATCATCCCGCCCAACGACAACAAATTCGCGGCACTCAATTCGGCCGTGTGGTCGGGCGGGTCGTTCATCTATGTGCCGCCGGGCGTGAAGATCGAGTTTCCGTTGCAGGCGTACTTTCGCATCAACTCGGAGAACATGGGGCAGTTCGAGCGGACGCTGATCATCGTCGATGAAGGGGCTTCGGCGCATTACGTCGAAGGCTGCACGGCTCCGACCTACAGCAGCGACAGCCTGCACTCGGCGGTCGTCGAGATCATCGTCAAGCGCGGCGGCCGGTTCCGCTACACGACGATTCAAAACTGGTCGAACAACGTCTTCAACCTCGTCACCAAACGAGCGATGGCCTACGGCGACTCGCTGATGGAATGGGTGGACGGCAACCTCGGCTCGAAGCTGACCATGAAATACCCGGCCATCTATTTGATGGAGCCAGGTGCTCGCGGTGAAACGCTGTCGATCGCGTTCGCGAACAATGGTCAGCATCAAGACGCGGGAGCCAAGATGGTTCACTGTGCGCCAAACACGTCCAGCCGCGTCGTCTCGAAGAGCATCTCGAAGGGCGGCGGCCGAGCCAGTTATCGCGGCTTGGTCAAAGTCGAAAAGGGAGCGACCAACTGCAAATCCAACGTCGTCTGCGACGCCTTGATCCTCGACAGCAAAAGCCGCAGCGACACCTACCCATACATCGAAGCCGAAGACAACCAAATTTCCCTCGAACACGAAGCCAGCGTCTCGAAGATCGGCGAAGAGCAACTCTTCTACCTGATGAGCCGCGGCATGACCGAAGCGGAAGCCTCGGCCATGATCGTGACCGGCTTCATCGAGCCGCTCGTCAAAGAGCTTCCGATGGAATACGCCGTCGAAATGAACCGCCTCATCGAACTGCAAATGGAAGGCAGCGTGGGCTGAGTCGGTCATGTACGTCACCGCCGAAATCATCCGCGAGGTCGAACAGCGCTACAGCACTCCAGTTGAAATCGCGAGGGAGTACGAGATGACTCCCGAACAACTCGACCTCGTGCGGTTGGGGCAAAAGCAAGGACGCTGTCACGACGTGACGCTCGTGATCGTCGATGACGAGCGGAACATCGTGGTGACTCGCAAGCCGAGCTATCCGTGCGGGGCGTATCGCACGCCATCGGGAGGCGTCGAAGTGGGAGAGGCGTTTGACGACGGAGCGATCCGAGAAGCGAAGGAAGAAACCGGTTTAGACATCGTTTTGGAGAAATACCTGATCCGAGCCAATGTCCGATTTCGCTGCGGCTCCGAATTGATCGACTGGACGACTCACGTCCTGCAAGCTCACGCGACTGGCGGGACGTTGCAGCCAATCGACACGAAAGAAATCGTCGAGGCTCGCAAAGCGACCATCTCCGAAATCACCGGCCCGATCCGCGAAGCGTTGATCGCGACTGGCTCACCGGGGTTGAGATACCGAGCGGAGTTGGATGGGCTGGCAATTGAATTGTTGTAGAAAGGCCATCTCATGGAGATTACTACGTCACGAATAAAGGTCTTGATTTGGATACCCGCAGCCTTCTGCGCTTTGTTGTCGTTGATGAAGATGTTTAGTCCCAATGATGCCGGAGCACCGGCGTTTTACAGTTTTCTGCCAATGTGCTTTTTCTTTGCGGCGACTGTTCACCTCGAACTATTGGAACGGATCAAAACTCTGGAGAAGGCGCTTGGTGATGACTTGGGGCAGAAGGTAAAAACAACGGATACCTAACAAACGACATAGTCTCCTCCGGGCTTCCTCCGGCGGACTGAAGTCTGGGAATTATGACTGCAACACTGACTGACATTGTGACTGGCTTTAGCCGTACCGCTTTTGAAGCGTTTCTCGAATCGCGCGATGAAGCCGATTGGATCGTCGACACGCGTCGCAAGGCGTATGAGCAGTATCAAGATCATCTCTCCGTGCCGTTGGACCCGGAGGAATGGAAGCGGGTCGAGACACGCACGTTTCGGCCGGATCAGTTTCATGTCCGCGCCGAGCCGACCGAGTCGGCGACGTTCGGCTCGTTGATGCAGGATCGGGCGGAGTTTTCCGGAATGGTGACTCATGTCGATGGGCATACGACGCGAGCGACGCTCGATGAGAAATATGCGAAGCAAGGTGTGCTGTTCGGCGATCTGAGAACATTGCTGGTCGAGCATCGCGAAAAGCTCGAACCGTATTTCGGCAAGCGCGGCGTACAGGCACGGCGAGATCGGTTCGCGAGTTGGCACGCGGCGTTTTGGACCGGCGGTACGGTGCTGTTCGTGCCGAAAGGCGTGTCGATTAACGAACCGCTCGACAGCTTGATCGGGCTGAGCGCGGCCGGGGCTGCGGACTTCAGCCACACGCTGGTCATCTTGGAAGACGGCGCGAGCGCAACGCTGCTCGAAGAGACTTCGTCGGCGACGGCGGATGCGTCTGGACTGCATGTCGGAGCGGTGGAACTCATCCTCGGCAAAGAAGCGCGGCTGCGGTACGTCCAATTGCAGAACTGGAACGACAAGACGTGGCACTTCGCGCATCAGGCAGGGCGAGTCGAATCGAACGGCATGCTGCAGTGGACGGTCGGCGGCCTCGGGGCCAAGCTGGCTCACATTCATCAGGACGTGCATCTCGACGGACGCGGGGCCGAGGCCGAAGTGAACGGCGTGACGTTCGCGACAAACCGGCAAGTCCTGTCGTACTACACGCAGCAGTGGCACAACGCGCCGGATACTCGCAGCGATCTGCTCTACAAAGACGTCATTCGCGATCGCGCTCGCGTCGTCTGGCGAGGCATGATCAAGGTCGCGCCCGAAGCACAGAAGACCGATGGATATCAGCGGAACGACGCGTTGTTGCTGTCGGATGCTTGCCGAGTTGATGCCATTCCCGGCTTGGAAATCGAAGCGGATGACGTGCGCTGCACGCACGGAGCGACGGCTGGCCGCGTCGATCGCGAGCAAGTGTTTTACTGCATGGCTCGCGGCCTGAGCGAATTCGAGGCGATGCACGTGATCGTGCAGGGCTTTTTGCAGATTGTGTCTGACCGTATCCCGATTGAGTTGGTTCGCGAGACATTGAATCAGGCAGTCGAACGGAAATTGGGGATCGGCTGATTGTGGCGTACGCGGCTCGCGTGCGTGGATTGATCGAGGCTCAAACTAAAAGGAGACGCACGCGGGCTGCGTGCGCCATAGGCCATGTTTGAACGAGTTGCTGCTGTCACGGAAATTCCTCCGAATGGGCGGAAGTCAATTATTGTGGATGACGTGCCGGCGTTGTTGGTACGTGTGGGCAACGACTATTTCGCCATCGAGGATGTGTGCTCGCACGATGGGCAACCGTTGACGGATGGGCCGATCGCCGATGGAGCGATCACCTGTCCGCGTCACGGAGCCAAGTTTGATCTCAGGAACGGCAAGCCGGTGTGCATGCCGGCGACACGAGGGATTGAAACCTTTGCGGTGCAAGTCCGTGATGGCGAGATCTTCGTTGGACCAGTCGGTTCCGAACCGCCAGCGATGCCGAGCATCGTGGCGCCAGCTCGAGTCGTCGCGCCAAGCGAAATCCCTGTTGTCTCTGCGGCTTCGACGAGCGGCGATCAAGTGCCGACTCCGGAACCGGGAGCAGATGATGACATCCGGCTTATTGATGCGTTGAAGCAGGTCATCGATCCCGAATTGATGGTCAACATTGTGGATCTGGGTCTCGTCTATTCGGTCAATCGAGACGACCGAAAGATCTATGTCGAGATGACGCTGACCAGTCCCGCCTGTCCCGCGGGCCCACAGATTGTGCAGCAGTCGAAGATGGCGCTTGAGCGATTGCGTGATGTCGATGAGGCGGAAATCAAGCTGGTGATGTCGCCGCCGTGGACGCCGGATCGTATGACCGACGAGGCGAAGGACATGCTGGGGATTTTCTAGCAGTCCTGTCGCTCCGCGACGGACTGACCATTGCGAGATCGGCGCTGGCGTTTTCTGTGGGAGCGACATCGTGGGCTTCCCCGCGTTCGGTGGGCGCTGGGTTAGGGATGTAACAGACAGGGTGACATGATCAGGAACTCCGCAGGAGTTCTTATTGCCGTGGGGAGTCTTTTTCGCCGTGAGTGGACGTGGAATTCAAAAACAGACACTCACGGCGAA
>CAMDDX010000124.1 GCA_945893075.1 Planctomyces sp. SH-PL62 | reverse complement strand
GAGTCAGATTGAATTCGAGGAAAAAAGCGGCTTCGCCGCAAAGGAAAGCGGCGATGACTCGCCGCACTCCAAAGTTATTCGCGGTAACTGCGTGTCGTCAGGTGGACGTTCTCGAACTCCAGCGGTTCTTTGTGGAGTTGTTCTTTTTCGCCGGTGAAACTGTCGTGGCCGCCGGTGTATTCCCAGGCGGCGGCGTGGCAGAAGTCGGCGTCGTTGCGTTTGGCTTCGCTCTCGTCGGTTTGGTGCTCTTCGCGGAAGTGTCCGCCGCAGGATTCCTCGCGAGTCAGTGCGTCGTGAACCAGAAGCTCGCCGAATTCCAGGAAGTCAGCGACTCGGCCGGCGTGTTCGAGGTTCTGGTTGAACGCTTCGCCGGTCCCCATCACGCGGACGTTGTTCCAGAATTCGTGGCGGAGCGCGGCGATCTCTTGTTCGGCGTACTTGAGGCCGGCTTCGTTGCGAGCCATGCCGCACTTCTCCCACATGATTTTTCCGAGTGCTCGGTGGAACGAATCGACGCTGCGTGAGCCTTGAATGCCCAGCATCTTTGTCACGCGAGCTTTCGCGGCTTCGACGGCTCCACGGACGTCGGGATGATCGTCGGTGATCTTCGGAAGCTTCGAGGTCGCGAAGTGATGGCCGATCGTGTACGGGATCACGAAGTAGCCGTCGGCCAAGCCCTGCATGAGAGCGGATGCGCCCAACCGATTGGCTCCGTGATCGGAAAAATTCGCTTCGCCGAGACAATACAAACCGGGGATCGTGGTTTGCAGGTTGTAGTCCACCCACAGGCCACCCATCGTGTAATGGACGGCGGGGTAGATTCGCATCGGCGTCGAGTACGGGTCTTCGCCGGTGATCTTCGCGTACATTTGGAAGAGGTTGCTGTACTTCCCTTTCACGACCGCGACTCCATCGCGCTTGATCGTGTCGCGGAAATCGAGATAGACCGCCAGCTTTGTCTCGCCGACGCCGAAGCCTTCATCGCACGCCTTCTTGGCCGCTCGCGAGGCGACATCGCGCGGCACGAGGTTGCCGAACGCCGCGTAACGTCGCTCCAGGAAATAGTCGCGGTCGTCGTCGGGAATCTCGTTAGCCGCTCGAACATCGCCCGGATTCTTCGGCACCCAGACTCGGCCGTCGTTGCGGAGGCTTTCGCTCATCAGCGTCAGCTTTGACTGATGATCGCCGCTGACCGGGATGCACGTCGGATGGATCTGCGTGAAGCACGGGTTAGCGAAGAACGCCCCGCGTTTGTGACATCGCCAGGCGGCGGTGACGTTGCAGCCTTTCGCGTTCGTCGAGAGATAAAAGACGTTGCCGTACCCGCCAGTCGCCAGCAGCACTGCGTCGCCCGTGTGCGATTCAAACTCGCCGG
This sequence comes from Planctomyces sp. SH-PL62, assembly GCA_945893075.1. GTDB lineage: Bacteria > Planctomycetota > Planctomycetia > Planctomycetales > Planctomycetaceae > SXKJ01. The sequence goes on along the minus strand of CAMDDX010000124.1, from coordinate 18,906 downwards.
TCACAAGATTCCGCACGACGATCCCGCGAGCGACGCCGTCCACCTTGATGAGGTCCAGCATCTCGCGCCGAGCGAACAGCTTCACTTTGCCGAGATCGACCTGCCGCATCAGCGCGGAATACGCGCCGAGCAACAACTGCTGCCCCGTCTGGCCGCGAGCGTAAAACGTTCGCGAAACCTGAGCCCCGCCGAACGAGCGATTCGCCAGCAGTCCGCCGTAATCGCGCTGGAATGGAACACCTTGAGCGACGCACTGGTCGATGATGTTCGTGCTGACCGAGGCCAGCCGGTAGACATTCGACTCACGAGCGCGGAAGTCGCCGCCCTTGACCGTGTCGTAAAACAATCGCCAGACCGAGTCGCCGTCGTTGCAATAATTCTTGGCGGCGTTGATGCCGCCCTGAGCCGCGATGCTGTGCGCTCGGCGCGGCGAATCCTGAAAGCAAAACGCTTTGACGTTGTAGCCGAGTTCCGCCAGCGAAGCCGCCGCGCTCGCCCCGGCCAACCCGGTGCCGACGACGATGATGTTGAACTTCCGCTTGTTCGACGGATTGACCAGCTTGAGATCGAACTTGTGCCGATCCCAGGCTGTTGTGATATCGCCAGTCGGCGCGTTCGATTGCAGCCGGGATGAGCCTTGAGTTGTTGCTGTCGCACTCGACATTTTGCCGACCTCTACTGGGAGTGCGGCGCGTCAGCGCCGCATTCAATCAACTTGGGAAAATCTGATCCGCCGCGGCGGATGAAATCTCAAATCCATCAATGGCTCATCGACCAGATCAACGGGAACGTCGCAAACCCAACGCCAATCGCAATCGCGAACAGCAAACCGACGAGCTTGATCAGCGGTGTGTATTTCGGATGGTTGATGCCCAGCGTTTGGAACGCGCTCTGGAACCCGTGAGCCAAGTGGGCCAACAACGCGAAGCTGCCAAACGCATAACCGACGATCGTGATCAGATTTGATGTCGAGAGCAGCGCCTTCGCTTTGTCGAAGGGTGATAGCTTCGAGCCGGCTTCGGATTTGTAGAACGCTTCGCCGCGTAGCTCGAACTTGAAATCCATCAGGTGCAGCAGGATGAATGCCAGCACGACGATGCCGGTCACCAACATCCACATATCCGGTCGAATGCCTTCCATCACATAGCGGCCTTCTTGCTTCGACTTGGTGACGGCGTAGCCGACTTTGCGAGCCGCTCGGTTCTCAGCAGAGACCTGCAACGCGATGACGATGTGGGCGATGAACAGCCCGAACAGCCCGACCTCGGCAACCGCCAGCAGCAAGACTTGCTTGTGCAGCGCGTGAGCGTATTCGTTGTAGCTGTGGCCGCCATCCGGGACGTACAGCAGCAGATTGCCGGCCAGATGCGCGACCAGAAAGCCGCAGAGCAACAACCCGGTGATCGCCAGGACCACCTTCCTGCCCACCGATGTGGACAAGGCGTTCAACAGCCAACGCAAGGTCGTCTCCTTTTCGTTTCAGTAGCCTGACTCTCTGAGTCGGGAGCTTCAGGCCGGACACCCGACTCGGAGAGTCAGGCTACGGGAATCTCGATTTCGTCTCCGCAGCGCGGGGCGGGATTATAGGCCCGGCGTGTCCGTCCGCAATTCACCGCGCGGCCTCGACCGTCAGCGTCGCCGGCTGTGACGACGAGCGGTTTTCCGGAGCGTAATACTCGAACGCCACCGCGGCCGGAGAGGTCACGCGCACGGGCTGTGTCGCGGTCAGCCGATACGTCAGCGTGAAGCGGCCGCCGGCCTCCAATCCTCGGAGGTAGACTACCATCGTGCGCGGAGTTTGCTGGAACTTGGCGATCCGGTTCGCTTGCACGAGTTGCTCGAAGTCTGAGCGATCGGGTGCGAACCCGGCCGGGATTGGCAATTCGAGCAGCAGCATCGGGACCGGCGCGTCCGAGCGATTGTGAACCACCGCCGTCGCGGTGACGGTCTCGTCGAGCCGCAGCGACGAGCGATCAAACGACAGCTCAATCGACAGCGGCGATGCCAGAGGAACCGCTTGGCGTTCGACCCGGTGATGCCGAGCGGTGATTTGGTAGGTCGTGCCTGTGCCCGATGGTTCGACCAGTTCGATCCGATGTGAACCGCTGGCCGTGTGCGGCGTCAGGTCGAGTTGCTGCACGACATCCGCTTGGTCGGCGGGGATCACGACGTCGCGAACACGTTGACCATCAATAGAGACTTCAATCCGGCGCGGTTGAGCATCACCCAGCGGCTGACCGGTCGCCGCGACCAACGCCTTCAAAGCCAAGACGGTGGCTTGCGTCGAATGCCAAGTCCCACGCGCGTCCTTCTGAGTGATCAGCCATTGCAGCGCGGAGCGTGTGACCGACGGCGATTGCTTGGCTCGCAACAGCGCGAGCGTGGCCAGCGAGGTGGTCTCAATGTCGCGAGTGCGACCCGCGCCGTGAAACAGGTTCGAGCCTTCCCCCGCGTTGGACCACCACACCAGCTTGCCGTTCGCCGTGGTTCGCTGACGTGCGAGCAATTGGTCGAGGCAATTCCGCGCGGTCGATGACGTCGGCTCGATCGCCAGCAGAGCGTTGGCCAACAGCGCCAGCGTGTACGAGTCGGCGTTCGTCACGTCGGCGGATTGCAGGACCGTCAGCGTTCGGCTGCGCTCCGCCGCGAAGTCTCGATTCGCTTTCTCGGAGGAACCGAAGACCGCCCAGGCGATGTATGCCGTCGTGCGCAGGCGTTCGACGTCGCCGCCTCCACGAGTTGGGTCTTCGTGTAAGACACGACCTTCGGGCAACCACGAGCCGTCCGCTTGTCGGCAACTCAACAACCAGCGGCGAGTCCGTTCGATGATCGCCGGATCGACGTCGATCACGCGCGACATGTCCTCGAATTCCATCAGTCCGTAGGCCGTCAGCGTGCGATGCGCGGGGGACTGTCCGAACCACTCGAAGCCGCCTCCGGAGACCTCGAAGCTCAGCAGCCGCTGATAGCCGAGATGGATGTATTCGCGAGCTTTGGCCTCGACCGAAGGCGAATTCGTCACACTAGCCCGACGCGCAAGCGAGGGGTTCGACGGATCTCCCGCGACCAACCCTCGCTCGCGCGTCGGGTTAGTGTGGTGGAGATAATCCAGCGCGAGGATGTTCGGGTACGTTGTGGACGAGGTCTGCTCGAAGCAGCCGTGAGGCATCTGGAAGATCGCATCTAAGCCTTCGACGACCTGGCTGAAGCTCGACGGATACAGCTTCAAGATCGTCTTCGCGCTGCCGTCGATCGCGTCGGGGGGAACGGTGACGACGACGCTGGCCGGTTGGTCGAGCGTGCCGTTGAAGACGGTCTCGATGCGTTCCCCTTCCGGTTCGACGGTGATGTTCCGTTGAATGGCATCGGCGATCTCGGCCGCTCGCGCGGTGACGAGCAGCGTGTGCGAACCGACTTGTTTCGCTCGTAGGCGGAAGCGAACCGATCGCACCTCGCGCGGGGCGAGTTCCAACGACAGTTCAGTCTCGCCAAGCGATTCAAACCAATCGGCTCGGTCGAGCGTCAGCTTCACCGTCTGCGGTTGATCGAGGTAGCTGTAGACGACCGCCGGCACCGAAATCTCATCGCCACGAGTCAACGCAACCGGCAAGTTGAGGTCCACGAAGAACGGTTGAAAGACGCGCACGTCCGCCAGCCGCGCGGCCAGTTTGCCCTCGGACGTGACCGCACTCGCCGACAGTCTCCACGTCGTGATCGAATCCGCCAGCGGCACGTCGAGTGTCGCTCGGCCCGCGTCGTCTGTGACGATCTCCGGCCGCCAGAGCAGCGTCTCCGGGAACCACTGCCGCACTCGAACGGAGTCGCCGTCACTGCTCACAGAATCGCTCGTCTGTCCTGGCAACTTGCCGTTCACATCTCGGAAATTCTCCAGCGCCAGTCCGATTTGCTTGAGCGTGTTCTTCGCTTCGCTCCGTCGAGCGGCTTCACGAGCTTGCTGGACCGCCGGCAGCATCATCGCGATCAGCACCATGACAACCGCCGTCGCAACGACGATTTCTCCCAATCGCGCCGCGCAACCGGACGCGGATCGCAGCAACACGACCGCCACGCTGATTCCCAGTGCAACGCAGAACAGGAACCAGCACGGCCCCATCGTCTGCTGCCACTGCCGTTGGAGTGCGGCGGCCGCGTCTCGCTTTTGAGGAAACGTCTCGGAGTCCAACGAGTGCTGCGACCCTCGGTTTCTGAGTTGGTGCATCACGGCGGGCGGCAGAATTCCTTCCGGCAGCAATTGATCCCAATCGGGCCGCTGGAAGAGCATTTCGAGTTCGGACTCAGCCCCGTCCAAGAACGGTCGCAGTTGTTCGAGGAGAGCATCTCGACCGGTGGTGCCTCGGCCGCGTCCGGCTTGGGCGAACAATGCTTGCTCGAAGAGTTCGCGATCTTTCGGAGCGACGTAGCCAAGCTCGCCAGAGCTTGGGACATTGTTCGAATCGACGCCCAATCTCTGGCGAGATTGGCTACGGCGATCTGCGTGATCGAAGAAGCCGGGATAGGCCGTCAGCACCGGTTGCAGTAGTTCTTGTTCGACGTCGAAGAAGTCTTGCTCGCGACCCGGCTTTGCCGACATCACGGCGAAGACCGCTTCATCGACGGCCGAGAGACTGATCGCTCCCGGTTGAGGCTGGCCGTCGTGACCGCGCAGTTGCAGCGAGAGCTTCGCCGTTTCGCCCGGCCGGTATTCGGGTCGATCGGTTTTGACTTCCAACGACAGCTCGTTCGCCGGACGGATTTGAAGGACTCGCGCTTGCCGAACTGGGAATCCCTCGCCGTTGAAGCGATACGCGACCAGCTCCAATGTGCCGCTCAGATCCGACGGCAGGTCGAAGTGATACTCGCCGTGTCCGTCACTCATCGAGATTGTCTCGGTCAGCAGCGTTTGGCCTTCCTTGAGCAGATCGACGAAGACCGGCTCGATGCCACTACCGAGCGCCACAATTCGCAGCGTCTCGCCGCCGTTGTAGACCACCTTGTCGGTGCGCAGCAAAAATGTTCCGCTGGCACGCCGACCGAGCTTGACCTCGCGCCGGCCGGTGTGGCCGTTGGCGTCGGTGGCTTGCAGCGTGAGCGTGATGTTCGTTCCGTCGGGCGAGTCTTGAGCGAACGTTTCCAGTTCGAACACAGTGACTCCCAAGTCGCTCGTGGCGAGTTCACCACCTTTTGAAACACCTGCGTGTACTGCGCGACGAGCGTAGGCCACTCGCGTCTTGGCCGGACGTCCGTCGGGATAGGTGGTCCAGACGAAGATGCGATTCGGCACTCCCGGCACAAGTTGGCCCGCTTCCGGGATGACCTCGATCTGAATCGGTTGCGCGGCCACGAGACACGACAGCGTCTTCGACTGCGACTGCTCCGCGCGATCGGTGACGTCAACGTCGAACGTCACCCGCGCCCCGCCGTTGTCTTGCGGGCGACCGATGAGAGACTCTGGCAAGGGGAATACGAAGTCGGCTCGGCCGGAGGTGTCGGTGTGCAGCGATAAATGGGCCGGGGTCGGGTCTACGATTTTTCGGAATTGGCCGGATTTCGTTTGTTCATCTTCATCACGCTTCGTCGGCCAATTCCGAAAAATCGTAGACCCGACCCCTGACTCACTCGTGCTGATCGCTACGTTGACCTTCGCGTCCGCCACGGGTTGTCCAAAGAAATACTTCGCGACCACAACACCGCGCACGACCTCGCCCGGCAAGTAATACGGCTGGTTGAATTCCACCGAGACCGCGAACTTCGGCAGCACATACGGTTTGACCTCGACCGTCTCGCGCGAAGTTGTGTCGCCGAGTTGGCATTCGAGTCGGTACTCGCCGTGCATGATCTCGTCGGCCAGCGGGCAATCGGCGGACGCGATACCGAATGCGCTCGTCACGCCCGTCTGCTTGAAGATCACGTTCCCTTTCGGATCGTTCACCGAGAAGACGGCACGCTCCCCCGCGACCGGCCGGCGGTCGGGGCGGCGCAGCGCGAGACTGCGCATCCGGATGGTCTGCGCCGGCTGATAGACCGGCTTATCGCTGCTGAGCATCAGCCGCCACGACCGCTTGAGCGTCACCGGTCGTTCGAGCACTTCGTCGTCCCAAAAGCCCCAGCCGACATCGGCGACGACTCGCAGTTGGCATTCGCCGTCGGACCAATCGGGGATACGGAATCTCGGCCGACCGGTCCCCTGCCCGTCCGTGCGAAAACTGACGAGCTGCACGCGCTGCCGCGTCGCGCTGCGCAACAACTCAATCGAGACCGGCACGTTCGCGACCGGCCGCCGTTGATTCGGACGATTGACCAACAGCACGCGCAGCGAGGCGTCGGTCCCCGGCCGTAGTTCGGATTGTCCGAGCACGCGCAGGTCATACGGCGTCGGACCAAGGTTCTCCGCATAGATCGTCAGCGCGAGCAAAATCGTGCCGATCAACGCGAAAGTGCCGAACAGCCACTTCGTCGTGCGAGAACTCTGTGGCTTCGTTTTCGTGTCACTCGCTTCGAACCGGAGCCGCCCTTCTTCTTGCTGGCGAACGGCGGTGACTCGCCGGCCTTCTTGGGTGTCGCCCAACCTCACGAGTGAATCGTGAGTGTGCCAAGTGTCCGCCAATCGCTGCTCGGTCGCCGCCAGCAATTCGTCGGAGACCTCCACCGACGGCAACGCCTTGAGCATCCGCAGCCGAGCTTCCGCCCGCGCGAACTCTGCTTGGCACTCGGCACATGTTTCCAAATGCTGCGCGACGCGCTCCCGCTCGTGAAGTTCCAGCGCGTCGAGCAAATAGGCATCAATCAACTCTGCGATATGAAAGTTGTGGGACATGATTCCGTTTCCTTCTGCGACAGGATGCGAACACGGAGGTCACGGATGACGCGGATTTCAGCGGCGTCCCTCCGTGCAATCCGTGTCATCCGTGTTCTCGCAGTTTCGGTTCCAAATGTTTCCGCAGCGCTCCCAGTGCCAGACACAGATGCGACCGCGCGGTGACTTCCGTGCAGCCAATCGACTCAGCGATCTCCGCGAACGAGCAGCCGCTCCAGACGCGCAGCACGACGACCGTCCGCTGCTGAGCCGGTAACGTCGCTACCGCGTCTTCAACCAACAGCCGCGTCTCGGTCGCAATCGCTCCATCGACCGGTGAATCGGTCGATTCATCGCTCGCTTCCAATGTCAGCGGATCAACTGCGTTCGGTACTCGCTCACGCCGCCGTCGTTCGTTGCGGCAGTGATTCGCGGCGATGCCGAACAGCCACGGCCGAAACGGTCGCGGAAACCGATACGTCTGCCGGCCCGTCCACACCGCCAGGAAGACGTCTTGAAATAGCTCTTCGCCGCGTGCTCGATCCCCCAGCATCCGCACCAAAAACGTCAACACGGAATTCGCATGTCGCCGCAGCAAGAGCGTCAACGGCTCGCGCTGGTCATTCGCCACCAGTTGCATCAGCCGCTCGTCGGATTGCTGCTGCAGGTCCATGATGCCTCCGCCACTGAGACAAGACGAAGAACTCTTGGCGCGACCGGGCCAATTCGTTGAAGAGATTTTCGATGCCGAGCAAAGAAATGCGAAAGTTCCACGTTCGGGGTCGGGTGTTCGGTTTTTCGGAATTGGCGGGGAGGACGCGTGGATTTCAATTGACGCTCAAATCCCGCCAATTTCGAAAAACCGAACACCCGACCCCTGTTGGCCTCTCCGGCCGAATGCCGTGAGCCGTCGGCCGATAGCCGTTATCCTTTTCCTTCGATTCACGAACGCGGCAAACGAAAAACGGTATCACGGCTTTCGGCGGACGGCGATCGGCTTTCGGCCGAACTCTTGAAGGAACACAACATGGCACGTTGGTTGTTGAATTCGATTCTGATCGTTGTTGCCGCTTCGGCAACGTGTCGAGCTGACGACCCAGAATGGAAAGTGGGAGTCGCCACCGTCGCGATCACGCCACGTCAGCCGATGTGGATGGCCGGCTATGCCGGACGGACGAAGCCGTCCGAAGGTGTTCTCTCCGAACTGCACGCGAAGGCGCTGGCGATCGAGGACTCGGCCGGGACGCGAGCGGTCATCGTCACGACTGATCTCATCAGCATCCCACGTCCGTTGCGGCTGCAAGTCGTGAAAGGGGTCGCTGAGAAATACAAAGTCGATCCGAAAGGCTTGTTGCTGAACTGCTCGCACACGCATTGCGGACCAGTCGTGAAAGACGACCTCGAAATGTCGGTCATGTATCCGCTCGATCCCGAGCAGCGGCAGCGGGTCGAGTCGTATTTCGTCTCGCTGACCGACAAGCTGGTCGGCGTGATCGGTGCGGCGGTGGAAGACCTGCAACCAGCGAAGTTGTCCTACAGTCATGCTCGGTGCAGCGTCGCGATGAATCGACGCCTGCCGACGAAAGACGGATTCCAGAACAGCCCGTATCCCGATGGCCCAGTCGATCACGACGTGCCGGTGCTGCGCGTCGAATCGCTCGACGGCAAAACGCTGCGAGCGGTCGCATTCGGTTACGCCTGCCACAACACGACGACGGGGTTGATGCAAATCAACGCCGACTATGCCGGGTATGCTCAGACCGAGATCGAGAAAGCTCATCCCGGAGCGACCGCTCTGTTCGTGATGGGCTGCGGAGGCGATCAGAACCCGTACCCGCGCGGGCAGATCGAGTGGGCGATGACTCACGGCAAGACGCTGGCGACGGCGGTCGAAGCCGCGCTGTTGCCGGTGCCGAAACCAATTCGCGGGCCGTTGAAGTTCGATTTCAAAGAAGTCGACTTGCCGTTCGAGCCGGTAACTCGCGAAGAACTGTTGGAACGTCGCAAGCACAAAGACGGCTACGAGCAACGCCGCTCAGAAGCGTTGCTGGCGGAATTCGAGAAGAACGGCAAGGTTCGTGAGAGCTATCCGTATCCAATCCAAGTGCTGCAATTCGGCGGCGACCTGACAATGGTCACGCTCGGTGGCGAGGTTGTCATCGACTACGCGCTGCGACTGAAGCGGGAACTCGGCGACGGTCCGGTCTGGGTCGCCGGCTACAGCAACGACGTGATGGCCTACATCCCCTCGGAACGAGTGCTCAAAGAAGGTGGCTACGAAGGGGTCGGAGCGATGCGGTACAGCAATCTGCCGTCATCGTGGCGGCCGGGTGTCGAAGACCGCATCATCGGAACGGTTCGCGACATCGCAGAACGTCTGCGGAAATAGATTTCGACTCCAATCGTAGCCACGCTCGCCAGAGCGTGGGAGAACACGTTGGCACACCCACGCTCTGGCGAACGTGGCTACTTCTTACCTCCATTTTTCGCCCTTCATTTTCCGCCAGCTCTCTTCGGAATTTGGAACAAGCTGGCGGAAAATGAAGGGCGGAAAATGAAGACATGAGTCTTGAATCGCGAATGTATCTCCTGCGACGCCGCACCGGGCTGGTGCTCGCGCCGTTGTTGTTTGCGTTCGTCCTCTCGGCGAACTTTGAGAGTCTGGCCGACAAGCCCGCAGCGCATCGGTTGGCAGCGGTAATGGCGGCGGTCGTCGTGCTGTGGGTGACGGAAGCGATTCCGATGGCGCTGACCGCGCTGCTCGGAGCGACCGCGTGCGTCATGTTGCAGGTCGCTCCGGCGAAAAACGTTTTCGCTCCGTTCGCCGATCAGTTGATGTTTCTCTTCATTGGCTCGTTCATGCTGGCGCGAGCCATTGAACTGCATGGCCTCGACCGGAGATTGGCGCTCAGCGTACTGACTCTCAAAGCGGTCGGCGGCAGTCCGTCGCGAGTGCTCTTCGCGTTCGGAGCGACCACGGCGTTCATCTCCGCCTGGATCAGCAACACGGCGACGACCGCGATGATGTTCGCCATCGGGCTGTCGATCCTGAAAGTGTTGCGAGACGACAGGGGTCAGGCACCGCAGAATTCAAAAATGGCGGAGCTAAGCGTTCTTTCCACTCAAAACTCGATTCCGCCAATTTTGAATTCTGCGGTGCCTGACCCCGGACGTAATCGGATCGACCCGCGTTACGCGACGGGACTGATGCTGATGACGTCGTTTTCCGCGTCGATCGGCGGACTGGCGACGCCGATTGGCACGCCGCCGAATGTCATTGGCTTGAACTTCATTCGGAAGCTCGTGACCGCCGACGGTGCCGCGATCGACATTACCTTCTTCGAGTGGTGCCTGATCGGCGTGCCGATCGTCATCGTGTTGTACCTCTTCATGTTCGCGTACTTGAATTGGTTCTGTCCCGCAGGAGTTCGCGAACTCGCCGGCGGTCGCGAGTACCTCGAACGGCAGCGTCAACAGCTTGGCCCGTGGACGCGAGGGCAACTCAGCACGTTGGTCGCGTTCGTGATCATGGTGATCTTGTGGGTGACTCCGGGAGTCATCGCACTCGGCTGGGGCGAGACCAGCGACGCCTACAAATGGTGCAAGTTGAGTCTGCCGGAAGCCGTCCCAGCATTGCTCGGAGCAGGACTGCTGTTTCTCCTGCCGGGCGAACGAGGCCGGCCCGCACTCACATGGCCGGAAGCGACACAGATTGATTGGGGCGTCGTGCTGCTGTACGGCGGCGGCTTCGCCTTCGGGATGTTGGCTCAAGAGACAGGGCTTGCGGACGCGCTCGGCAAAAACATGATCGCATGGCTGCCAAACGCAGGAAGTTTCGGATTCCTCATCGCGGCGACGTTGGTCGCGACTCTGGTCTCGGAGGCGACCTCAAACACTGCCTCCGCCAACATCGTGATCCCTGTGGTGATCACGATGGCAACCGCCGCCGGAGTCGATCCACTGGAGCCAGCGCTCGGCGCGACCTTCGGTTGCAGCCTCGGCTTCATGCTGCCGGTGAGCACGCCTTGCAACGCGATCGTCTATGGCTCCGGCATGGTCCCGCTCGGCCGCATGATCCGCTACGGAGCCCTGCTCGACATCGCCGGCACGATCGTGATCGTCGCAGCCGTCAAGACACTGTCGGCTCTCGTGCGATGACCCGCTCTGTTGAGCATGACGATGAGCCGCGGAACGAGGACGAGGGCGGTGAAATGAAAATCAAAGAGGTGCTCACCACGATCAACCAGATGCAGGCCGATGGCATCATTGATCGCTACGCCATCGGCGACGCTGTTGGCGCGACGTTCTATCTGGAACCGATTGCGACACTCGATGTCGATATTTTTGTGACGTTTCGACCCGAGCCGGGCCAGTTGCTCGTCAGTCCCCAGCCGCTGATTGATTCTCTCGTCGCTCGTGGCTGCCGAATGGAAGGCGAGTACTTGATCATCGCCGACTGGCCTGTTCAGTTTTTGCCACCGCTGACCCCGCTCGTCGAGGAAGCTTTGATAGAAGCCGTGTCCTTTGACGTGGAAGGGGTGCCGACCCACGTCTTTTCTGCGGAACACCTGGCCTGCATCGCGCTGGAACTTGGCCGACCGAAGGACAAAGCGCGGCTGTTACAATTCATTGAAGCGGGAGTCCTCGCCCCGGCTCGGCTGGAGGCCATCCTTGCCCGGCATGATCTGTCCGACAAATGGCAAAAATTCGAGGTGCAATTCCTACGAGGTGAAGCATGACTCTGCAACTGCTTGAGATCCTTCAGAGCAAACAAGCACTACGCCGCAGACTCGCCGTGTTGCCCATTGCGGAGAAGCTGCGGTTGCTGGATGAACTTCGCGAACGAAGCCAGTCCATCGGCATCAGCCGGGCGCAACGACACACGGCAGTCGAGTGGGTAAGGGAGTGGTGTCCCCACTCCCTCCCCGTTGTCGCGAGAGGGTTGCTTCCCGCTATTTACCGGCGTGCGGATTTCCCGCACCGGGCGGCCCCGTAGCCCGGCTCGCCTTGCGGTGAGACGTGGCTGGTGACGGAATGGCCTCGTGAGAGGAGCAGAGTCGAACGGTCGTCCGAAGCGGTTGTGGCCAGTCACTCAGAAATCGGCAGCCGTCTCGCTGCTGATGCTGGATCTTGATCCGACACTGGTCGTGGCGGCTCTTCCGTTTGAGCCGCTGACATCTCAGGCGTACTCGCAGCCACTCGTCCAACTCGCGGAATTGTTTGCGGCACTTCGAGAACCAAGTCCCGAAGTAACGCGACACGCCGCGCGTCACCGAGTTGAGTTTCGCGATGACATCGGCATCCAGATTGTGGTTTCGGACGGTCAGTTCCCGCATCCGAGTTTTGAAGTTTTCCACGGACTTCGCTCGCATCTTCACCGACCACGAAGTGACGTCGAAGCCCAGAAAGGTGAAGCCTTTCATGAACGTCGTGACCTTCGTCTTGGTGGGACTGAGCGACAGGCCGAGCGTTCCCAGGAACTGCTCGATCTGGGTCTGTGCCTCTTTCGCTTGGTGTTCTGTCCGGCAGAGCACGACGAAGTCATCGGCATCACGACGTGGTGAGGGATGTTGTCGAAGAACCCGGAGATGTCGGCGTCGAGCAGATGTCGATGACCGCTCCTCCAGATGTCCAACACGCTCTCCATTGCCGTGTGGCAGGATCGTCCCGGCCGGAAGCCATGTGAGTCGTCGTGAAACTCGGATTCGAATAATGGACTGAGCAGTCGGCGCAGCACTTCCTGTGCAACTCGATCCCGCACGGTGGGAATCCCCAGCGGGCGAAGCTTTCCGCCCCCTTTGTCGATGTACCTGCGCAGCACGGGAAGTGGCTGAAACGTGCCCTGCTTGAGGTCACGCATCAGAGCGAACAGGTTTTGGTCGAGCTGTTGCGCAAACAGCTCGATGCTGACCCGGTCCACGCCCGCCTTGCCCTTGTTGCGTTTGACCGCTCGAAAGGCCGCGTGCATCAACGAGAGATCGATCCGTCCCGTGAGCGAGTGATGCTTGATGTTGAGTGCTGTGTCCACAATTGGTCTCCGGGTTTCCCCGTCGTTCGATTCGCCGGAGTCTCGTGCCGCGCGTGCCGTGGAGAATGTTGCTTACCCCGCGAGGGCTGTCCGAAAGAGGTCCGGACGACGACGGCAAGGCGTCGCACCCACTGGCGAAGTAACTGTCCTCATGGTCCGCGAAGTCCGAGTCTCCTTCCGTTGGGTCTTCCTTTCGCGACCGTCGCCGCTACTCCGGAAGAGCTGCCATCCCCAAGGCATGTCGATCCGGGGGACCACCATGCTCCGCCGCGTGGACGAGTCGTTTCGGACAAGCCTTATCGACTCGCGTTACCGCCCCGGCCCTGAAGGTCGAGTCCGGACGACGTGGGCCAGAAAAACGAACACCGTCACCGGTCAAGGTTGTCAGCCATTGTGCGCGGGTGACGCCACCAAACACCTGAGTGATCCCTTGGTCCTAACCGAGACGGGACCGAGGAAGAATCCTTTCCAGAGCTTCAGCAGCCTTCGGAACCTGGCTCATCACTCCCGGCCGAAACGTGACCCCTCCCGCACCATCCTCACCTGGCACCTCCGTCACCACTCGTTACCAAGTGACGCTAGCTTCGTACCTCTCCGCCTCTTCGACCCGCCGATCGGCAAGCCTCATTGGACATGGAGAGTTCGAGTGAGGATTTCCGAACAGGCTCGGACCCGCCCGGGTAGGATTAGACTTCATCCAGATTGCTCCTTTCAGAAATCGCACCGTTTAGAATGACTGAGCCAACAACCCCTGCGGCTCACGCGAATTGCCAGACCCCTGACGGAGCGGTCCACCCGCAGTCCGAATGTCTCGCCGCCCTCTCGGCGGACCAGACCCTTCCGCCGAAGGCGGACCGCGGCGGATCCGCCAACGCGCCCTGCAATTCTCCCGCGAATGGAAGTAGCCGCGCTCGGCACGGGTCTCCTGACCCCGCCGCTTCGTTGGACCGCAGGGGTTGTGCCATCCTCGCCCGTGCGGTGATGGAGGCGATCAGGGTTGCTCGAAGAGAAGCTCGCAGATGCGGCCGAGGTCTTTGCCGACGGCGGTGGTCGTCAGGCCGTTGCGGAGCGGTGCGTTGTTGACGAAGAGTGCGAAGGCCAGCGTGTCTCCCTTTGAGGTCGTCATGTATCCGGCGAGGGCTTTGCTGGTCAGCAGCGAGTTCGCGTTCATCAAGTTTTCCCAATAGAGCGTGCCGGTCTTGGCGGTGACTTTGTCTTTGGCGGGACTCTCGGCTCCGACCGATTTCGCCAGCGTGCCGTCGACACCGAGTCTCGGCAGTGCTCGGCGATAGGACTCGAAGTCGGGGCGCGTCGCCATGTGGCGGAGCAATTGCACGGCGGCGGCGGGAGTCACGAAATCGGAGCGTGCTCCACCGGCACCGCCGCCGAACGAGATTGTGTCGACATCGACGCCGACTCGCTTGAGGAAGGCGTGTTGTCGTCGCAAGCCCTGTGAGAGCGTTCGCTCGCCGTGCTTGGCGGCAACGAGTAGCGGGAGTGTGCTGGCGTGCTGGTTATGGCTGACCTTCAAAATCAACCGAGCGTTTTCCGAGAACGGCGGCGAGATGTGCTTCGCAACACTGGGCAGCTTGAGCGTCTCGTCGCGCGGCGGGAGCTTGTCATGCGGATGATCGGCGGCCGCCGGAGCATCGACGACGACTCCGTTGCGATTCAACGCTTCGATCAGCAGCGTGCGTGCGAAGCTGTTGGCATCGGGAGCTTCCAAGACTCGCAGGACCGGTTTGTGGCCTTCGGCGATGTGACCGTGAACGCTGATCCGTCCGCCGCCATGATCGCGCACCGACGTGTCGGTCTTGCCGTCCTTCGCGACGGTGTCCACATGCGTCTCGATGCGCAGCGATTTCGATTCCGGCCGCCATTTGACTTCGGCCGGCTCGCCGGCTTTGGTCGCTGTGATCGTGAAGTCGATCAGGTTGTCGTTGACGTAGATCGGAGTCAGCCGGCCCGGACCACTGCCGGTGCCCTCGGCTTTCTCGAACAAGCGGTCGTCGATGAGCACGTCACCGCGGACGCGCTTGATGCCGGCCTTCGCGATTTGTTGAGCGAGGTCGTTCAACCCGGCGAGCGGGTCTTGCGGTGTGAGTTGTGATTCCGTGCCGCCGCTGGCGTAGGTGTGATCGCCGTCGGTGAAGGCAATTTCGCCGGACTCGGTGGTGCGTCCGCCGAGGGTCAGGTCGCCGCTGGCGATCAGGATCAAGTCGCCGGTCAGTTCACCTTTGTCGTTGATCTCACCGCGTCGCACGATCGGCGTTTCAAAGTGATGGTCGGCCCCGAAGGCGTCGAGAGCACACGCGACCGAAAAGCATTTTGTGGTGCTCGCCGGCGCGAACAGCTTTTCGGAGTTCAGTTCGTAACGGGTTTCGCCGGTTTTCAGATCGACGGCCAGCAAGCCCCAATGAGCCTGCTTGTATTTGGCGGACTCCATCAACTCGCGAACTTTGGGCGGGACACGATCCTCGGCAACGGCTGGCAAGACGCTGAGAAACAGGACTGCAATGACCATCCCAACGGACCGGCGATGAATGCGATTCACGGGTGAAGCTCCTGAAAGAAGTGAGTGCGAAGGGCGAGCACATCTTATCGCTCGGTTTCCGACACGCGATGGTCGGCCCCTGCCGCCGTTTGCTCTGGCCGCCGGCGCGAGGTAGCTTGTGTGCCGACTGAGCGGAGCGACATCAAATTGGAATTCATCGACTGAGCGAAGGGCAAACCAAATGAGTGCAGGACTGAATCGGAGAGCATGGTTGGGAGCGAGTGTCGTCGCGGCGGCGGGCGTGGCGGTTCGTGGTGAGTCGCCGGTCGTGAAGACGTCTGGCACCGTGAAGTACAGCTTCAACACGAGCACCATTCGCGGCCAAAAGGTGGGACTGGATCGCGAAGTCGAGATCGCTGCTCAGGCCGGTTACGACGCGATCGAACCGTGGACGGGAACGATCAATAACTTCGTCAAGAATGGCGGTTCGCTCAAGGATCTCGGCAAGAAGATTCGGGATTTGGGCCTGACGGTCGAAAGCGCGATCGGGTTCGCGCGTTGGATCGTCGATGACGACGCCGAACGGGCGAAAGGGTTCGAGGAAGCCAAACACGACATGGATTCCTTGCAGCAACTCGGCGGCAAACGGATCGCCGCGCCGCCGGTGGGTGCTCACGACAAGGGGCCGGTCGATCTGCTGAAGGCGGCGGACCGGTATCGCCAGCTTTGCGAACTCGGCCGGCAATTCGGCATCGTGCCGGAGGTTGAGGTATGGGGATTCTCGAAGGCTCTGTCGCGATTGGGGGAGACGGCGTTCGTTGCTCTGGAGTCGGCTCATCCCGATGCGACGATCCTGCCAGATATCTATCACCTCTTCAAAGGGGGATCGGGGTTCGAGGGGCTGCGATTACTCAGCAGCAGCGCGGTGCAAATCCTGCACGTCAACGACTACCCGGCGGACCTGCCGCGCGACAAAATCGCCGACAGAGACCGCGTTTATCCGGGCGATGGGATTGCCCCGATGAATGAAATCCTGCGGTCGGTCATCCGCCCCGACCGGCCCATTGTCTTGTCTCTGGAACTCTTCAATCCGGAGTATTGGAAGCAGGACGCCTTGCAGGTCGCCCGCACGGGACTCGAGAAGACGAAGGCCGCCGTCGCGAAGGCGGTGGGATGAGCGGCAATGAATTGATGGGACGGATGTAGAACGGGTCTCCCGGCCCGTTCGTGCGGTGCAAATTTCCGTTCGTGCGGTGTAAATCTCTAACGAGGCTCCGCCTCAGACCACGAGACGGATGGGGCCGTTGCCTGGAATCGGAAAGGGTTGCAACGAAACTACGCACACGGATGCGAGAGGCGCACACGGATCAACGAAGTGTTCGCTCTGCCTCCATCCGTGTGAGCCCCTCGCATCCGTGTGCGAAGCGTTTTGCGTTCGAC
The DNA here is from genome assembly GCA_945893075.1 of Planctomyces sp. SH-PL62. Classification (GTDB taxonomy): domain Bacteria; phylum Planctomycetota; class Planctomycetia; order Planctomycetales; family Planctomycetaceae; genus SXKJ01. The sequence continues at coordinate 2,151 of CAMDDX010000124.1, read as the reverse complement.
TCTATCAAAACTTGACACGACTGCGACAACTTTCCGACGCCAAGGAATCTAGGTCGGACGGGCCTGGAGACCCGTCCTACTCCACCAATTGCGTGACAGCGCCTAGTTTTCCCAATCGCGAACGAATTGCATGGCACGTTGGCGGACGGGCTCGCTGAGTGAGTCGTCCGCCGAGAGAATGTTGAGCCATTCGGCCTGAGGCTCGCCTTGGTCACGCAGGAAGTGAATCACACAGAGCGCCTCACGCTCTTCTCGCAACTCCGGCGTCCACGGCCGCGCGTCCCACACTTTCACGTTCTTGTCGTAGCTGGCCGATGCCAGCCGTTCTCCGTCCGAGCTAAACGCCACGCCCATGACCAGGCTGGTGTGCCCTTTCAAAGTGAGCGTTTCCTGACCGCTCGTGGCGTCCCACACCTTCACCGTTTTATCCCAGCTCGCCGATGCCAGCCGTTTGCCATCCGGGCTGAACGCCACGCTCTCGACTTGGCTCGCGTGCCCCTTCAAGGTGAGCATCAACTCACCGCTCGTGGTGTCCCACACTTTGACCGTCTGGTCCCAACTGGCCGACGCCAATCGTTTCCCATCCTGGCTAAAGGCCACGCCGTGGACTGCGCCGGAATGCCCTTTCAACGTGAGCAGTGCCTGATCGCTCGCGGCGTCCCACACCTTCACCGTCTGGTCTTCGCCGGCCGACGCCAGTCGTGTTCCATCCGTGCTAAACGCCACGCAATGGACGTCGTCGGTGTGCCCTCTCAAGGTCCGCACCGTTTGACCGGTCATGGCGTTCCATACTCTCACCGTCTGATCGGCGCTGGCCGACGCCAGTCGTTTCCCATCCGGGCTGAATGCCACGCTCGTGACATCGCGGCGGTGTCCGTTCAACGTCAGCTTCGATTCACCGCTCGTGGTGTCCCACACTTTCACCGTCCGATCGGCACTGGCGGACGCGAGTCGTTGCCCGTCGGCGCTAAACGCCACACACCGGACTCCACCGGAGTGCCCTGTCAACGTGAGCACGCCCAGACCGTTCGTGGCGTCCCACAGCTTCACCGACTGGTCCTCGCTGGCCGACGCCAGCCGTTTTCCATCCGCGCTAAACGCAACGCTCGTGACCGGGACACCGTGCCCCTGCAACGTGAGCGTCTCCTGACCACTCGACGTGTACCACACCTTCACCGTCTGGTCGTCGCTGGCCGACGCCAGTCGTTTTCCGTCCTTGATAAACGCGACGCTCCTGACCGTGCCAGTGTGCCCTTTTAACGTCAGCATTTCTTGGCCGTTTGTGGCGTCCCACACCTTCACCGTCTGATCCTCGCTGGCCGAGGCCAGACGTTTCCCATCCGCGCTAAACGCCACGCTATGGACATCGTCGGCGTGCCCTTTCAGCGAGCGTAAAACTTGACCGCTCTGAGTGTCCCACACCTTGACCGTGCCATCGTAACTGGCCGACGCCAGCCGTTTCCCGTCCGGACTAAACGCCACGCTTGAGACCAGGTTCGTGTGCTCGGTCAACGTGCGCAGCGCCTGACCGTTCGTGGTGTCCCACACGATCACCGTCCGATCCCAGCTTCCCGAAGCCAGCCGATTCCCGTCCGCGCTAAAGGCGACACTCGCGACCTCGCGGGAGTGTCCCGTCAACGTCCGCGCTTCTTGACCGCTCGTGGCGTCCCACACTTTCACCGTCTGGTCCTCGCTGCCCGACGCCAGCCATTTCCCATCCGGGCTGAAGGCCACACTCGTGACCTCGCGGGAGTGCCCATTCAAGAGGAAGATCTGCCGACCGCTCGTGGCGTCCCAGATCCTCACCGTCTTGTCGTTGCTGGCCGACGCCAGCCGGCTCCCGTCCAAGCTGAATGCCACGCACCGGACCCAGTCGGCGTGCCCGTTCAACACGAGCGTTTCCTGACCGGTCATGGCGTCCCACACCTTGACCGTCTGATCGTAGCTGGCCGACGCCAGCCGTTTGCCGTCCGAGCTAAACGCCACACTTCGGACCGCGCCCGTGTGCCGGTCAAGACTCATCTGATAAGGGTGGACCAGGCGATTCCAGTAATGCCACTCGAAGCCGCGCAAATCTTTCGGACCACCGGCTGGCAGTTCCCCAGGTTTGTGCCGATCAAGCAGGCGCACGATTTCACCGACCCGCGCCTC
>CAMDDX010000123.1 GCA_945893075.1 Planctomyces sp. SH-PL62 | reverse complement strand
GGTTTGCGAACTGACTTGCGACTCTTCTTCGATGACCGATACTTTGAACTCATGGCGGCGACCTCCGGTTTGTGGATAACTCTCAACCGGGCTTGTAAGCCCGGCCGGAGCCGCCGCCAACTTTTCAACTACGACAGGGACAACCTCCTGATCGTCGATCAGCAACACGCTGATGCGATGCTGACTCGACGACAATCGCGCGGGCAAGTTGTGGGAGGGGCTAGACACGTTGAACTCAAGGTGAGACGAACACGGGGGTCGGACTGCACGTCAGTCGCAGCAATCCGTTGATCGGGGGGCGTATGGTGTCCTCAGCGCTCCGACACTCGCCAGCCACATTCAGAGAAATCTTCGCCGACGGTTCGCGCTCGCCGGGTCGTATCAATTGTTCGGCTCTCGCCACGGAGCGCGTGACGATGCTTTCCTACTCAAACCGCAGTTCGCCGGTATCAACGCATTCCAGATCGCGGCCTTTGACGCGCTTGATCGCGTGCAGTTCGTCGTCGTTCCAGCGATTGTCCGGCGCGCCGGTGATGAACCAGTCGCTGCCGTTGTCGGCCAGGAACATGCCGTACTTCTTGAGCGCCGTCAGAATCACCTGCGCCGACTTCGGAAACTTGCTGATGTCGTAATCGGCTCGCAGCCGCACGCGCAGGCCCATCGGCGGCAGATTCGCATCCTTCGAGCGGCTGGCGAAATGCGTGGCCGGCAGAATGTAGGCGCGCTGAGTCTTCCGCACTGTGAATCGCAGCGCGTGGCGAATCTCCCCTTGCTCGACGACTTCGTCGTAGCGAACCAGTCCCGGAAAGATCGGCAGCCCCGCCGCGTCGGCCGACGTCCAACCGAGCGGCCGCAGCTTGTTGGAACTCAGATCGAAAATCGCGCCGCTGCCGGCTTTCCATTTCCCCGGCCCATCTGGCAGGACATGGAACAGCTCGTACAACTTTTTGTTCTGAGCGTCGATCATCAACACATGCCGGTCGCTGTCCTGCGGAGCGTTCGGGCCACCTTCGATCGGCGGTATCTTCGGGATCGGATACGGACCTTTCTCGCTCTCGTCGGGGTACTCGAATTGGATGGACTGCTTCGGCGCGTTCCCTTCGACCACGACATACGGGATGCCGTTCGGAGCACCCATGTAGTCGGCTCCGAAGCAGGGAAACAACGGCTTGTCCACACCCATCGAGTCGATCCACTGCCGCGACTTCGCGTGAACCTTCAGTTTCGAGACATCCTCATTCCACGGATTGTCCGCCGGCAGAATTTCGACTTCGCCCAGCTTCGTCTTGAGCAATGGACCGCGCGCCGCCGGCTGTTGAGCGAACGCGGTGTGTGACAAGAGCAGCACCAGCACGAGTGCCGCAACGGAAACTGGATGTTTCACTAGCGAAACAAATTGCTGATTCGTGAAGCATCGATCCGTGGCATCCGCGTCATCCGTGTTCTTTCCAAGGAGTGGACGACATCGAGAGAACACGGATTTCACGGATGACACGGATGCTGTGGCAAACTCCTTCGCAGGTAATTGGTGCAACCCCTCGCTCGCGCGGCGGACTGGCAGGTGTCGCTTCATCGTTGGATTCCTTCGTGTCATTGGGCCGTGTGCTGCGTCACTCGTTCGCTGAGTTCCTTGAGGTCGATCTGCTCCCCCTCTTTGGGAAATGGGAACTTCAACAGCCACCATTCCTCGGTGAATGCGGCGGACTCGCCCGGTCGCAGGCGTTCGCGCGGGCCGATCGGTTCCAGTTCGATGCGCGGGCCGGTGGGATACCACACCGACAGCGTCAGTCCGGCCGCCTCGCTGTAAACGCGGTCGGGATACGTTGTGAAGCGTTTCACGAACAGCGTGCCGTTCGGCATCAAGTAACCCAGCCACCCGGCCTGCGAATCGAAGCCGAGCTTCGGCTTGCGCGGTGGTGCGAGGATTTCCAGAAAGCCGTCACGCTCGCGAATCTTTTCGTCGGTGTTGCGGACGTTGATGACGGCGCTGTCTTCGTACATCGCATACTTGCTGGGAAACCTGCTGGGACGATCACCCAGCGGAACCAGACAGATGCCGCCGCCGGGTGAGAACGAGCGGCCCCAATGACAGACCTCGCGAACTTCTTTCGAGATGTTGACCATCGTCTGCTGACACGTCAGCCGCACCAACTTGTTTCGCTCGACCAGACTGAACTCGCGCACGAGTTGCATCCCGGCCGCTTCCTCGCGCGGGCTGGTGAGCTTGGCCAAATACGCGCCGGTGATTTCGCCGGTCCATTCGCCGGACCAAATTTTGGGATGCGGGATGACGGTCAGTTCGGGGCCGTAATCAAACCGCCCGGCGGAGATCGAGCCCGGTTTGCCCGGCTGCCAATTCTTCTCCTGCTCGTCGAGAAACATCGCGTCTTGGCCCGCGACCGAGAACTCCAGCACACGCCCGCCGGCTTGTGGAGTCAGCACCGCTCGCGCGTTGCCGCGCTTCAATTCGATCGCTTGCGTGTATCCATGAAACGCGATGACTCGCGCCTGATCTTTGGGCGGAGCATCCTCGCTACGAGCCAGCGGCAACGTCGCGATGAACGTCAGCACGATCATGAATAATGCTGTTCGAGTCCCAGTTCCCTCGCAAACGGAATTCATGACGATCCTCTTTCAATAGAAATGTGGCGTGTCCGGGGTCGGGTGTTCGGTATTTCGGAATTGGCGGGGTGAAAGCCTCGATTGCAAACCACGCTGTCTTCCCGCCAATTCCGAAAAACCGAACACCCGACCCCTGTTTGGCAGCGGCTCACCAGCGGCCCATGACCAGATGCACGCTGTTGATCTCGGTGGCTTTGGGGACTCCCAACTCGATGTGCGGGGTTTGCGTCGCCAAACCATAGAACGTGCGCGGCTCGCGCGAGCTTGCTGGCGTTACACTGCCCGGAGTCACACTGTCCGGAGCGACCGACCCCATTCGCAGTCGCAGCCAGGCTTGCTCCATCTGACTCTCGTGTTGGTGCCAGCTCACAGTCCCTCCGGCCCAATACGGATACGAACGATAAGAACGCCGCGACGGCCCGAAGAACGGCCCCGCAGGATTGCCGCTGGTCAGTCCGACGGGGAGTTCCAACGGGTGTTGTTGCAAAGCGGTGGCCACCTCGCGGAGTGCCTCTTCGGTCGCGGGTTGCAATTCGAGGCTGTCACCGGCGGCGACACTCTGACCGACAAACAACTGGCCTTGATCGTTGGCGACCACCAGCGGAGCGAAGCCCCATTCAAAGCCGTTCGCGACGGTCAACTTGTCTGGTCCGGACGCGGTGACTTCCAAGCGGCCCCGTTCGGTGCGGTGGCCGACCGTCAGGAACTGCGTGCGCGTTCGCGAACGCAGCCAGCCGGAGGTCAGAGCCTGCGTGTTGGTCCAATCGAGTTGGCCGGATTCAAACTCTTCGCTCTCCGGCCAAATCGGATAGACGGCGGTGTCGCGTGAAAACTGCATGCCCGACGAGGGGGCTTGTCCGGCATACAAGCTCAGGCGATTGAACGTCACCGCCGACTTCGCCGCCTGATCCACGAACGTCAGGCTGCGGCAGCGAGCCTTCACGCTGAAGCCGTGCGCCACCACCGTATAGCCGAACAACAGCAGGCTGGTCACGAAGGCCAGCGCCGGAATCGTCAGCAACAGCAAATGCAGTTGCTTGCGACGAGCCAACACGAAGTAGTTCAGCGGCCCGATCACGATCGAGAAGATGGTGATGAGCACCAAAAACATGACGACGGGAACTCCGCCAATGCCAGGAATCAGGAACATCAGGAAGTCGCTGTTGCCTTGCCGAGCCGACAGGCCATGTCGCTTGCCCCAATCCCAGCGATGAAATCCCCCCGTCGCTTTGAGTAGCCAGAACCAATCCTGCGCCGTACCGGGAAATGCTTCGCCGGTACACGCGACCAATTTGCCGAAGCCGACGTTTGCCATGCGAAACGGAGCCGCTTCGCGTGGCCATTCACCCGGCACATTGGCCGGAGCCGGTGAGCTTGCCGAGATGGCACCGCCGGGATCTTGATGCACGATCTGCGGCGTGTGACGGTCGCCCAGAGTTGGCTCGGACCAAGTCCACGCGTTGGCAGAGGCCGAGTCATCGACAAGGATTTTGGCGAGCGCCTCGTTGGCGGTTGCCGAGTCACCGGTCGCCGTGACCGGCAATGTCCCACCGCACCGAGTCCACTGCGCCAGTGCGGCTCGCGTTTCTTTGGGCAGTTGCGCCAACGTGTCGAGCGGCACCGCTAACAGATCGAGGCCGCTGTAATCCACCCACGACGCCGGCAACGAGTTTTTCGGCAACCAAACGCAATTGGAATTTCGAGACCCGCCGTAAGCCGGCGCGCCGCCAATGCTGCCGCTGGAGATGCCTCCGTTCGTATGCCGAAACGTGGTCGCTCCATCCTCGAACGGTTGCAAGTCAACCGTTCCCGAAGAGACCACGACCAATCCCGGACGTCCCATCTCCCAATTGTTGATTTCCGGAAACGAGACGTTGCGTCGCATGTTCTCCAAATCGCCGCCGGCATCCGCGACGCGAAACTCACCGTTGGTGGAGGCATTGACCATCGGCATCGACAGCGTCAAACCCAGCGTCGCATTCTGTGGCACGTCGACTGTCTGCCGCACGGCCACGATCTGATAGGACGACTTCACGATGCGAAACGTCAACCGCCGCGCCGGCCCGCGATTCACCACACGCACTCGTATCGGGCAGTAGCCTCCTTGTCCGCACCCGACCCACCGCGAATCGACATCGACTTGGAGATCGTGACCCACCAGCGAGAATGTTTCGCCAGAGGCGAAGGCGGATGACGCTGACAAGTACGACATCACGAGCGAGACAAGAATGACGAATCCCCAATGACCAATTGCGAAAGAATGACGAAGCTCGAAGGACGAATTCCTGCTTCGCGATCTTGAACGGAAAACTCGATCTTCGGACTTCGTCATTCGGAATTCTTTCGTCAATCGGATTGCGTCATTCCGAATCGTCACGCCTTCACGTCGGCTGGCAATTGATGGGCGACCTCGGCCACGCGGACGAGCAGCAGATCGACCATTTTGGCGGTCGTCCAACCTTCGAGCCGTGCGGAGTAATCCAAAATCAAACGGTGGCCGAGCACGCACTGAGCCACCTTCTGCACTTCCTTAAAGCCGACGTTCGGTTTGCCCGCCAGCAGCGCGGCCGCTCGGCTGGTCCCCGCCAGAGCGATCGCGGCGCGCGGTGAGGCTCCGTACTTCACGAACTTCTTGATCTCAGCGGGCGAGTCTTCCCGTTGCGGATGTGTCGCCGTGACCAGCCGCGCGATGTAGTTCGCGACCGCTTCGGGCAAGTGGACTCGGTCGGTCAGATCGAACAGCCGCGAGAGATCGGTGCCGGACATGACTTCGGCCAGCGGGGGCACCTGGCCGCGCTTCCGCGTGCTGATGATCTGCTGCAACGTTTCACTGCCGACGCCATGCACGTTGATCTTGAACGTGAAGCGATCAATCTGCGCTTCGGGAAGCGGGTATGTCCCTTCCAACTCAATCGGGTTCTGCGTGGCGAGCACGAAGAACGGCTGCGGCAACAGGCGCGTCTCGCCCAAGACGGTGACGCGGTTTTCCTGCATCGCCTCCAGCAGCGCGGACTGCGTCTTCGGCGTCGCGCGATTGATTTCGTCGGCCAGCACCAGGTTGGCGAAGATCGGCCCCGGATGAAACACAAGTTTGCGGCTGCCGTTGTGCTCTTCGAGGATCGGCGCACCGACAATGTCACCGGGCAGCAAGTCCGGCGTGAACTGCACGCGCTTCGACGACAGGCCGAGCAATGCGGAGAGTGATTTCACCAACTCGGTCTTACCCAATCCCGGCAGACCTTCCAGCAAGATGTGGCCGCGGGCGAGCAAGCAGATGACAACCTGCTCGATCAAGCGCCATTGTCCCAAAATCGCGGAACCAAGTCCGTCGGTCAGCCGCATCAATAATTGCTGAGCCTCCGCCACTTCGGACGGAGTCAGCAGCGGGTCTTTGGCGGGTGCGTCCATGAGCAAGGTGTGTTTCTCTGTTGGCCGTACTTTGGAGTGCGGTGTGTCAGCACCGCTTTGGATTTCAGCAGGTCGATTCAAAGACAGCCGCAGTTGGTTCAAGAATCAAAGATCCAAAGCGGTGCTGACACACCGCACTCCAAAGAATCACTTCTCTGAAAAATAGCTCTTCACCGCGTTGCGGTGTCGTGGGCGAACGCTGCGATTCCAGGCTTCGTTGCCGGAGGCGGCTTCGTTCGGGCGGGCCGCGTTGCGTGGAGCCGACGCGGACGGATCAACTTTCGGAGCCGTGCCGGTGATCGACAGGATCTCGTCACGCGGTTTATCGAGATAGCCCGGCGGCAAGACCGACTCTTTGAACTTCGTCCCCTTCCCGTCCGACATGTCTCCGAATTCGAGTTCCGCGTCACCGCGTCCCTCATCCACGCCACCTCTGCCTGGGCGATTGGTGTCCCGACCGGGACGTTTGCCAGTGGCCAGTCAGGTGCCGCCCGGTTTCTTACATTCTTCGCAGTCCGGGTTGTTGCACTTCTCGCACTGGGCGCGCAACTCGGACAGCTTCTGAGATTCTTTGTCGAGAAACTTCTGCAACTCCTCCGCGAGTGCTTCGCGTTCGGCCGCGTCCTTGGGGAGTTGGAACTGGCCCGACTTCGCCATCTGCCCGAGCTTCTGCTGCAACGCGGGGGACAGCTTGCCGAGCGCGCCGCTCTTGGCGAGTTCCTGCATCGCCTTCGCGACTTCATTCTCTAACTGCTGTAACTGCTCGTCGGAAAGTTTAGTCTCGCCGGTCTTGCCGAGTTGATCGAGCGCTTCGCTGAGCGCGGCCAGCGAGTCCGCCGCTTGCGACATCAGGTTCGCCTGATGTTCGAGCTTCGCCTTCAGCCGTTCTTGCAGAGCATCGACCGTCTCCCGCTTCTCGTGAGTCAGCGGCCGTTCTTTGGTTTCCTGCGACAGCTTCTGCATCTCTTCCTTGAGTTGCTCGCTTTCTTTTTCTTCCGGTTTGATGACGTCGGCCTCTTCAAGCTGCTGCATCAATTCTTCCAGCCGTTGCATCGCCTGCTGAGCGACCGCGCCCTTCACGACCGGATCGTTGATGTCGCGGAGTGGGACGAAGCAGGTCGCCACCGCGAAGACGATTGGCAGGATCACGACCTTGGCGAATCGCACGGGGCGAAACGTCGGCAACGCTCGCCGCCAGAGCGATTCAAGCTGTGGCAGACGCGCCTTCCACGCCGCGCCGGGCAACTCGCTGAGCGTCATCAGCAGTCCGCCCGCTTCCAACTTCTGATCGAGCATCGCGACCGCGTCTTGTCGGCTGAACCGTCGCCGACGCGACAGCCACCAAGCCACACCCGTCACTGGCAAGCTCGCCGCGACGATCCACAACACCTGCGGCCACAGATTCGGCCAGCGCAGTTTCACCGCCAGCACCGCCGCGCCGAAGACGAAACAGAATCCCGCCAGCCACTCGGCCGCGTCGCGCAGAAACTCGCCGACGCTGATGCGCCGCACGTACCGTCTCACCCAACGATCAAATTCCGGCATGACAGCCTCCGGTCGGAAAAGGTTGGGCGGGATTCTATCTCACCGTCCCGTCTGTGCGAGTCATTTGCTTGTGGTTCGCTATGCTACGCCGACACTCGCGCGGCCAGTCTTTGAAACAGGCGAGCGGGGTGGCGTCAGCCCCCCGGTTGTGCGACGAACGCACCGGGGGGCTGACGCCGCCCCGCTCGCCTGAATGGCTGGGGGATCACTTCTTCAAAGGACACGCCGATGCGCGAACGCACCGGAAAGAAGAAAACTCGGCTGGAGACGTGGCTGAAGTCGGCCACGACGCCGGTGTTTTTGATCTCTGTTTCACGGCGCGTGCTGTTTTTCAATGCCGGCTGTCAGCAGCTCACCGGCTGGACGGCGGACGAGGTCGTGGGGGAAGTGGTCGAGTTCGGATCCGACGCGGAACCGCATTCGCTGCGAGCGCTGATCGCCGCCTTATGCCCGCCGCCGGAAGCGCTGGCGGGACGTGAACTCGACTTGCCGGTGTTCGTGCCGAACAAGACGGGGGGACATACCGCGAAGCTGGTGCGGTTCATTCCGATTCGAGACGGCCACGACCATGTGACGAGCGTACTGGGGTTGATCTCACCGTTGCCAGTTCCGCCAACGGACCAGCCACAATCGTTGTCGTTGCGTTATCACGCGGAGCTGTCGGCATTGCGGTGGTCGCTCCGGCAGCGGTATGGCTTGAAGACGGTGATCGCACAGAGTCCGCTGATGCGGCGTGTGCTCGAACAAGTCGGTCTCGCGCGAGCCTCGCACGTGCCAGTGCATTTCGTCGGACCGCGCGGTGTCGGCAAGGAACATCTCGCGCGGGCGATTCATCAGGAGACGGAATCGCCAGTCGGTTCGTTCGTGCCGCTCGATTGCCGGCAGTCGCCGTTCTCGCTGCTTCAAACGGTCAAGCGGTTGCTGCACCCGGAGGCGGACGACGTGCCGGCCGGAGCCTTGCGGCCGCGCACGTTGTTCTTGATCGACGTGGAACAGTTACCACGCGACGTTCAAGAACGACTGCTGGTGGAGTATCAGACGAACGCCGCGAACGGGACTCGACGAATGCCGCTGCCGCGATTGATCTCGTCGAGCAGCGAACGCTTGGCGGACGCCGTCGAAGACGAACGGTTGCTGCCCGAACTCGGCTTGCTGCTGACAACTTTGACGATCGAAGTGCCGACATTGCACGAACGGGGCGACGACTTGATCCTGCTGGCTCAAGCGTTTCTCGAAACCTCGAATCGCGGAGCTGATCGGCAGATTGGTGGCTTCGCTGATTCGGTCTGGCCACAACTGCGCGAGTACGCCTGGCCGGGGAATCTCGATGAGCTGTCGCTGGTCGTGCAGGAAACTCGCGAACGCTGCACCGCGCCGGTCATTGGTTTGGAGGACTTGCCGCTGCGCTTCCGCGCGGGATTGGAATCGCAGTCGCTCGGTCCACCGCAACGCGCGCTCGACGAACCGCCGATTCCGCCTCTGGAAGAGCATCTGGCCGCGATCGAACGCGATCTGATCCGCCGCGCTTTGAAAAAAGCCAAGCGGAACAAGACCCTGGCCGCGAAGTTGCTTGAAATCAAACGGAACGTGCTGCTGCGCCGCATCGAGACACTGGGGATCAGCGACGACGAATGACAACATTCCTCTGGCCCTATTCCTCTGGCAGAATCTGTCTGGCAGAGGAATGGGGCCAGAGGAATGGAAGAAGAGTCATTTTTTCGTCAGCAACTGGACGAGCGGGATGATGAGTCGTTCGAAGGCTCGGGCGCGGTGGCTGAGGTGTTGCTTCACGGTCGAACTGAGTTCGCCGAACGTCAGGTGATACTCTGGAATCAGAAAGTACGGGTCGTAGCCGAATCCGTTCGAGCCGTGCGGTTCGCGGAGGATGCGGCCTCGGCAAGTGGCCTCGACGGCCAGACGGATCGTGCCTGTGGGATCGGAGATTGCCGCGTGGCTCAGATAGTGCGCGCCGCGGCGTTCATCCGGGACGTTGGCGAGTTCGGCCATGAGTTTGAGGTTGTTCTTCTCATCGGTTGCGCCTTCGCCGCTAAAGCGTGCGGAGTAGACGCCGGGTGCGCCGTTCAAGGCATCGACCATCAGGCCGCTGTCCTCGCCGAGCACCCAGCGGTGGAGATGCCGAGCGGTTTGCGTGGCCTTCTTGGCGGCGTTGTCGGCGAAGGTCTCGCCGTCTTCGATCACCTCCGGCACATCGGGGAAGTCGGTGACGCTGAGCACTTCGATGTTGTGCGGTGCGAGTAGCTCTTCGATTTCGCGACGCTTCTTTGCGTTGCGACTGGCGATGATCAGAGTGGGTTGAGTCGGCATGGTGACTTTCGGAAAGGGGTCGGGTGTTCGGTTTTTCGGAATTGGCGGGAATTGAGCTTCAATTGCAATCCAAGTTTTCTTCCCGCCAATTCCGAAAAACCGAACACCCGACCCCCGGCACGCGCGCCTCACACGGGGTCGATGATGACTTGGCAGTCCGGCAGGCTGTCGAGGAATTGTTGGCCGTAGCGTTTCGTGCGGATGCGGGGATCGAGGATCACGACTTGGCCGGTGTCGGTGGTGCTGCGGATCAGGCGGCCGAAGCCTTGCTTCAACCGGATGATCGCTTCGGGGAGCGAGTACTCGAAGAACGGTTTGCCGCCGCGCGCTTCGATCGCTTCCATGCGCGCCTCTTGCAGCGGCTGGTCAGGCACGGCGAACGGCAGCTTAGTGATGATCACGTTTTGCAAAGCGTCGCCGGGGACATCGACTCCTTGCCAGAAGCTGTCGGCACCGAAGAGCACGGCTCGTGGATCGGCGCGAAAGCGGTCGAGCAGCATCGTGCGTTGCAGGCCGGCTCCTTGGCAGAGCAGCGTGTAATTCTGAGATGCGAACCACGGCGTCAGCCGGTTCGCGCAGGCTTGCAGCAGCTTGTAGCTGGTGAAGAGCACGAAGGCTCGGCCGGCGGTGGCGGTGACGTGGTATTTGATTTTCTCGCAGAGTTCCGTCTCGAACGCGGCGGCCTGTTCGTTGGGGTCGGGCATGCGGCCGTGCAGGATCAGCTTCGCTTGCCGACGGTAATCGAAGGGACTGCCGAGTTTCTTCTCCAGCGACTTCGTCAGACCGATGCGTGCTTTGATGTAATCAAAATTCTCACGGCCGGTCGAGAGAGTCGCGCTGGTGAGGATCACGGTGGGTACTTTGGCGAAGAGTTCGTCGCGCAGGATCGGCCCGACGTCGATCGGGCAACTGACGAGCTTGGTGTTCTTGAATCGTCCGCCGGTCCGTTCGTTGCCGCTGCGTTCGGTCCAATAGACGGAGCCTTCGACTTCTTGCCTCACCCAGCTTTGCAGGCTGATGCCGAGTTGCGTGCAGCGCGTGGAGGCGGCGGTGTATTCGAGCTTGTCCGCTTCTTTCGCGAGATTGGCGGAGTAGTCTTTGAGCTGCTTCGCCAGGTCGAAGAGTTTGGGAGAGACGTTGTTGACGATCTGCGGCGGCGTGCGGAGCCGGCCATTGCTGCCGCTGAACTGCGATTGGAAGTATTCCAGCTCGGCGAAGAATTCGTTGCTCGTATGCCGCAGTTCATGCACGGCCATTTGCGATTTCAGCAACGCTCGCGGCGCGAGCAACCCTTTCATTTGTTTGTCGTTCCAGAGCTTGTTGAGCTGGTAGCCGATCTGTCCGCTGGAGAGCGACATCCCGATGTGGTCCCCCGCGACCGACTCGACCGTATGGGCTTCATCGAGCACCGCGATGTCGTAGTCGGGCAAGATGCTGCCACCATCGCGGCGCACGGCCAGGTCAGAGAAGAACAGCGCGTGATTCACAACCAGCACGTCGGCGTTCCAGACGCGGCGGCGGGCTTTGAAATAGTGGCACTGCTCGAACGTCGGACACTTCTTGCCGAGGCAGTTGTCACCATCGCTGACGACCTCGTCCCAGACGGGGCCGACCGGGCGGAACGACAAGTCTTGCAAGCTCCCCTCGGTTGTCTTGGGAGCCCACTCGGCGAGTTGGCTGAGCTGCTCGGCTTCTTGTGGATCGCCGAACAAGACTGGGCCGCGTTCCAGCGCCAGCTTCAGCCGCCGCAGGCTGATGTAGTTCGAGCGGCCTTTGACCATCACGGTCGAAAACTCGATCGGCAAGATCGCCTTCAGGAACGGGATGTCGCGCGTGAAGATCTGCTCTTGGAGCGCGATCGTGTGCGTTGAAATGACGACTCGGCGGCGCTTCTTTTTCGCGGCGGCCGCTCCGAACGGGACCGGGTCCGGTTCCCAATTCTCGTCATCATCATCGGCCGCTTGCCGCGCGGCGTCGGTTTCCGCCTCGGCACGGGACTGTGCTTCGGCGATGGCCAGAATCGCCGGTACGAGGTACGCGAAACTTTTGCCGACGCCGGTGCCGGCTTCGACGATCAAGTGCGCCTGCGTGCGGATCGCGCGTTCGACCGCCTGCGCCATCTCCAACTGTTGCGGCCGGGATTCATAGGTCGGCAACCGTTGCGCGATGTGGCCGCCGTCGCCAAGAATCGAGCGGACGTCGAGGTTCACGGCAACCTCTGGAAGCCGACCATGCAAATATCGTCGCTCCGGGATTGGCCCTCGACATAGGCATCGACGTCGTCCACGACGGCTTTGACCAGCTCGTCAATCTGGGCCGGCCCGGTCTCCAGGAATTTCATCAGACGCTTGTTGCCGTAGATTTCTTGGGGCATCCGCATCGCTTCGGTCACGCCGTCCGTGAAGACGAGCCAGGATTCGCCCGGAGCCAAGTCGAACACGGTTTGCTGGAATGTTTGATCGGGCAGAATGCCGAGCGGCAAGCCGGACTCGGTGCCCCCGATCGGTTCGACTTGGCCGGAGGTATTGCGGCGCAGTGGCGGCAAATGTCCGGCGTTGACCACCGTCAGTTGGTGCGTCGCGGGATCGATGACCAGCAGCACGCAGGTAATGAAGCGATGTCCCAGACCGCTGACCGAAATCTCCGCGTTCAATCCGGCCATCGCTTCGGACAAGTCGGAGTGACTCAGCAGGTGATAGCGCACCGACGAGTACAGCCGCGCCATCAACAGTGCCGCGGGAACGCCCTTGCCCGCCACATCCGCCAGGGCCACCGCCAGGCGGCCATCCGGCAACGGGATGTAGTCGAAGTAATCGCCGCCGACGCGCTGCGCCGGTTCGTAGTAATCCGAAAACGCAAAGCCCGGCAGCTTAGGCCGCGACTTCGGCAGAAAGCCGAGCTGCACTTGCGTGGCGAACTCCAGATCGCGTTCCAGATCGCGCTGCAGCAATGTCTGGTGATGGAGATATGCGTTCTCGACCGCCAAGCCGACTTGCATCGCGACACTGATCAGCAAATCCAAGTCTTCGTTCCGGAGCTGCGTGCCGGCATCATTGGTCGTGATCTGAATCACTCCCAGCGGTCCCTGTTCCTTGGAAAGCATCGGCGCGCAAATCATCGAGCGAATCCGTAACGATGACAGGCTCTCGCTGGTTTTGAAGCGGCTGTCTTCCAGCGCGTTGGCGCTCAAGATGCCCTCGCTGGAGTAGAGTGCCTTGCGGACGATCGTCCTGCTGACGTGGACTTGATCGTCCCCCTCGGCCTTGCGGCGTGTCTTGGTGGCTTTGACGACCAGCTTATTCTTCTCCTGGTCGCGGAGCATGATGAAGCCTTCGTCCGCCTGCGCGAAAATGCGGAACAGGCCATCCAACGTCTTGTCCAACACTTGTTGGAGGTTCGCCGCGCGCGAGAGCGATTTGCTGATCTCCAGGATCGCTTTGAGTTTGGTTTCTGGTTTGACGCTCAGCCGCAAGTCGGACGACGAACCGCCGGCATCGAGCGTGCTGATGATCGAAGAGCGATCATCGTCATCATCCACCGTGATGGCTCCGGAGTTGTCCTCTTCCTCTTCATTCGCCGCCACCGTTTTGCGATGCACGCTGTCGAGCAGCGACTGGGGACCAACGACCATGCCAACGTCGCCGACCACTTGGCCCGGCTTCAGCAGCTTGCTGTCGCTGGGAGCCGCTTGCAGGAAGCGAAACGTGAAGTCGCAGACGCGGATCAGATCCTGGTCCTGGAGCTGGCAACGTCCCTCGATCAGTTCCTCATTGACGTGCGTGCCATTGCGGCTGTGCAAATCTTCAATGAAGTAATCGCCGTAAACTTCCACAATCTGCGCGTGGTAACGGCTGACCGCGGCGTTTTCGAGCACCAACTGGCAATGCGGATGCCGTCCGAAAACCGTGCGTTCGGACTGCACCTGAATCACTTGCCCCGGCGTCATTCCTTTGAGCACTTCCAAGACTACCACGATGTAAACGGCTCCTCGTTGAGTGGTGACTGGCGACGCCGATGAACCGAAACGCGTTCGACGCTATTTGGAACGGGGCGGATTCTAGCCGTGTTTGAAGAAGCCACTCAAGCCGCTGGTGAGAGGCTATCCGAAAAGTGGCTTTTCGCCGTAGCCTGACTCTCTGAGTCGGGCGTTTTCTCGCAGAATGCCCGACTCGGAGAGTCAGGCTACGGGCTTCTCGGACAGCCTCTGAGCGTCTCGGAGTCGTGAGTGAGCATCCTGGAGTCGTGAGTGAGCGTCTCGGAGTCGTGAGTGCGCATCCTGGAGTCGTGAGTGAGCATCCTGGAGTCGTGGGTGAGCATCCTGGAGTCGTGGGCGAGCATCCTGGAATCGTGGGTGAGCATCCTGGAATCGTGGGTGAGCATCCTGGAACCGTGTGTGAGCATCCTGGAGTCGTGTGTGAGCATCCTGGAGTCGTGAGGAAGCATCCTGGAGCCGTGTGTGAGCATCCTGGAGCCGTGTGTGAGCATCCTGGAGTCGTGAGGGAGCATCCTGGAGTCGTGGGCTGCCATCCTGGGGCTGTGTGTCATCATCCCGGAGTGGTGTGTCATCATCCCGGAGTAATGAGAGGCCATCCTGGAGCCGTGGGCTGCCAAACCGACCGATTTGGACTGCTCCCGCACGCGACCGACAGCCTCCGTGAAGCCACCGATTAGCGATATCAGCGACAGTGATTGCCAATTTGGCGGCTCGCTAGAAGCGACGCCGGTTCCTATCCGTCGTTTCGGACCCACGTGATGGAGGCGGCGGACTTCGCCGGCGTCGCAGCGACTCGTCCAGCCACGCTCCCAACGGCCGCTGGATCTCTTCCCCGTGGGCTTTCAGGTGTTGTTGCTCGATTCGTTCGGCGTCGGCCATGCGGCCTTGCAGTGTCAGCCCCAAAGCGCGTCCCGCCCAAGCGGTGACGACGGCGGATTGCGGAGCGTTGCTGGCCTCCAGTACTTCCCCACACAGCCGCTCCGCCTCGGCCAATCGTTGCTGCTGAAACAACCGCGGGATCAGTTCTTGCCGCGCGAAATGCTTTTCGGGATCGTTGCCTTCGAAGTACCGCAGCACCGCCCACCAAGCGTCATCGGTGCCGGCCTTGCGAGCGAGATCTAGTTGCCGTGCGATGGTCGGCTGACGTTCAACGTGTGCCAGCTTGCCTCCCGGAGAATTCGCCATCGTGGACGGTCCCCGCACCGACCGTCGGCCGACAGCGGCAAAGGTCGTGACCAAGAGCAGTCCCCAGATCACGAACGCTGCCCACGGATGCGCCGTGGGATTCAACCAGGCTCGCCACTCGGCCCAACGTCGGACGGCAGGCTGATCCGTTTTCTCCGTCGCGGATTCGATCGGTATCGCAAAATCACTTTCGTGCTCGCCCCGTTTGTCGAGTTCTCGTAACTCTTGCAATAACGCCTGAGCCGACGGGTATCGGTCGTCGGGCTGCTTGGCCAACAGCCGCTGAATCAGCCGACTGAGCGAGGTCGAGACGTCCGGCCGTGAGTCCGTCAGCGACGGCGGCGGCGTATGAACTTGGTGATACGCGACCGCGAGCGCTGTGTCGCCACGGAACGGCGGCCGACCGGCCAATAGGTGAAAGAACGTCGCTCCCAACGAATACAAATCGCTGCGTTGATCGACCTTCAACCCCTGCACTTGCTCCGGGCTCATGTAGAGCGGCGTGCCCATCGTCATGCCCGCCTGAGTCAGCCGCAGGTCGCCCCCTTGCGTGAGCTGAGCCAATCCGAAATCGACCACCTTCGCGACTCCTTTGCGAGTCAGCAGGATGTTCTCCGGCTTGATGTCGCGATGCACGATCCCGCGTTCAGCCGCCGCTTGCAGCGCGGCAGCCACTTGCTTCATCAAATGCACCGCGATGTGGACCGGTGGCGGACCCTTCTTGAGGATGTAGTCCCGCATATTCATGCCGGCGACATACTCCTGAGCGATGTACCGCACGCCGTCCGCTTCGCCAATCGCGTAAACCTGGACGATGCTCGGATGATTCAGCCCGGCGGTCGCGAACGCTTCTTGCTCGAATCGCTTGCGGCAAGTTTCATCCGCTTGAGTCGCCGGCTTCATGACCTTCACGGCGACTTGCCGCTTGAGCGACGTTTGCTCCGCCAGCCACACTTCCGCCATGCCGCCGCCGCCCACACGCCGCAACAGCCGGAACTCGCCGAGCATCTTGTCCTGCAAATCCGCGACACGCAGAAACCCGCTGACCGGTGCGTTGCCGATGATCTGACTCTGCGAGACCGTGTGCGTCAGCGACGGGTCCGCGGCGCTCGTGCCAGCGTCGCGAGGCATGTTCTCTGGGGTGCGATCCGTCATCCGAGCCACCTCACGACAACTGCCCCAGTTCTTTCGACCGATTCGTCGCCGACTCGACCGCGTTCATCAACGCCGCACGCAGTCCGCCCCGTTCGAGCGCATGCAGGCCGGCAATCGTGGTCCCGCCGGGCGAGGTCACGGCATCCTTGAGAACTCCCGGATGCTGTCCCGTTTCGAGCACCATCTTCGCTGCGCCGAACAATGTTTGAGCCGCCAGCTTCGTCGCCACCTCACGCGGCAAGCCGACGCGCACTCCACCGTCGCTCAGCGCTTCGATGATTTGATACACGTAAGCCGGCCCGCTGCCCGACAGCCCGGTCACCGCATCCAGTAACTTTTCATCGACCGCGACCGCCACTCCCACCGCCGACAGCAATTGCTCGACGAGCACCGCGTCATCCTTCGTCGCCGCGCCGCCAATCGCGAAGCCGCTGGCCGAGGCTCCTACCAAGCACGGCGTGTTCGGCATCACGCGCACCAACCGAGCTTGCTCGCCCAACCCAGCGATCAACGTCTTCAGCGGCACGCCCGCCGCGATCGAGATCACCAAATGCTGCGACGTGACCTTGCCCTTCAACTCCGCCAACACACCGCTCATCTGCTGCGGCTTGATTGCCAGGATCACGATTTGCGAAGCAGCCACGACCTCCGCATTCGATCCGACCGCGCTGGCTTTCGTTGCTTGCGCAAAGTGCTCCCGCGCCGCCGGGACCACATCGCTGGCGACAATCTGATCGGACGAGGTGAACCCCGCCGCGATCAACCCGCGAGCCAACGCCGTCGCCATCTGCCCCGAACCGATAAATCCCACTCGCCATGCCATGTTGTGTTCCCTAATCCCAAGCCCCTAGTCCCCAACCCCTCATTCACAGCACACCGTACTTCCGGTATGCCTCACTGGCCAGCATTCCTCCGCGGATCGCATCGCGAGTGACATTCTCCGCGTACACCTTTTCCCAAGCTCGGCGGATCGCTTCGACTTCCAATTCGCGCGGCACGACGACCACGCCATCCACGTCCGCGATTACCAAGTCACCGGAACGAAACTCGATCCCGCCGACTTCGACGGGCACATCCACGTCGATCACACGCTGCCGATGCAGGCTGTCGAGCAGATTCGTTCCCAGCGCCCAGACGGCAAAGCCCATCGTCGTCATCTGCCGAACATCGCGGACCATGCCATCCACGATCGCGCCGACACATCCTCGATTACGAGCTGCCGTGCTCAGCAACTCGCCCCAGATCCCCGATCGGTTTGAGCCGTTCGCCGCGCAGATCAAGACGTCGTCCGCCTGACACGCATCAACCGCCTGCAACTCCAACTCGTAGGGTTTTGGATCGGGATGCGCCATATCGGCCCACAAGGTCGTCCGACACCGGCCGACGAGCACTCCGTCGCAGACCGTCAGCGGCCGTAACGGTACGGCTGGCGTATGCCGCCGGTGTCCCAAACCGTCCAACGCATCCGACACGACCGCCGCCGTCAGCGACTGCCGCATCATTTCGATTGTGATTTCCGCCGGCGCTGTGCTCACGAGACATCTCCTGTTCGTCGTGCAGGCGTTTTGCCTGCGATCAGACAACCTCGTTGAATGTGATAGTCGAACCGCCTGCGGAATCCAATTGCCTTGTCCCGGATACATGACGAACAGGCGAGGGGTCAGGTGTTCTGATTTCTGTTTTGGCGTCACAAACGGAACCAAGTGTGGATTGGAAACGTGTCAGGCAACGACCATCGACGGCAATTCCATGGCCAAAACAGAAATCAGAACACCTGACCCCGGCTCGCGCGCAAAGCGCGTCGTGCGCCCCCGACCCCTGACCAATGGCCAATGCGACCGCACGACCCGCAAATTGACGCTCGCCGCCCACGCGGGTATCTTCGCCCGCCAAGAACAAATGACAGCAATTTCAGGAGTTTGAGTTTGACGACATCCGCCCCCAGCCCTTCGGTTTCGTTCGCCGATCTCGGCTTGAGCCAACCGACGCTGAACGCCCTCCAAAACGTTCAATTTGAAAAACCCAGCCCGATCCAAGCCGCATTCATTCCACTCGCGATGGCCGGCGTCGATTGCATCGGGCAAGCGCACACTGGAACCGGCAAGACCGCCGCGTTCGTCCTGCCATTGCTCGAAAGATTGGACTTCGACAATCGCGCCGTCCAAGCCCTCGTGCTCGCCCCCACGCGTGAGCTGAGCGAACAAATCGCCATGGAATGCAAACGGCTGAGCTATTCGTCGATGTGCCGCAGCGTCTGCATCGTCGGCGGCCGGCCAATCCGCTCGCAGATGAACGAACTCGAAAAAGGAGTGCAGGTGGCGATCGGCACGCCCGGCAGAATCATCGACTTGATCGAGCGCGGATGTCTGCGATTGGATCAACTCAAAGTCGTGATCTTGGATGAGGCCGATCGGATGCTCGACATCGGCTTCCGTCCCGACATTGAAAAAATCCTGCGTCGCTGCCCCACCGAACGGCAGACGATGCTGCTCTCCGCCACGCTGCCGGAACCGGTCGAACGGTTGGCTAATCGCTACATGAAGTCGCCGCAGAAAGTGGATTGCTCGACGAACGGCATCGCGGTCAAGACCGTCGAGCAGTATTACCTGACGGTCGATGAAGACCGAAAGATGGAGACACTGGCTCGGCTGCTGCTCGATCAGCGACCGCAGCAAGTGCTGGTCTTCCTGCGCACGAAACGGGGAGCCGACCGGTTACACGCAAGGTTCGCTCGGAAGCTGCCCGACGTCGCGATCCTGCACGGCGACCTGCCTCAAACACACCGCGATCGCGTGATGAAGGCGTTCCGCGCCGGCGAAGTCCGCATGTTGATCGCCACCGACGTCGTCGGCCGAGGCATCGACATCAGCGGCATCTCACACATCATCAACTACGACGTCCCGGAGTACTGCGACGACTACGTCCACCGCGTCGGCCGCACCGGCCGATTATCGTCCGACGAAAAAGGCTACGCCTTCACGTTCGTCACGCGCGATCAAGGCGAACAACTGACGAACATCGAGCTCCGCATCGACACAATGCTGCCGGAATACAGGATTCCCGCCTACGAATCCGCTCGCCCGAAAGAGAAGCGAGCCGAATGGACCGGCGGATTCTCGAATAGCCCGAACATGTAGCTGTCCTCGTAGCCGCACTCGCCAGAGTGCGGGCGTCCCGCGTTCTGGCGAAACGCGGCTACTTCACCCCGTCGATGTACTTCACGAGTTGCATGTCGAGCCAATCGACGTCGGCGTGAATCGTCTCTTTGAAGTCGGCGAGCCGCTCCTTCGCCGGATACTCGGCGAACGGATCGCGAGCAGCGATGCGTTTCAGATACGCCGAGTAATTCCGCGGCCGAGTCTCCACCAGGAAGAACGTCAGCGCCCACGACTGCGCGTAATAGTCGAGCACCGAGGATTCGTACAAATCCTCCGACTCGATGAACGACCGCAGCGACTTCGGCGGGCGGCGTTTGGTCTGCACGAAGTTCTGAAACACGACGTAGCGTTCCCAATTGAGCCGCTGCTTGGCCGAATTGCCGGCCGCAGAATTGCGCATGCCTTCCGGTTCGAAGACGGTCGCCATGCCTTCCACGACCCAGCGCGGAGTCTCGCCGACTCGCGAGTGCAGGCCGATATTGTAGGCCACCTGATGCGTCGCCTCGTGAATCATCGTCTCCTTCAAGTCGGTCTTGATCGCGCCGAACACAGGAGACCGGGACGCCGAATGCGAATCAATCGCCGAGACTGCGACCGACTTACTGGCCGTCTCGAACAGCGCCACGCGATTCGTGCGCGGCGAGTAGTAACCCTGCATGTTGGCCATCACCTTCGAGCCATCTTGATTGGCATACTCGATAAACTGCTTTTGCGTCGCAAACACGACCGCGATCATCGGAAATTGCGGTTCGGTCAGCGTGAAGCTGCGTGTCTTGAAGTAGCGTTGCAGCGTTGTGTAATGCTCTTCAAAGACCGCGGCGTATTCAGCGGCTCGGCCGGATGGTGCGATCACGACGTAGTGCCGCGTGCTCCCGATCTCGAATTCCTTGCCGAACTCGCGCGACAATTGATTGCGCAGCTCCGTCATCGGCAGCGACTGAAAGCGACTGGTCGTCGGATTGAGCGTGACCGAGCCGAGCGTCAGATCATGTAACCCGCCGACGCGGTCGAGCAGCACTGCCCGCACGGCCAGCGCGTATCAAAGTTGTTGACCTGTGAGGACTTCCGCGAGGAAGTCGTCGTTCCAGCCGGCGATTTGCATCTTGCCTCGCAGACTTTCTTTGAGCGGATGATGCTTGAGTCGCGTGATGGCAAAGCGTCGTAGCCAAC